>JAIFMH010000178.1:883-8356 GCA_020048595.1 Bacteroidota bacterium | reverse complement strand
CTGGAAGTGCAATGCATTTGGCGAACATACAATTACAATATCAATTTCAGGCTCGGCTAACAAATCATCAAAGGAAGGCGTTATTTTTACGAGCGGATATTTTTCTCCAGCCAGCGTGCCTGTAGTTACAATTGAATGAAGATTAAAATGGGGATTTACATCAATAAAGGGAGCATGAAAAACCTGTCCTGAAAGACCAAAGCCAACAATACCGACATTTAATAACGGTTTCTTAACGATTTTCCATTAACTAATCAATCTAAACTATAACTTCTTTCTCCTTATCCCAATACGTTCTGCGTCCCTCTTTATACGAAATGGTTCCCATATGTGCCGTCATTGCTTCCTCAAAAGCCTGGTCTATATTGCAGCTTGGCTGAGTTCCGTTTCCTGCCCTGATGCAATTGATCCATTCGCGAAGATGCAGATGTGTAGTATCCACTGCTTTCCCGTCTCGATAGGTGTATAAAAGACCTCGTCCGGCAAAGTATTTCTCAGTTGGGGAAGTAACAGCATCCACAGCTCCCTGTCCCGGAACATAAGAGAAAATAGGTTTAAATGGCTCAACCAAACCTTGTTCCAGTTTTTCTTTGTAACGAGTAGATTGGGGATCAACACTCACAATAAGCGTATCACTCAGTTCTAGGTACGCATCATGACCCATAATTACTTTGCCGCGGTTTTTTTCGCTGGCAAGTGTAGCACTATACAAAAGTGTCAGATCACGATCGGAGTATTCCATAGCCATATTCAGAACATCGGGAACGGTACGGCCATCTTTGAAGAAGTAAATTCCTCCCGAAGCCATCGCTGAGTTTGGAATGCCCAGATCAAGTATCTGGTTCAAAGCATCATATTCGTGTGTGAATAAATCACCGCTAAGTCCTGTGCTGTAATCCCACCAGCAGCGCCAGCGGAAAAACCTTTCAAGACTGAAATCGTGCCATGGTGCCTGACCTATAAACTGTTTCCAGTCGATTGTTTTCTCATTGGCTTCAGGATCAATATCGTAAACCCATGCGCCGTTTGGATCGTTGCGGTTGGTGCATACTTCAATCAACGAAATTTTGCCAATTACATCCTGCTTTATAAGCGACTTTGCAACATTATAACTTTCCGTTTGTCTTCCCTGGTGACCGAGTTGAAAAACAATGCCCGATTCTTTAACAACTTTTCTGATTTCATACGTTTCGGCTACTGACCACGAAAGCGGTTTTTCGCAATACACATGTTTGCCCTTCCGGGCTGCTTCAAGTGCAACAGGCACATGCCAATGGTCGGGTGTGGCAATAACAACTGCATCCACATCAGGCGAAGCTATTAATTCTGTATAAGTGGTAAAGCGTTTTGGAGTATCATCCATCTTTCCGCCTTTGCCATTGCGATAAGCATTCGCTCCGGCAGCAACACCCTTTTCCGCATTCTTGTCGAACACATCACAAATGGCAGTAATTTTAATATTCAGGTTATCCTGAGCCTTGAAATCTTCCAGATACTGCGCCCAATATTTATCTGTTTTACCTTTTTCAGTATATTCATCAATGCGTTCAGGATTAACAAAACCCATAGCTTTCATTAAATAGCCACCTCTACCACCTGAGCCTATAATTCCAATTCGCAACGTCTTTCCTTCAATTAAAGGCGGGATTCCACTTTGAATTTCCGGTTTGATATCGCTCAGAAGGCTTGAATTGAGTTTTTCCGCCTCGGCTTTATTCCGCAGTAATCCATAGCCAACAATACCCACTAATGGTAAAGCTGCCAACCCGGCCAGTATATCCCGACGGCTTAGTTTTCCTGATTTATTTTCCTGATTCTCTTGTGCCATGTTATGCCAGAAATATTTTATTGCTTTTTATCATTCGTTGCAGACCGAAAATATGTGATGTAGGGAATGCAAATACTACCAGTAGTGCGAATAACTCAACCAGTGTTTTATTGATGATGAAGTAACTGCCATCCGATGGGAATAAATATTCGATTCCGGGAAAAGCCGGGTGCGAGAGGTAATACAAAAGTAGTAATACTATGCCGGCAATGCTCGAATAGCGGGTAAATATTCCAAGCAGTAGTGATAATCCAATCAGTGCAAGCCCCCAGGCATTTGCAGTATCGGAAATTGAAAGCAGGGTTTGGTTTCCTGCAATCATCTCAAAAAAACCTTTTAAAAATCCACCTGAATCAAGTAAATAGGATTTTGCTGTCCAGTGTGGATTAAGAATCTTAACTCCACCTTCATAGAGAAAATGCCAACCGATTGTAATTCTTAGTATTACAAGTGCGAATGACTGTAGTTTTGTGTAGCCCATAGAACTGTTATTTGCTTCACAAACCTAATGAAAATTGTTATTGTATAAACAACACTTTGAAAGAAAAACTACTTTAATGTTTTCCGGATATTTGTTTTCATCCAAAATGAGTATTTCAAACTCCTTCTGAATTAAAATATAAACATTTTTTGCTTTCTTTATTTCATGGTAAGATAAGCTTCAAAAAGTATGAAACTAATTTTTGCAAAAGCAAACTAGTGGTTATTATATATTGCCTAATTGATTAGGATTTTAGTTGATTGCTCCGTGGTTCCTTGTTTTACTCTGATGAAATAAATTCCCGGGACCCGGGGAATATGAATGGCACTGATCTGATCTTTAACTTCTTCACTGTAAACCACCTGGCCAAGGGAGTTGATAATTGTAACAACTGAATTGTTTCCGAGAGCATTCAGCAGGTTTAAGTTGATTATTCCATTATTTGGATTGGGATACACTATAAATTTCTGATTTTTTTTGTCTTTGTTACTTACACCTGATAACTGCAACAAGGCATTATGAGCATTAATTCTTCCATATCCGTAATACTGATCCCAGCCGGGAGTATCTTCAGCGGGATCGCCAACCTGGTCCTCGGCAGTACTTTGCAGCAAGGTTTTAATCTGAGAAGGTGTTAATTCTGGATTTTGGGCCAGTAATAATGAGGCCAGGCCACATACATGCGGTGCAGCCTGTGATGTTCCACCCCAGTAGGAGTTATAACTCGTATTCGATTGGTAATTCAATCCATAAATATAGTTGCCGGGAGCAACAACCGATATATGTGAGCCATAATTGCTCCCGCTTGTAGTACTCCAGAAAAATGGATGGCTTCTTTTATCATCAGGATTGGTTGAGCCTACTGCAATTACTCCCGGGTAAGCCGCAGGATAAAAAGCAGTGTTACTGTTAGTATTCATCATACAGGCAACTATTGTTACATTCTGGTTTAATGCATAATTAACAGCATCGCGTAAAAATTCTGAAACATCCGTACCTCCAATTGACATATTGAGCACTTTTGCCCCATTGTCGACTGCATAATGTATAGCATCGCTCCACCAGGAATAATAACCCCAATTCTGGTTATTCAATCCTTTTAATATCATTAGTTTGCAATTCCAGTCCACTCCGGCATACCCTATATCGTTATTCCCGTTTGCGCCAATAATACCAGTAACATTAGTACCGTGTCCATAGTCATCAATAGGGTTATTATCATTGTATGCAAAATCCCAGCTCTGAAAATCATCTATAAATCCATTATTTCCTTCATCAATTCCATTGCCGGGAATCTCATCATAATTTCTCCATATCCTGCCTTGCAGATCAGGATGGTCGAGTTTACATCCTGAATCAATAATTCCAACAACTATGGATGTATCTCCTTGTTCAAGCGCCCAGCCTTATTCCATTTCGATATCAGCGCCGGCGATTGCAAACGAAGCTGAAAAAGTTCCGTCATTTTTTTGTCCCCATTGCCGGTTGTAATAGGTATCATTAGGGCTAACGCCGCGTTCGCCGCTACCCTGACCAATGAAATCCGGCTCTGCATACAGAACCGCTTCCGTTTTTGTAAGTTCATCAACAATTTTAGAAATATCGGTACCTGCGTTGAACTTCAGAACGAAAGTTTGGTAACCGGACATTTTACCGGTATACAGCTTTCGGATATTCTGTACATCATTTGACGAAGTGATCTTATCAACTTCCTTGGCTCCGGTTTGAAGTCTGGATTTGGATAAATCATCTAAAATCACACCATTTCTGAATCGTACAATAACCTGGTCGGTCTGGATAGGTTTATTTTGTTGAGCAATCATGCAGACTGATAAAAATAGGAATACTGCGGTAAATATCAGTTTTTTCATATTTATTGAGTGTTTGTACGATTAAAAAATAATTATTTTCGATTCAAAATTCAATATTGTAATTCGATTAACAAACAGTAGTGAATGGAAAAAGTTGTGAATAAAAGGTCTTTTTGTCTAAAAGTGGTAGAAAAAGAGAAGACTCACTCAAAATTTATTGTTCCGGCATCTAATTTAGCGATCACAAAAATAGCATCCGAAATTTCTCTCAGATGCTATCCGGATTAATTCAATATGTGATTTTCAAAGCCAGAGATCAATTTCATAATCATAGTCGTCTGCCAAAGAGTTTTAACAGTTCTTTTTGCTACAGATCTCTTTCTTCACCTGCTACCGGAATTTCAATATTACTGAAACCTCTTTGTTCCAGTATGCTTTTATACGCTGACTGTGCTGCGTATTCGCCATGAACCAGGAACACTTTTTTAACCATTGTTGCATCCTGGCAACTTAAATATTCAGCCATTTCGTTATAATCGCCATGTCCCGAAAATGCTTCGATGCGCTCAACTTTAGCCTTAACCGGATGTTTAATGCCAAAAATGGAAACCTCGTCGGAACCATTTAAAATTCGTGCACCCAATGTGTTCGGTGAACAGTATCCAACAGCCAGAATGGTATTTTTTGGATTTTCAATATTGTTTGCAAGATGGTGTTTGATACGGCCTGCTTCCATCATACCCGATGCCGATATAATCACACAAGGTTTTTTGTTGTCATTCAATTTCTTTGATTCTTCTGCGCTTTTTATGTAAAACAGGGAATTAAATCCGAATGGATCGGGATCGGTAAGCATCTCATTAGCCACATCTGCATTCAGTATATCTGTATGCAATCTGAAAATATCGGTAGCATTTACTGCCAGCGGACTATCCACGTAAATATTCACTTTTGGTAAAATACCATCATTGAAAAACTTGTTCAGCGCATAAACCACTTCCTGCGTCCGGCCAATAGCAAAGGAAGGTATAATAACCCTGCCGCCTCTGTCAACACAGGTTTCGCGGATTACGCGTAAAAGTTCCCCTTCAGCTTCCTGCAATTTCGGATGCAGCCGGTTTCCATAGGTTGACTCTGTAATCAGGTAATCGCATTGTGGAAAAGGTTGAGGTGATTTCAGTATCCGGCTTTCCGGCCGACCTATATCGCCGGTATAAGCAATACGGGTAGTTTTACCGTTTTCGTTTATTTCGAGCAATGCTGTTCCACTGCCAAGCATATGACCTGTGTTGGTGAACTTTACTTTGATGTTATCGTCTATGCGGAATTTCCTGTCATAAGCTACTCCTATAAATAATTCAAGGCAGGCACGTGCATCCTTCTCAGTGTAAATAGGTTCTACCGGTGCAAGCCCTTTTTGTACCCGGCGTTTATTAAACCATTTTACGTCACCCTCCTGTATGTGACCGCTATCGGCCAGCATAATGGCACAAAGGTCGCGGGTGGCGCTGGTGCAGATTACCGAGCCGCGGAATCCAAGCCTGTAAATATAAGGGATCAAGCCCGAGTGATCAATATGTGCATGGGTAAGTATTACGTGATCAATCTCTGCCGGGTCGAACATCAGGTTGCGGTTCATACCGTCAGTTTCAAGGCCTTTGCCCTGGAACATTCCACAGTCGAGCAGGATTTTTTTGCCACCATCGGTGGTTATGAGATGTTTGCTTCCGGTAACTTCGCGGGCGGCACCAATAAATTTTATTTTCATGATACGTTTAAATGGATTGTTTTATTCTCATCAAATGTACTTTATATAGATTTACCAAATGCAAATAAATACAGAACAAAGAAATTGATTTTATCAGAACTTTATTCCGGATTGATTGTGTAAAATACGCCAATAATTTTTAAAAAGCAGCTTAAAATAAAATGTATAAATAATTATATAACAATAATATAAGGGCTATTATTATAAATTACTCAATATGATGAGTAAAAATACTCAATACGTAGAGTAAATATAAATAGTGTATTGCGTAAAAATACGCAGGATATTGAGTAAATTTGCATTCTGGATTGAGTAAAAATTAGTAACATGATCAAACGTTCACAATTACAGTTAGTTGTAAGCAGGATCAAAGAGGAGCGAAGGTTTATGCAAGTACTTGCCGGACCGCGGCAGGTTGGCAAAACTACATTGGTCCTGCAACTACTTAAAGAACCCGGGATTCAGGGATTTTATGTAGCTGCCGATGATATTTCGGGCATCGGACTTGCCTGGATAGAGATGCAATGGGAAACCGCAAGGCAAAGAATGAAGTTTGCCGGAATGGATTCGTATGTTCTGATCATCGATGAAATACAGAAAATCCCGAACTGGAGCGAAACAGTAAAACGCCTGTGGGATTCCGATAGCCGCGAAAACATTCCGCTTCATGTAATTCTGCTTGGCTCATCACGGTTATTGCTGCAAACAGGAATGACGGAATCGCTTGCCGGCAGGTACGAAACGATGTATATAAGTCATTGGTCGCTTGCCGAAATGCGTGATGCTTTCGGCTGGAGCGCTGATCAATATGCCTGGTACGGAGGCTTCCCGGGTGCGGCATCGCTGATATCTGACGAAATGCGCTGGAAAAATTATGTAAGTAATTCATTGGCAGAAACGAGTATTTCGCGCGATATTCTTATGATGTCGCGTGTGGATAAACCTGCTTTGATGCGGCGGCTTTTCGACCTGGGGTGCTCATATTCAGGGCAGATGTTGTCATTTAATAAAATTTTAGGGCAGTTGCTTGATGCCGGGAATACAACCACCTTATCCCATTATCTTGATTTGCTCGATTCCGCCGGACTGTTGGGAGGATTAGAGAAATTTTCGCGCGATACAGTCCGGAAACGTTCATCAAGTCCTAAATTTCAGGTTCACAACACAGCATTTGTAAGTGCATTGCATCCGCTTGATTTTCAGCTGATCATTAACGAGAGGGAAAAATGGGGCCGTATTGTGGAATCTGCAGTTGGGGCACACCTGATAAATAACGCATATTCGCAGGGGTATTCATTATTTTACTGGCGTGATGGGAATTATGAAGTTGATTTTGTACTTGAACATAAAGGTCGGGTAGTAGGCCTGGAAGTTAAAAGCGGGCACAGCCTCCGGACTGCAGGCATGGTACAGTTCAGGAAACACTATCCCGATTCAAAAATAATGTTGATTGGAAGAGATGGGATCCCGTGGGAAGAGTTTCTGCTGATCAATCCGATGGAGTTGTTCTGATAAATGAAAGTGCTGCCGGAACAGATTCCGGTATTGTTTGAGGATTCAACAAAAACAATTCTATCCCCATTTC
>JAIFMH010000178.1:0-866 GCA_020048595.1 Bacteroidota bacterium | reverse complement strand
ATTGCTTTTTTTATAATTGCCTTCATTGTTGGATTGATCAGGCTGATCTTTTTTGGAGATACCGAGATTTTTCCGCTGATGATGAACGGTACGTTCGATATGGCCAAAACCGGTTTTGAAATATCCATCGGGCTTACAGGTGTGATGACATTGTGGATGGGACTGATGAAAGTGGGGGAGGCAGGAGGAATAATAGGGCTGATGTCAAAAGCTGTGGGACCTTTGTTCCGGCGGCTTTTCCCTGAAATTCCGAAGGATCACCCGGCCGTTGGCTCCATGATGATGAACATTGCTGCCAACATGCTCGGGCTCGACAATGCCGCAACTCCGTTGGGTTTAAAAGCCATGACTCAACTTCAGGAACTGAATAATGACAAGGATACTGCGTCCAATTCCATGATTATGTTCTTGGTTTTAAATGCGTCGGGACTTACAATAATACCGATAAGCATAATGGTCTACCGCACCCAAATGGGAGCAGCGGATCCTTCGGATATTTTTATCCCGATTTTACTCGCAACATTTTGTTCAACCCTAACCGGGATCATTGCCGTTTCGATTTTTCAACGGATCAATCTTTTTAATAAGGTTATCCTGCTTTATCTTGGTACGTTTACAATTCTGGTTTCTACAATTATCTGGTATTTCAGCACGATAAGCCAGGAACAGGTTACCACAATTTCTGCTGTTTCGGGAAACCTTATTTTGTTCACCATCATTTTTTCCTTTATTGTTCTTGGCCTGGTAAAACGCATTAATGTGTACGATGCATTTATCGAAGGCGCCAAAGAAGGTTTTGGTGTTGCGATACGTATAATTCCTTATTTAGTTGCAATTCTTGTGGCAGTTGGTGTATTTCGCACATG
>JAIFMH010000217.1 GCA_020048595.1 Bacteroidota bacterium | reverse complement strand
GGGATGCTGTTCTGCCCAACCCGGACGAGGAGCGTTGATCGTCATTTCAAATTCCGGAGATGTCGCGGATGATACCAACTCTCCGGTATCGATATTCAGCAATGATGCTTTTACCGATGAACTACCAATATCATAACCAAGTAACACTTGTTGTTTCATTCTGCACTTTCAATTAATCGTAATAAATATTTTGCGGTTTTCGTCAGGCAGAACACAATAATCCATTTCCATCGAATCGATTTTCGATGTCCATCTCAACAAGGGCTCAGTCAATCATCTACCCGACAAAATAGAGATACCCGCCGATGATCACGAGAAGAACAAAAACAGAGCTTGCCACTTCACGCCAATTCCAGCTTGCCTGTGATTCGGATCGATGAATATCAGTAGTGGTGCCAAATGTAAGATTACTGATTTTGCTGTAATCCGGTGCTTCGGTCATATAGCTCACAACAATCATTACAACCGCTGAAATGATAGTGATAAGTATACTGAAATATTGAAAGTTGATATTATTTACGATCCACAGGAACGATCCTTCAGTATATCCCTTCTGAAGACCAAGAGACACCGGTGTATCAACCAACATTCGGAACAATCCGACAATAAAACCTATGATCATTGCCCATAGGCAACCGTGAGCATTCAATCGTTTCCAAAATACACCGAAGAAAAATACTACAAAGATAGGTGGTGCAAGATAACCTTGAACTGATTGTAGATAGTTATAGAGACCCGGAGCCCCTTTAACAACCGGGATCCACAACATTGCAATAAGTACCATTACTACAGTTGCTAAACGACCAACACGGACGAGTTCGCTCTGACTCGCTTTGGGGCGAACCTTTTCATAAATATCGACAGTAAAAAGTGTTGAACATGCATTGAATACTCCGGCAAGAGATCCCATCAACGCAGAAAGTAATCCTGCAACAACTATACCGCGCAAACCTGTCGGCAAAAGATATTGAATCATCAACGGGAAAGCAGCCTGAGCATGGGACGTTGCTTTTCCGGTTGTTGCATCGTACACAATTTCAAGACCGGGAACTTTGCCACTCTTTGCAAGCGCAAAACAAATGAGACCTGGAATAATAAAAAGGTACACCGGAAATAATTTTAATACAGCGGCAAAAATGCTACCACGACGAGCAACTTGTTCATTCGGTGCTCCCAATGCACGTTGAACAATGTATTGATCAGTACACCAGTACCATAGACCAATAACAGGAGCACAGATTGCCATTCCGAGCCAGGGAAACTCGCCATTAAAATACCACGCTTGTTTTACAAGATGACCGGCAGAATTAAACTGTATCACAGGAGCCCATGTACTTTCAACACCGTGTGGTGTTAGGGGTTTCCAAAGATTGAACATTTCTGAACCGCAAATTGCCCTTAATTCACCCCATCCTCCCAGTACATTCAATCCATAAAAGGTCAACATTGCCGATCCGACGATGAGAACAACAACCTGCACCGCATCATTATAAGCGACAGCACGCATACCTCCTATTACAGTGTACAAACCTGTCAGGGTAATGACGAGAATCGATCCAATCCAGAAACTATCGATCAGTAGACCACCGATGGTTATTTGCATCTCTGGGAGAAGAGTGCTGAACACAACACCGCCGGCAAAAATACCAACCGCAATTTTTGTAACGATGAATGTTATTATCGAAACAATTGAGAGAATGTACCGCGACGCGGTCGAGAAACGACGTTCAAGAAATTCCGGCATAGTGAAGACAAGAGAGCGTGCATAAAAAGGAACGAACACCCACGCAAGCACTAACAGACACCATGCGTGAAATTCATAGTGGGCTAATGCTACGCCGTCTTTGGCACCCGATCCGGCAAGACCAACAATATGTTCCGAACCGATGTTTGATGCGAAAATGGATGCACCGATGATCCACCAGCTTAAATTACGACCGGCTAAAAAATAATCGGCTGCATTATCTTTTTGTTTCTTTACTACCCACCACGCAACACCCAGTAACAGTGTGAAATATGCTCCGATCACAATCCAATCCAGTGTTTGTAATGTGCTCATATTGTTGTTTCCCTTTTAATTGAATAGTTATTTCGTTGAGAATTTATAGATCGTCGTTTGCGTATAGGACTCTCCCGGTCTAACCACAGCTGACGGGAAATTCGGTTTGTTCGGTGAATCGGGGAAGCATTGAGCCTCAAGACATAATCCGGTTCGGAACTGATATGCAACTCCATTCTTCCCTTTTGCCGTTCCATCCAAAAAATTACCCGAATAGAATTGCACTCCAGGTTGATCGGTGAACATCTCCATAAATCGCCCGCTTGTTGAATCATACAACGTCGCCATCGAACGGATTTTTTTATCGTAATTTTTTAATACCAAGTTATGATCGAATCCCTTTCCAAATTTTATCTGTTGATTTGCGTCATTGATATGCTTGCCGATCTTTGTTGGTTTTCGAAAATCGAACGGAGTCCCTTCAACGTTATCAAATCTACCGGTCGGGATTAGCCCATCATCAACCGGAGTGATCTCATCAGCAGCGATCATCAATTCGTGGTCCAAAATAGTTTTGGCAGGATCACCGGTCAAATTAAAATAAGAATGATGGGTGAGATTCAAGATCGTTGTTTTATCTGTGGTTCCATGATAATCAATACGTAATTCATTGTTTTTCGTCAGAGTATAAATGACCGTTAAGGTTACTGCTCCCGGGTAACCTTCTTCTCCATCTTTACTGACGTATGTTAACTTCAAAGCAGGATCAGTTGCACTTTCAATCGGTTCTGCTTTCCAAATCACTTTATTGAATCCTCCCGGACCGCCGTGCAGATGATTCACGCCGTTGTTGATGCTGAGTTGATATGTTTTACCATCAATCGAAAATTTTCCTTTCCCGATCCTGTTTCCATATCGTCCGATAATCGCGCCGAAATACGATGACCCTTTGACATATTCTTGAACATCTTCATATCCAAGAACGATATCGGCAAATATTCCATTTCGATCAGCAACGTTCAATGAAACGACTGTTGCGCCGTAATCCAGGATTGCAGCATTCAATCCTGAAGAGCTTTTTAATGTATAGGAATATACTTCTGAACCATTAGTCAGTTTTCCAAACAGATGTTTTTCAATCATTGCTTTCCCTTTCTTTTCCGATTGAATTGATGATATCGATATAATCGATACGATGATAACAACGTATACAATTTCTTGCTCATACTAATCAAATACGTTGATATTTCATTTTGATTGTGGGACACAATAACTTTACGGCGGTCCCAAATAACTTGTCTTCGCACCGGTCGTTTCAATAACAATTTTCTTCAGAACAACACCCGGATTTACCAGCCAGAATTTTACAATGTGTTTTCCTGCATTTTTCACTTCATGTGCCGATGTCACTATACGGATATATTCACTGACATCAGACGGAAGGCACAGCACGAGTGATCACGAAAGAGCTATCGATGTTCTTTCTGCAACTGGCGATATGAGAATCATTGATGTGCCAACGCTACAACTTCGACGAAACTGCGTCGCCAAACGCATTCGCAAGAAACCGAACACGATGTAGTAAACACGGGAACGGCTATGCGGTGATCACAAAACGTCGATTCACAAACTGCCCTTGGCACGGAATCTGGTCAATCAGAATTTTATTGTTGAACGACCCGATCGGCTCTGGACCAATGACATTAGCAATATCTGGACCACAGAAGGCTGGCTGTATCTTGTCGTGGGCCTGGATGGTGCACGCGCATGATTGTCGGATTGTCAGAAGAGCAATCCGATGACATCGTTACAGATCGACAATGCTCTTGAACATGCTGTCTACCATCGCAAACCGTCCCGAAGAACAATTTTTCATTCAGACCGCGGGAGCCAGTATGCAGGTAATGAACTCGGAAAAGCGTTTGCGCGTCGGGACATAACCTTGAGCATGGGTTCGACCAGCAGTTTTTTATACAATGCAATCACGGAATCATTTACCCACACGTTGAAAACTGAATTTACTTATCACACAAAGTTTGCAACGCGAAGTGATGCACATTTAGAACTTTTCGACTATATCGAAATATTTTACAACCAGCAGCGGCGACATTCATCCGTTAACAATATGTTGCCTGTTTCCTTCTCAAAATCATTCAAAAAATATTAACGTTCTCTCCGATTTTTTTTGGGAATGATCACTTTAAATTTTAGGAACTGTTGCTTTTGGATAATTCTAATTTGAGTAAAATAAAAAAGGATGGGCACTTGACAGTGTCCATCCTTAAAGATGTTATTTCACTTTTGCAGACAATTTGGCCCAAACAAGCATGAAAGCACCGAAAATGGTCATAAATATACCCGACCACAGATTAATATTGATTTGCATCGATTTTACATACATATCAGGATAAGAATTTGTGGCAATGCCAAAGGCAAATACCAACAAACCTAAAATAGCAAAAAGCAACCCAATGGGAATTCTAATATCTAACATAACTTTTTCCTCCTACCAAAATAAAATTGTTAAAATAATTCCAATAATAGCTACTATCCAAGCCAATGTTGATGGTCGGTTAATCCATTTACCATCATTCATATTCACTCTAGGTGTTAACGAATAAACCAATCCTACTAATTCTTCATCGGTTTTTTTCTGCTTAGTAACCAACGATAATCCAATCGTTAAAGAAGCACTTGTGAAACAGGCAAAGATAGCTGTCCAGAAGTTTTGTGCCATTTCAACAGGATAAACATGAACAATACTAATCCAGCCACCTTTCACCAAGGTAGTAGCACCCATGGGAGCGGTTAATCCATGATGTATCAGTGCAATTGTAAACCCAGCTAAAAGTCCTATAAATGCCGCATGCCCAGTAGTTCGTTTCCAGAACATACCCAATGCAATAACTGCAAACAAAGGTGCATTAATCATGGAGAAGATTGTTTGCAGAAAATCCATTATATTACCAAACAAACCAGCTAAATACGCTGCTGCAATACTAACCAAAACACCAAAAATAGTAGCCAAACGACCTACCTTCAGGTAATGTTTTGAATCGGCCTCTGCGTCATTAGTTGTAGGTCGAATGTAACTTTGATAAATATCATAAGTCCAAACAGTGTTAAAAGCTGAAACGTTTCCAGCCATACCCGACATAAATGAAGCCAACAAAGCGGTTAGGCCTAGACCCAGCACACCAGAAGGGAGATAATGTTTTAGCAGCATTATGATGGTTAAATCGTAGTTGGGTTGACCGGTTATTGGGTCTGTAATTGAAAACCCTGAGGTTGGGGTGTTCATTAAAACTAAAGCAACCATTCCTGGAACGATGATAAGGAATGGAATGAACATTTTAGGCAAAGCACCAATGAGTGGAGTTTTACGCGCTGCTACCGGCGATTCTGCTGCCATAGCACGTTGAACGATTAAGAAATTGGTACACCAATAACCAAAAGATAAAACAAATCCTAGACCGGCAAAAATGCCATACCATTCTACTCCCATTGGATTCGAGGTAGCGGCACCGGAATATTTCCACGTTGTGGTAAATGCATCGGGTGCAAACCCTTTGCTTGATACAATAGGTGCCAAACTTTCTTGTAAACCGTTCCATCCGCCAACTTCGTATAAACTCAGGCAAACAATTGGAAATAAACCGATGATTATGATAAAAAATTGCAACACTTCGTTGTATATTGCAGATGATAAACCACCTAAATATGTATATCCAAGGACTATGGCTGCTGAAAGTATCAAACTCAGGTTGAAATCCCATCCTAACACTTTTTCCATTAATATTGCCAAAGCATACATTGAAATCCCTGAAGCAAGGATAGTCATTACTGCGAATAAAATAGCATTTAAGCCCCGGGTTTTTTCATCGAACCGGAGTTTTAAATACTCAGGAACCGACCGGGCTTTTGAACCGTAATAAAATGGCATCATGAAAATGGCCAGTCATGCCCATCACTTCGAGTGCTCCCAAATTGGTCGATATGAACGCCAAACCAGCTACCCAAGCAGGCATAGATCTACCTGCTTCCAAAAAAGCATTGGCATCTTTCATGTAACGTTTTAGTACCCAGCCTATACCAAGCACAAAAACAAAATAGATCAGCATAATCGCATAATCTATCCATTGTAAATCGAATGTTTGTTCCATATGTTTTTAGTTGATTTTAGTGAATGTTAAATTATTATTTATGTATATCGATAAAAAATTATTTCACCCGGTATTTTTGTTCCCATTGCCATGCAGATAGGGTCATTTCATCTAAGTTTTTTTCGGCTTTCCAGCCTAACACGTTATTTGCTTTTGAGGTATCAGCCCATATTTGTTCTATATCACCTCCCCTTCTTGCTACAACTTTGTAGTTTATTTTTTGGCCGGTACTTTTTTCAAATGACTTAATAACTTCGAAAACAGAAAATCCACTACCTGTTCCAATATTGAACATTTCATAACCGGACAAATTTTTCCCATGAATTAAACGCTCAATTGCCACAATATGGGCTTTGGCCAAGTCAACTACATGAATATAGTCCCGGATACAGCTTCCATCGAGTGTATTGTAATCGGCTCCAAATACTTTTAATTGTTCCCGGATACCATAAACCGTTTGAGTAATAAATGGCATCAAATTACTGGGAACCCCACGCGGTAATTCACCGATTAAGCCTGAATGATGAGCACCTATTGGATTAAAATATCGCAATGCGATCCCTTTAATGTTGGCTCCCGAACGGATAAGGTCTTTCAGAATATTCTCATTCACCTGCTTGGTATAACCATAGGGTGACACTGCAGGCTTAACCTTGGCATTTTCTGTCACAGGCAATTCATCAGGTTGCCCATAAACTGTACATGAAGAGGAAAACACAAAATTCACAATCTTGTATTTTACCATCACTTCAAGAAGATTCACCATAGTTAACAGGTTGTTTCGGTAATAATGTAGCGGAATTTGAACCGATTCACCTACTGCTTTAGCGGCAGCAAAATGAATAACACCAGCTATGTCGTTATTTTCCAGAAAAAATCCATCCAATCTTCCCAAGTCAAGTAAATCGAATTGGTAGAATTTTGGTCGGATTCCGGTAATCTGCTCAATACGATCGATAATAAAAGCCTCAGAATTCGACAAATTATCGATTATCACAACTTCATACCCTTGCTGTATCAATTCAACTGAGGTATGAGAACCAATAAAACCGCTCCCTCCCGTTACAAGTATTTTTCCTTTACTCTTCATCGTTGTTTATAGTGTGTAGTGGACAATTCTTTTAACCGTTGTGAACTCTGTTCAGCTGTGATATCGCGTTGTGCGTTAGCCATCATTTCATATCCAACCATAAATTTTTTTATTGATGCAGAACGAAGTAATGGAGGATAAAAATGCATGTGCATATGCCACTCTGGGTGCTCCAACCCATCGGTTGGCGCCTGATGAATCCCAGCAGAATAAGGAAATGAAGTCTCAAATAGATTATCGTATTTAATGGTTAGATTCCGGTACATATCAGCAAAATCCATTTTCTCATCACGTGTTAAGTCTGCCAAACTTGCAACTTGTCTTTTTGGTAAAATCATGGTCTCAAATGGCCAGACAGCCCAAAATGGAACAAGGCATACAAATGTATTATTTTCTAGGATAATTCGTTCCTGTTTCCTGATTTCCTGTTCCAAATAATCAGAAAGCAATGTCCGTTTGTGAATTTTAAAATAGTTTTTTTGTTGTTCTATTTCTTTTGCTACTTCAACTGGAATGGACGACTGTGCCCATACTTGGCCGTGTGGATGAGGATTGCTACACCCCATAACACTTCCTTTATTTTCAAATAGTTGAACGTGGTTAATGAACGCATTACTTCCAAGTGATATGTATTCCTCACACCAAAGTTCAATAACTTTTAAAATATCGTCCAATTGCATCTCAGGAATGGTAAGACTGTGGTCAGGTGAAAAACAGATAACCCTACTAATACCTTGTTCAGTCTGGGCAACAAAAAGTCCATCATTTAACTCACCCTTTGGAACATCGGGCAATAGCGCACTGAAATCGTTGGTAAATACAAAAGTTGAAGAATATTTATCGTTTACCTGACCCTGTACCCGCTGATTTCCAGGACATAAATAGCAGGTTGGATCATACTTTGGCCGTTCATCCTGATGGCTCTTTTCAGTTTGCCCCTGCCAAGGCCTTTTCGCCCTGTGTGGTGAAACCAGAACCCATTCTCCATTCAATGGATTGTACCTTCGATGAGGATGTTCAGAAAAATTAATCATCGTTGTTTTTTCTTCTCATTATATGCTTTACAAAGAAATTGAAAATAAATCAAATAATTCATGAGTCTGGTCTGAATTTTTCTTAACGATAGAGTATATGCGGTAAGTGAATGTGTATTTTTAGAGGAATCTAAATATCCCTTGGTAATTTGAAGTCTTTCATCGTCAAACTTCTTGTTAACAGATACAATAACCCTTTTTAAAGCCGACTTATTCATTAATAATTATTAAATTTTGTCCATCTTCAATTAAAATCATTCAGACAAAGAGTCCCATGCTTCCTGAATGAAAGAATAGTCACACAGTTTTCACCAAATACATGTTCGATATCTTTACGATATTCTTTTACTTGTCTTTCCGGCAAAATAACCAGAATGGTACCTGCAAAGCCACCTCCATGAACACGGCAAGCACCTACATGACCTTTCGCCAAATAATTTTCAGTTATAGCGAGAGCCATGGCTATCCCCTGCTCCCTAAAATTTTTTGTCGTATATATATTTTGCAGCAATTTATAGGAGGAATTCCCAGAATCTTCTACAAAATTAATAAACTTTGCAAAATCACCTTTTTCAAGTGAAGCGACCTGATCAGCAACTCGTTCATTTTCACCGATGAAGTGCAGCGACCGTAAAATGGCGCGATCACCGTGCTTTTTCCTTAATTCCGGTAAAGCTTCTAAAAAACGTTCTTTTGATATCTCACGCAAAACATTTGAACCCATGTCACGAGCAATTGCTTTCATTTCAGCAGGAATTGCTGCATAGTCTTGGGTTAAATCGGAGTGATTTCCTCCGGTATCAACCACAAGAACGCAAATATTTTCTTTACTAAAATCAAATTTTACTTTTTTCACAATTGGATTTTCAGGGACCTTAAAATCAATAAAAATGATTCCACCGACTGCACAGGCCATTTGATCCATTAATCCGCAAGGTTTGCCGAAATATTTATTCTCGGCAAATTGACCAATTGCAGCCAATTCTTCTGGAGGAAATCTATACTCGTTGTACAAACAATTTAACACTGTCCCAATCAAAACTTCAAATGAGGCAGAAGAGCTAAGGCCGGATCCAGGCAATACAGTGCTGCTTATGCAAATGTTAAGACCACCTAACTTACCACCCAATTCTTTAATGCGCGATGCAATGCCTCGAATAAGTGCAATGGTCGTGCCTTTTTCCTCTTCCTTAGCATCTAAATCAACTAATTTAACAACGAAGGGTCCGTCGTAACCTTCTGAATATACAACGATTTCATTTTCAGAAGTTTTCGCGGCAACGGCGATAGTGTCAAGATCTATGCTTGCGGCCAAAACCATTCCATGGTTATGATCTGTGTGGTTACCGCTGATCTCAATCCTGCCAGGAGTACTAAAATAATGTAAATCGGCCTCACCAAAATGGTTTTGAAAGTCATCTTCTAATTGTTGAAAGCGTTTAATCTGTTTGGCTATAATTTGTTGGTCTGTGCCATAAAGTTGTTTAAGAGCCTGTCCATATTCAATAAGCGTCTGTTCCATTCGTCCTCCATTTTATACTACATAATCTAACATTGCGCATTTCATTGTATCTCGTGAAATAATTATTTAAGATTTTACTTTCTAAATATTGCTTTATACATTAGATAGATTTTTATGCAACATCATTTTGGGATTAAGATTTTTATCTTTGGATAGCTGTAAACATCATTTTATTAATTCAAAAAAGGGTATGTCATCTAAACCAGTCTTAACTTCAATCGTTGTTGGCCCTGTAATTATTTGTCCATTGAAACTTTTCCACCGTCCCTTAGGAATAACAACCTTTCGAGTAGTAGCTCCTTTTTCCAACACTGGTGCAACAAGTAATCGGTTTCCCAAAAGAAATTGGTCAGTAATTCTCTCATAGCCCTGATGAGGATAGTCAAATTCTAGTGACCTCATAATAGGTTCTCCGGTTTTAGATGCCTTTACAGCTAATTCCAGAATATAGTCTTTATATCTTTCACGGATTTCCACAGATTTTTTAACTGCTGCAAAATGCTTTGCATCAAGAATGCGCCATGGTGCTACTGAGAATTGCATCATCGGCATCAGCGCATGGCATTGTGCAGAACGAACGACAGATTCCTGATCAAGAACCGCAGCATCTAAAAATGATCTGAACTCGCCACCGCCAATCATATCCGGACATGAAAAATAATATCCACTGATTCCAGCTGTTAACATATTTGGGATCAAAAATTTTAGGTCTTCAAAACCATGTGATTTATCGCGTAGTCGCTCCGCCAGTGGCTGTCCGCCCATTTTCCACATTGCCCGGTACTCATTCAACGGATATGAAAGACCAATCTTACCCCACAACTCAGAGTGTTCTTGCGGTGTGGCGTTCTTCTTAAAAGAATTGACATTTCCATAGAAATCAAAATCTCCTGCATCAAGCTTAAACCCGTCAACCCCGTATTCATTTACCAACCGATCGAGTTGTGATTTAAACCAATTAAATGCATCGGGATTTGTTAGATCAATCAGCGAGCTATATCCGTTCCACCAGCGGATCATTGCTGGATTTCCGCCATTGTCGGTAACAAGATATTTCTTTCTTGCTACCTCTCTATAAACATCACAATCGGGGCTGATAAAGGGACAAACCCACAGCATTACTTTGAATCCCATACTATGCAATTCACTAATCATTTTTTTAGGATCAGAGAAACGTCCCTGATGAAAATTCAACTTACCATAATCTTCCTGCCAATTATCGTCAACCATTAGCACACCAGGAGGAAATCCATTTCCAATAATATTTTTAGCGTATGCTAAAATATCTTTCTGGTTTTGATCATACATAAGTTCAATCCAGGTATTATACTGTGGATTAGTAAACAATAACGGATCAGGCATTTTACCAGAAGGTGGAAAGTATGTCTGGCTGGCAAAGGTATAGGCTTCCTTGAGCGTACTTCCTATTTTATTGTACTTAACCGAGCCCTTTACTTTAAGTCTTCCCGGGATAAAATCGATCTGATAAGGATCATTCGACCAGATAACTTCGCCTGCACTTGAAAGCATAAGCGGCTGCACTTGATTTCCATAATTATCTCTCATGTCGGCTTGATATGAGTCAACAAGAGGCATACTGGAACCGTGATTTACAATACCTGTCCACCAGTATGTGCTTTTTTCAACCTTAATTGAAAGACTGTCATTAAGTTTTGCATTTTGTGCATTAACCACTCCAGCAAAAAACAGGAAGGTTATTAGGGCTATTATAACGATACTTATTTTTACATAACTATCATGACTATTCTTATTTATCATCTTTTGTAATTTCCAGTATTTTAAATATTTTTAAAATTTCAGTTATCATGTTTGGGATAGACTATACCACATTCTTTTCGTATTTCATCCATTGTACGTATCAACTGAACGCTATCGTTCCAGCTCCAAAGCGCACTCTGAATTTTTCCTGCTCGGAGGCAGTCAGCAACTTCTATTGCCTCAAATTCGTAGCCATTACTTTTAAATTCGAACTCATGGATTTTCACAGTTCCATCGTTATACGTAACTCTCACTTTCCCGGGGCGAAACCATCGATCGTCTAAATATATTTTTCCTTTGGTTCCATGAATTTCTGCAGTGACAGCCGGGTTTGCCAGGAATGAAGAAAACATTACAGAGAGCACATCTTCTTTATACAAAAACGTGTAACTACAGCTGTTGTCTCCTCCTTGTTCGCTTAACCCGGCAATTGCAGAGATTTTTTTTGGTTTGCCAAGTAGAAAGAGAGATAAAAAAATATTATAGATTCCTGTATCAAGAACTGTCCCTCCGCAAAGATCAATGTTGTAGTGCCTGTGTTCAGGGCCGTTTTCGGATTTAAATGAGAAGTACGCTGTCATCAATTTCACTTCACCAATTTCACCTGCATCAATCAATTCTTTGGTTCTTATTATGTTTGGGAGAAAACGGCTCCAGAGAGCTTCCATCAGGAAGAGTTTTTTTTCTGCAGCCTTCTCTATCATTATGGTTTCTTCTATTAGATTCACACCAAGAGGTTTTTCACAAAGCACATGCTTGTTATGCTTCAATGCGAGCAATGTATTTTCGAGATGAAGATTATGCGGTGTGCTGATATACACAACATCAACTTCCGGATCGGTAACAAGTTCTTCATAACTGCCGAATGCTTTGGGAATGCCAAACTCACTGGCAAAAGTTTTTGCAGTCACTAATTTCCTGGATCCAATTGCAACCATTTCAGAATTTTCAACAACTTGTAACGCAGTTGCAAATTGGTGTGCAATCCACCCGGTGCCTAAAATTCCCCATTTAATTTTTTTCACTGACATTTCTTGCGCTTTGTCGTTTAGATAAAATTACAATTTGTTTACTCTCGAAAATCTTTAATCACCAAGCAATACCCCAAGAAGAATATTGAAGTATTCATCCATTACATTGAAATTTATAGGAACCTTATCGTAATAGAGAAAGTTTTTTATTTTGAGCGAAGTTCTCTGTTTCAATCCTGTAAAAATAAATACCGCTTGCCAACTGATTTCCATAAGAATCTTTAGAATTCCAATTTACAGAATAATATCCAGCATGCTGATATGCATCTACGATAGTTGCTACATTCTGTCCAAGCAGATTAAAGATTCTGAGTTTTACGAAAGTTGCCTTTCCCAGTTGATAAGAAATTGTAGTACTTGGATTAAATGGATTTGGATAATTTTGTTCTAAGTATGTATAGGTTGGAACTATCTTTTCAACCTTATCATTTATACTAGTTGCTGTAGAAGCTATTCTCAAATTAGTTACCCAAACATCGGCAGTATCAGTACCAAAGAACAATCCAACTTTATAGTTGTCAGCGGGTTGTGACTGCAACCATGTGACATTATATTTTTTCATTACGTTTGAAATAGTTACTGGTTCTTCTAAACTACTTGTCCAAGGATCATGGTCAAACTGAGCCTTTACCACAACAGATTTTGTAGTAGTAGCTCTGGCATCAAAAGAGAATGTATAATTCATATTCGTTTCTAATTTGACACCAGACTGCAAAATATTAATATGCCATGGTTGACCATCGACAGCAGTAATTTCTACCTTACATTCTTTATTTACCACAGAAATATTTCCAGCGGCAGGGGAAATTACTTGAGAAGACCAATCATTCAGTCCCGCCGAAAAATCTCCGTTCTTTAATAAGGTTGGATTAGTGTATGCAACCCTTAGATTGTTGAAGTAGTAAAACTCATCAGCTGCGGTTGTATAGCCTTTGATAACTATTTCAAGTGTGTCTCCAATAATACCAGTTTTTGTGACCGTCTTTGCAGGTTGTGCACCATATATCTCGTATACAATTTGCTCCGCACCGCCATCGACTTTTACGAATATTCCGAAATAGTCCTTACTTGAACTTGTCTCGGGATCCAAACCACCAACACCTTCCACATCCACGCTGACATCAACACTTCCACCCGAAATATCAATCTTACTAGTAGAGAACACTCCTTCGGGCCCGGCATTGTTTATCGCAAAACGGTTGCCGAGTACACCAAAAATGCCGGATGAACGAGTTGCTGTCCATGCGGTAGAGCCAGTATCTGAGGTTGTACCATCTGGCATGTCGAATGTTTCCACCCAGAATCCTGTCGCCGGTGGCGGGCCGATAAAGGTTGCCGTGATGTTCTTATCAGAGCTCATGGTAATAAAGTTAGGGTTAATGTAAAATTCATCCTCAAGAGGATCGCCGCTCCAAAAACTAAAAGTATATCCGGGATCCGGTTTTGCCGTAACTTTAACTCTAGTGCCTTTTGTATATTGTGGTCCAGCGGGGTCAAGGGTAATAGATCCTCCCGAGGCATTTGTTGTAAGAGTATAGACAGGAGCTGCAGTTAAGGTCGCCGTTACGACTTTATTGGAATTCATGGTGATAGTTGCCGGATTCGTTGTACCGGAAAGATCACCGCTCCAACCGCTAAAAATATATCCGAGATTTGGTTTTATTAAAATGGAAACTGCGGTTCCGGTATTATAGACTCCTCCTGTAGGAGTTAGCTCAACAGTTGCATTAGGAGCGTTTACCGTTAGCGAGTAGGTTGGAACAGATGTAAAATTAGCAGAAATACTTTTATTCTTATCCATCGTGACAATTACTGGATTTTCTGTACCTGTAACATCTCCACTCCAACCTGTAAACACATAACCCAAATTCGGAGTTGCTTTCAAAGTTACTTTTTGATTCTCATTTAACGTTGTGGAACTTGGGCTAACTGTTCCTCCGGTCATGGCAGTGGTTGTTAGAGAATACGTAGGGCCGTTCCATATCAACGTGTAGCTGCGCTTGTCGTCTTTCACCGGATCGCTGAATAGTACCGTATCTATTTGATAACTACCGGTTACATCCTCACCAATACCTATACGACAGAGAGGTTGGGTTTGACTTTCTTTTAAAAAGTTTTTAACCGCAAAAAACACACCAGGTTTTCTTGAGTACGGCTCAAGGATGGTGAGTCCGACCATGTATTTACCATTTGAAAGAGAACTTGGAACCGTAACTGATTTATTAATGGTATATTCCGGTGCTGCGACTGTATAACTTCTGCTTGCATAATCATAATTATTTCCAGGAACCCATGTTCTTGTGTCAATGTCTGGTAGAATTTCAGTCCAAACAATATTCTTTGTTGTTTCATCTATTAAGACAACCGCAACGGGCCATTTTTCATAAAATGGCGCTGAACCAATATTCTTTAGCTTGAATGATATGTCCAGCTTTCCACCTTTTTCGATACGTTTTGGACACGTAAATTCATTAAGCATGAAACGGTATCCAAATGCTTTTTGTACTTCTGATGCCCCAACTGTATTCTCAGGTTTTGTTGGATCGTAGCTTGCTATCCAACCTAAACCTGAGCAGTGTAATTCACGAATTACATCTACGGCATAATTATAATATTTAGGTGTACTAACTGTTTCATTCTCGTTATTTCCAAGAACTGGCACCAATACATCGGTTCCCCAATTATATGCGACTTCACCTTCAACTACTTGCGTTAAGTAACTGCCCTTTGAATTGGCATCAATTATACGTGACCATGAACCACTCTTCTGACCAGGATGTGCAAATGAATCCCAATATACACCAAATTTATAACCTTGTGCTTCCCATACATCCTGATTTCGAACAATTGTCATCTTGTTTGGAAAAGCTTCTTTAAAAGCTTTTCCCATGAGTGCTGCCCATCCATCCTCACCAACACCAACGGGACTTTCCTGCTCTCCCCATTTTCCAATTATTCCGGTTTGTATCCATGCAACTCGAGGATCATTATCCCATGCCTTGCCTAGCTTTTCGATCATTTTTACTACACGCTCTTTAAGCTTTGGATTCTTCCAATCAAGTCTTGGCAAATCCGCCGGCCAGGCATTTGTACTGGAGTTTTCATCCCAAAAAAGATACACTCGTGGAATTACTTTCACGTTCGCTGCTTCGACTCCAGCCCATTTTGTATTGCAAAAACTAATTATTTTATCAACACCGTCGCTTTCAGTGTTTTCAATCTCATTCCATCTGATATAATGACGGGTAATGGTTGGGTAATCATATTTGCTGTAGGAATTTAAATCGGGACGAAATCCCATTAACGGATTACTTATTCCTCCAGAAAATTCCTTAGGAATAACTGTTGTTATATCCTGGGCTTGAATTACTAAAACATTCAGGCATAACAGGAATAATATTAATAAGATAGATACTTTTCTAATCATGATAGTTCTCCTTAGTTGAAAATTACAAGAAGCCAATCCGTGCAAATACAACTGGGGAATCAAGGCCGTCATCTGTGGAGAGAGTCGTTGGTATTTTATCGACAATAGCCGATGTATACTACTCACATAAGTGTGAATCTCGAACACTAAAACTCACACAACCTTTTTTCCGATGACTCTTTCGGACAAATCTGTTGCGGTAATGCTCATCGTTTTCGTGTATCTGACGTGCAAATTCGATTATGTCCAAGATGCTCTGTCACTTCAGATTCCTATGCACATTAAACCATCAGTTAAACACCGAGTAAAACCAATTCGTCAGTAAATGAGAGCTGGATTTTTGATGTTTTGGTTGTTTTTTTTCAGGGTTTAATGAGTTATTTCGCAATCGTTTGCATAAAATAAATATTTTTCATTAATATGTCAAGTATTTTTGTTCTAAAATAAAACAACACATAGCCACGATATGCTTTTTAATGCATTATACCGCAATCGTTTGCATAAAAATATTGGCTATCTCCCCCCAAGTCCTTCCTTATTATTGTACTTTTTTACGCAAATTGTTAATTGTATTTTATAAACCAATATTAATTGCTTTTGCAGACGGTATTGTTCACGACGCTGGTTCATTGTGTCAATTTGGAAGTGCATCTTGGTTTCTGGCAATGGCAATTACTATTACCAACCCCAGTATAGCATACGTATGCCTATAACCAAAATTACGGATCCGGCAAGGCCGTGCATATATTTTTCACTTGTTCTAAAAAGTGCAAGCGACGTGCCTTTATACCCGATAGCTACTGTACACAGCATTGTGGTTTTAGTTGCAATACCAAAAAGTATTGCAACAGTAGCGACACCGAACATATTATGTTGGGACGCAATATAGATGAGCAATGGAATTAGCACTTCACACAGGCCAAACACGAATATCAAAAAAAGGACCCAAGGTGTCAATCGTGTCCAATCTTTCTTTGCCTCCTCTGCCTCAGTTGTGGGAAGGTGACTGTATTCGCGTATTGATAGCGGAAGCAGAAACCGCGGCAGGTGTTTATGATGACCGTTTCGAATGTATTTGAATATGCCATAAATGGTTTACGAGCATCCGAACGCGATAAGCATCCAGGCTACGATGTTTCCCCTGCTCGCTTCAATTACTTCCAATTTACTCAGGCTGACCCCAAGCGCAACTCCCGTCAATCCCAGAACAACCGAACCCAAGATATGGCCCACTCACGCAAAAAACGTGATCCAGAGTGTTTTCGAAAGCGGCCACTTTCGCGCTTTTCTCAACACAATAAATGGAAGGTAATGATCGGGACCCAATAAGGTGTGAATAAATCCTAGCGAAATCGCAGTTACCAGAAGCATATAAATATCATTCATAATATTAAAGCTTGTTGATAAGTGAGGCTTGACATGCTGCACCAAATCCGTTATCGATGTTGACGACAGTAATTCCGTTGGCACAACTGTTAAGCATTGACAATAATGCAGACAGTCCCATGAAATTAGCACCGTATCCGACGCTTGTCGGTACGCCGATGACAGGTTTGTCGACCAGTCCAGCAATGACGCTTCCCAGTGCTCCTTCCATTCCGGCGACGACGATAATAACACGCGCGCCTCTGATGATATCCAGTTTGTGGAATAAACGGTGAATGCCGGCAATGCCTACATCGTACATGGTCCGAACATCATTGCCGAGAAAACGAGCAGTTTCAGCAGCTTCCTCGGCAACCGGTAGATCTGAAGTGCCTGCCGCAACAAGCGCAATATACCCTTTTGAAGTTTGCACTTTTTTATGTCTGTAACTGACAACACGAGCCATTTCATTGTACTCCGCCATCGGAATCACCTCTTTAATGGCGATGCTCATTTCAGGAGTAACCCGACTTGCCAGCACATCCTGGCCGTTGTTGTACATACGTTCGGCAATTAGCCTGACTTGCTCCGTTGTTTTTCCGGCTGCATAGATCATTTCGGGCAACCCAGTACGATGAAGCCGGTCCGTATCGATGGAGGCGAAACCCATCTCATCGATGCCGTGACTCGACACCAGCTGTAATGCCTCCGGCAGGTTCAACTCGCCGAGTTTGTATTTTTCCAAAATCTCTGTTAGCGTCATATTATAAATTTTTGATCACTTCACGTTCAACTTCTTCGATGTTGATATTATTTTGCTTAGCAATCGATTTGCACACATCGTATTCAGGCTTCGAACGAACAATTCTTCCCTCGAACACACTTTGTTTTACCATGATAACTCCGAATTTGGTGTGTACCGCCGTTTCGATTCTCGAGAGAGCACTCTTTTTAATCGGGTGCTCCCGTAAACCGATTGTCGTGCTGTGGGAAAAGATGATTCCTTTAATCGCGTGTACTTTTTCGGGCGAACACAGTACGCTGAGCTGATTTGCCGGACGCAATTTTTTCATGATGATGGGTGTGAGCCAGGCATCGGCAGCACCTGCATCGAACAATTGCTCCATGATGAATTCGTACCGCTCGGGATTCATGTCATCGATATTACATGCAACAATTGTGGCGCTCTCTTCGTTCGGATCCGAGACTGCATTTCCGGTTTCCAACAGGTATACCCGCAACACATTGGGAACTTCGGACACATCCCGATGTCCGATGCCGTACGCGACTTTTGTGATCGGGAAGTTGATGTCCGACGTAAATTCATCGACTGTCGCCGCCAGAATAGCGGCACCGGTTGGTGTGGTTGCCTCATGCTGCACCAATCCGGTTTTAACGGGAATATTTGCAACGATCAGGGCGGTTGCGGGAGCTGGTACCGGCATGATGCCATGTGCGCATTTCACGGTTCCTCCGCCCAGTTGAATCGGCGAGGAAAACACCTTCTCTACTTTCAGATATTCCAGACAAATGGCGGCGCCGACGATATCTGCAATTGAGTCAAGTGCGCCGACTTCATGGAAATGAACTTTCTCAATTGCAATCTGATGCACAGTGGACTCTGCAACAGCAATGAGACCGAAAATCTTTAATGAGGTGGCTTTCACGGTTTCCGACAGTGTGCTGTTGTTAATGATCTCTTCAATATGGCGCAGGTGACGGTGCTTTTCATTGTCGGGATCTTCTACAACGACTGTTGCTTTCGTTCCGGAAATCCCCCGGCGAAGATCTTTCATTATGTCGAGGTGAAAACCTTTGATATTCAGTTTTTTCAATTCGCTTTCCAGGTACGAAGCATCGACACCCAGATCCAGTAAAGCACCCAGGTTCATGTCGCCGCTGATACCGGCAAAGCAATCGTAATATAATATTCTCATGTGTGCCGCTCTAAATTGTTCAATACTCGATTCATCTTTCCTGAGACCAACCCTTCCCGGTCGATTTCACACTTTTCGAATCCGAGCGCTAAAATTTTTTCTATGACATCCTTCTCGATGAGGGTCAATTGTTCCAGTTCTTCTGTACGCACTTCAATCCTACAGTAACTATCATAATGTCTCACGCGGACATCCTCAAAGCCATACGTGTTCAGAATCTCTTCGGCCGCCTCTATCTGTCTAAGCTTTTCAACAGTGACTGTATGATTATAGGGGATTCGCGAGCTGAGACACGGGCTGGCAGGTTTATTCCAGTTTGAAAGACCATAATATCGGGCTATATGCCGTAATTCTTCCTTCGTGACATTGCAATCGACCATGGGCGCCTGCACCTGATATTTTTTTGCGGCATCGATTCCAGGTCTATAGTCGCCCAGATCATCGGCATTAGTCCCGCTCAATACTTCGAATCCAGAATATTTTTGAGAAATCTCTGTAAGATCGTGAAACAAATGTTCCTTGCAAAAAAAACATCTGTTGAACGGATTTTGGTTGTACCGCTCGTCTTCCAGTTCCCGCGTAACGATGACTTCCAGTTGTATATCGAACTGTTGACAGAACGCCTGTGCTTGTTCGAAATCTCTATTTTTGAGGCTTTCCGAATTCGAGATAACGCCAATCGCCTTGTCCTTACCCTGAAATTTTCGGGCAAGATACAGTACCAAGGCTGAATCGATACCGCCTGAAAAAGCGACGATCGATCCTTTCCGCTGCGTATACCACGTTTCAAGCGCTTTGAGTTTATCGGCAAGCTGTGAAGATATGTTTTCCATCATCAATCTCAATATAAATCAGACATCAATTTGTATACCGTTTTTTCCGTAAAATTCTTTTTACTCGATAGCAATGACTATTTTCTTTAGCCGAATATATTGCGATAAATGACCCCGTAGATATGTCATAATTGTCAGGTTCGATGATCGACTTCTCCCGGTAGATTATACGAAAACTAAATTACTTTTGGAAATTAATCGTTTAAAATAATCATTCCTATTTTTTCCATCCTAGTTGGGATTTTAAGATAATATTCTTCAACCGATACCATTTTTCACCAACATTGGACCCAAATAGAATGTTGAGCAAGGACACCCCTCACATAATTAAACACATCAACCTTTCTTCAGTTTTTACTTCTGATATTCATCCATTTCATGACATTTGCGGGCGGACGTTGATTTTTTAATTCA
Organism: Bacteroidota bacterium; assembly: GCA_020048595.1. Classification (GTDB taxonomy): domain Bacteria; phylum Bacteroidota; class Bacteroidia; order Bacteroidales; family UBA4417; genus UBA4417. The sequence continues at coordinate 9,279 of JAIFMH010000217.1, read as the reverse complement.
TTTGCCATAAAAGTAGTTGCTGCATCAATATGATTGAAAAAATATTTGTAGCCCTGACATAAGTAATTAAGTTCTTCTTCTCCATCTGGAGTTTTCGTAAATCTATGTTTAGGACACTCACCATTACAGGCAAATAAATATTTGCAATTTCGACAATATTGTGGAAGCATTATTTTTTTGTCTATACCAAATCTAATCTGTTTGCCTGAATTAACCATTGTTTGCAGCAAATCAGTTAAGATGCTACCAAGTTTATTTTCTGGATAAACATAGTGATCACAAGAATACAAATCTCCATTATGTTCCATGGCCATGGCATTGCCGCAAACATCACTGAATACGCAAAGACTTGGTCTTTGACCAACCCAGGCTTCCAAAGCTATGTCGAATATTTGAACATAATATTTACCTACATCTTTTCGCACCCACTCATCAAATACCGCACTCAAAAACTTCCCATATTTGAGAGAATCTACCGACCATTCTGTGACCACTGCTTCTTTATGATAATTTGGTGAAACTAGCTTGAGGTCATTCTCGCCAACCTCTCGGGCAAGCCTTTCAACTATTGGTATAAACTGAATAAAACCACTTCCAATTTCCTTCAAGAAATGATAAACTTTCAATGGCTCGTCTTCATTCGCCTTTGAGACACATGTTAGGGTATTGAAATCCACTCCGTGTTTCTTTAATATTTTTATTCCACGCAGTACTTTATTAAAAGTCGGTTGCCCTCCTTTGAGCACACGATATTTATCATGTATTTCACTGGGTCCATCAATAGAGACACCTACTAGAAATTTATTTAATGCAAAAAATTCAGCCCATTCAATATCAATAAGAACCGCGTTCGTTTGAAAAGTATTATTAATAGTTTTTCCATCAGCATAAGTTTTCTGTAACTGAACAACTTTTTTAAAGTAACCAACACCTAGCAACGTTGGTTCGCCTCCCTGCCAGGCAAATGTAATTTCATTTACTTTTTGTGATCTGATATATTGTCTGATGTAGGATTCAAGGACCTTTTCATTCATTACCCAGTGATTTGTATTCGGATAGAGTTTTTCTTTTTCTAAATAAAAGCAATAACTACAATCCATATTACATAAAGAACCGATAGGCTTTGTCATGATATGAAACGCAAAAGAATTATCTATCAAATATCACCTCTTGTACGTGCATTTTTCATATTATAATATAAAATAACGTGCTATCCCACTTTTAGTAAATGAAAACCCATCTAATTATTATCCCAAATAGATGGGCTATTCCATTCACCATGACGTAGTTTAATACATTGGGGAAAGCCACTTTTCAAAGGGCATATTTTTACTGCCGCTGCTCCATCGAATACCTCGTTTTAATATTTCAAGTACTTCGGGAACTTTAAAATCTGCCGTTACATGACCAAGAGAAGTATAAAACACTCTGCCTTTTCCATAATACTTTTTCCAAATAACAGGCATTGTAGCTCCCTCAATCCAGTCAGCATGTTCACCATTAAATTTAGTTGTAGCCAGCACTTTTACATTGGGATCGACATGCATATAATACTGTTCACTATGCATCTTAAAATCATTCAATCCTTTTGTTACAGGATCATTATTATCAGTTATTGTTACACCATAATCAATAACGCCTCCAGGATGTGCAACCCACTGACCTCCGACCATAAATTGGTATTCAGTATTTTCTCTAAAGGCATCTGCAAGTCCGCCATGCCAGCCGGCAATACCTGCGCCATTTTTAATTGCAGTCAGCAATCCTTTTTCTTGTTCTGTAGATATTTTTGACATTGTATAAATCTGTATTACCAAATCGATCTTCGCCATGTATTTTGTATCTTCATAAAGATGAAGAGTACTAGTTGTATCCACTTGAGCACCTTCACTAACAAGCCATGGGAGTAAAAGATCAACACACTTGTTTGGTTCGTGTCCCTCCCATCCACCATAAACAAATAGTATTTTTTTTCCTTTAAGAGACGGCAATTCCTGAGCTATCATATCTACGAGAGGAAAGATCGCAAGGGCAATAAATAACAAACATTTAGAATGCAATGTGCTTAATACTAATTTTATAATAGATTTTCTTCTCCAGATCTTTTTTTCATTTGTCATTTAAGAAACTCTTCGATTGGGATGATTTTATCAAATTCTTTAATCATTATGTTCCTATAAAATATTTCTGCTGTTTCGGATTGCCACCCAATCACACCTTCTCCTACAGATAAATCTGTCGCAATATTAATAATCTCTCCGTTTAGTTTGTGGATTGCAAATTGGTTGCCCATTACAATTATCTCACACTTGTTCCACTTGCCATTTGCACCATTAAAGAGCTTGGGAGTTGAAGCATAATGCATCCATCCATTAACATCCTGCGCTTTGCCTCCATCTTTTGGACTTATAAAAACTGAAGTATCTGCAGAAGGAAACCATTTATATGCAGTGCCACCCCTAATAAGATCGCCGGTATGGTTGCGGTTCTTTGTATGATCGTACCGAATTTGATATTCAATGCCGTCGGGCCATATTTTATCGTTAAATACGTGATAATAGACTCCTGCATCATATTGCCATTCGTTAAAGTTGTTTGCAATCTTTGTACCCCATTTGTACTCAAAACGGAGAATGTATTTACTATATTTTTTATTTGTATAAAATAGGCCATGGGTATCGTTCTCTCCGGTGCCGAGTTTGAAACTATCGGGGAAGGCGTTATTGAAAACATGAACCACGCCATCTTCAACAGCATAAACTTTTTTTGCCAATTCAGCATCGCCGCTTTTTATTTTAAGATAAAATCCGTCTAAATTTTTTCCATTAAATATTTTTATAAACCCATCCTTAGCAGTTTGAGATTGTGCTGATAAATTTAGATTGAGTATAAATCCTAAAAGGAAAAATACTGTTAGAAAACTCTTATGGATTAAGAATAATGCTTTCATTTTTTTCACCTATATTGTATCTGAGTTAGGTAGACAACTTAGTTTATAATTCTACAAATCAACCCACTTGTTTCCAAGTTGGTTTGATTTTACTGTACATTCAATAAATTTCATTCCTCTAATTCCATCTTCAATACCCGGGTATTCACCATCATAAGTTTTAACACCCCTAATTGATTTTGCAACTCCCTTATAAATATTTGCAAGCGCTTCATAAATTCCTTCGGGATGACCAAAGGGCATTGTATGGCTTGCCTCCGCGAATGCAGTGTTATACATATTCCCGGGTTTATAAACAATTTCAGGTTTCCCAAATTCAATTTTAGAAAGGCGATTTGGATTTTCTTGTTCCCATTTGAGACCGGCTTTCGATCCATATATTGCAAGTGTAATCCCGTTCTCTTCTCCATTCGCTATCTGGCTTGCCCTTATAACACCTCTTAAATTCTCATTGAATCCAAGAAGAACCGTTCCATCCAAATCCAGTTTGATATCCGGAGAATAATTATTTAAATCTGCCAGAACACGAGTAACTTTAATTCCGGTGGTATATTCTACAAGATTAAAAGCATGCACTCCGATATCTCCCATGCAACTTGAGATGCCAGTAATATCCGGATCCAGTTTCCAAAGACTAAGTTCCGGTTTTCCCCCATTGATTAAAGGATTCACCCAGCTCTGATAATATTGAACGTCAATTCTCTGGATATTCCCAACAACACCTTGTTTGATAAATTCTTTTATCTGTCTAACCATTGGATAGCCGGTATACGTATGGGTAATACAAAACACTTTTCCTGTTCTCGCAACAATTCTACCTAGTTCTTCAGCTTCTGCAGATGATAGTGTAACAGGTTTATCACAAACGACATGAAAATTATTTTCCAGAAGTATTTTTGCCTGCTGGTAATGAAAGCTATTTGGAGTAACAATTGAAACTACCTGCATCCGATCTTCTTCTGCCAAAGAATTTTCGCCGGTTACTAATGAATGAACATCACTGTAGCACCTATTTTTATCTAGATCCTCCAACTCTGCCAATTCCAGGGTTTTTTTATATTGGCTGCTAAATACACCTCCTACAACACTGAAATCATTACAAATTCTTGCTGCACGGCGGTGAGCATCTCCAAAAAAAGACCCGATACCTCCGCCAATCATTCCTAATTTTATTTTTCCCATTTTATTCTTAAGCGTATTTCTAGAATTTAGTATTTATTCTCGTTGCTAATTTTGCAGCCATCACTTTCAGGATCATAGAAGATGTTGTGAGATTCATCCACTCTATTCTGAAATGCAATATTAACCGAACCATTTTCTCCCGCTTGAAACCAGTGCTTGATATTTGGCGAGATGGTGAATTGTTCACCGATGTTAAGTTCTATCTTTTTTAATGCTGTATACCACTGCTCTTTGCCTTTCGGAATTTTAATATCAGTATCCGGTTCTCCTTCAATGAACACTCTCGTTGTTCCATACAGCACTCTAATTGTTTCTTCTTTTCCTTTTTCATTTTCATAGCCTGGATGTAAATGTTCTGGTAAAGATTGGTTTGGAAGAAGGAGAATTAAATTTACTCGAACTCTTTCAGACCGTAAAAGATCTATTAGACCAAAGCCCTCTTCTTTTAGATTTTCTAGGCCAAAGTCGTTAATCGTCAGCGATTGGAGTTCTTCCTCTGAAACCGGGAAGTTTGCTTTTTGCAGTAATTCCACATAAAGAGGTATGAGTTCATCTTTTGTATAGTTCATTTGTACACTTTGTTTTTAATTTAACAATTCGAAAATTGCATCAGCAATGGCACAGAAAATTATGCAGCAAGAAGCAGAGCCGGCATCAATTACGCCAATTGAACGCTCGCCCAATCTGCTGGACCTTCCAACTTTTGAAATCATATCCTTTGTGGAATCTCTTCCTGCAACGGCTGCATTTTTCATTTTCATTAATGCACTTTTAAAACTTTCTCCGGTAGCAATTGCTTCTTGATAAGCAGCAACAGCCGGTATCAAGCAGTCCATCAATGTTTTATCACCCGGAGTTGCTTTTGAAACTTTGCTAAGTTCAACAGGGATTGCTACCAGCATTGTTTGAAAAACATCCGCATTAATTACTTCCTTGCCTTCACTTTCTTTTGCCATTGCTTTGAAGAATAATCCGTATAACGGTCCCATCGAACCGCCGATTTTCATCATCAAAATGTTGGAAAGAATTTTTAATCCCTCCGAAAGATTTACCGGCGCTTCTTTTAATTTTTCTTCGCAAAGAGTAAAACCTTTATTCATGTTAATTCCATGATCACCATCGCCAATCTGTCCATCAATATCACTCAAGTATTGTTTATTATCCTGGATATCCTTTATCATTTTGAATATAATTGATACACCATTCGTATTGGTAAATGAATCATCCATTAACATTAATCTCCTAGAATTGAGTTAATCCCCATGATTCACATGGATAAGCAATGCATTTTTTCAATTCATCATCCACTTTCATCATTGTTAAAGTGATACCACACATTTCGAGTGAAGTAAAATAATTTCCGATGTAAGATTTGAAAACTGATATTTTCTTTTCGTCTAATATTCTTTTAACATCATTAAAAAATATAAACAATTCACTTGGCGGTGTTGAACCTAAACCGCTTATTAAAACAACAACATCATCTTTTTCAACAAAAGGCAGATCCGGAATAATAATATCAATCATTCGTTGAGCCATTTTTCTTGCGGGTTCCAAATCAGCCACTTCCATTCCGGGTTCGCCATGATGTCCTATACCGACTTCCATTTTCCCGGCTTCTATTTGGAAATTGGGATGACCTACTTCTGGAATAGTGCAAGGACTTAATCCAATTCCCACGCTTCGTGTGTTATCAATTGCTTTTTGGGCAGCGTTAATGACTTCGTCGAGTGAACCTCCCATTGCAGCTCTTGCACCGCCAACTTTCCACATTAATACTTCACCGGCAACCCCTCTTCTATTTTCACGTCTATCTTTCGGAGCTGAAGGAACATCATCATTTGCAACAACCGTCTTCACAACTATTCCATCATCCTTGGCCATTTCGATTGCCATTGCAACATTCATATTATCGCCGGCATAGTTGCCATACAAACACGCAACGCCACTGCCGGCATCCGCTGCTTTGAAGGCATCATAAAACATTTGAGCAGGCGGAGAGGAAAATATTTCTCCAACAGCGACAGCATCGCATAAATTTTTTCCAATGTAACCGATGAACGCTGGTTTATGACCGGAACCCCCGCCGGTTACAACACCTACTTTGTTTTTGATTGGTGCGTCTTTCAACTTTAGCACCCGCGGGTTTTCTGTCGTATCAATCAAACTGCTCATCGATGCGGCAAACCCTTCAAGCATTTCCTCAACTACATTTTGCGGATTATTAATTACTTTTTGCGTAACTCCTCCTAAATATTTATTACTATTGAGATATTACAACATTATTTTTTGCCTTGGAAAGATTCTTTTTCCAGCTTGCGCATTATTGCTACTTTTGTAGTCGAGCCGCCTCCTGAAAATTCAGATGCAAGCCATGCATCGCAAATCATCTTTGCAAGTTCTGAGCCGACAACTCTAGCGCCCATTGTTAGCACCTGTGCATCGTTACTTTTTTTCAACCGTTCTGCGGAATATACATCGTGGCAAACTCCGGCATAAACTCCTTCCACTTTATTTGCAATCATTGCCATCCCCAGACCTGTCCCACAAATAAGAATTCCTCTAGCGTATTCGTTGTTCTGAATTTTCTTAGCCAAGTTATAGCCAATTTCAGGATAATGAGCATCCGGATTTTCACTGATAAACCGGAGATCGGTAATATCGAATTCTTTCTTTTTAAGATATTCATAAACAATATTTTTTAGATCCGATGCAGCGTCATCGGCATCAATAGCAATTTTTATTTTACTCATAAAGAAAATATTTCCTTCTCAATAAACTTCCACGTTTTTATATAATCATTTCCATTAATCAGCCTATCAAATTCGTTTTGATTAAGGCCGCTCAACAGAGCCCATAGTTTGTTTGTTAACCGTGCATTCATTTCAAATACTTCTTTAATATCCCAGCGGGTAGGAGATGTATCGGAAGTGAAGTAATCGTTGTAACCAACTTTAATGAGATAATAAAGGAATTCTGTGTACGCTAAGAAATTATGCGTGCATACCGGAAAATCCCAATCCCACTTACCATCGTTATCGTTTATGTGGATATACATTCCATATGGAGAATTAGCAAGAAGAGAAACAATTTCTGCAGGATTTTCTTGTCCATACATAGAGTGACCGAAATCCAATGTAATACCCATATTTTTATTTTGAATATCATTAAGCAAACAAAGTGCTTTCGGCGCAGTATCGATAAAGCATCGGCCACGTGTTTCGCTTGGTTTGTATTCAATGAACAATGGGATTTCACGATTGTGATCAGCTGCCTCTCCAATTGTTTCAACAAGGTATTTCCACATTGTGGCATAGTTAGATTGGAAGTTAAATTCATATCCATCACCGAGCGGACAGCAGGTAACTTTGTTTGCACCAACTTCTTTTGCAAAGTCTTTTGCATTCTTTATAAACTGAACAGCGTTCTTGCGAACTTCTTCTTTTGTTGATGTAAGACCACCGTTTTTAAATTCCGGTTCTGCTTTCACATTTACGTTTACTGCAGCAACGCCAAGATTATATTTCTTTAGTAACTCCTTAAGCTTGTGCGCATCGCTAATTTCATAGGGATAAATTATTTCAACGCCACTCATTCCTTCCATTTGGGAAACAAGCTCAAATTTTTCTTCTACTGTCTTATCAGTATTGTATTCGTGAAATCTGTCTTTGGTTTTCCCAACGAATGCTGTTATTAGTGCATTTTTTATTTGGGGTGCCATATTATTCTTCCTATGTTGGTTTATTATAATTTCTCAAGGACACGTTGTAAATATTTTTTTGCATCCGTATACTCTGCCATGATCTCTTCAGCGATCGTTCCTTTACCCGGGGCCAATGATTTATTTATATTGCTATCATTATCGCAAAGGTGCAAACCGAATATTTTCCCTTGTAGTTTCAATGGGAGAAAAGGTATTAGTTCTCTGCAAGCCCAAGCATGTCCTGTATCTAACGATATACCAAAATTATTCGAATTTACTTTGTTAGCTAATTGTAAAAAGCCATCACTTCCCTCTACTATTGAATTTGGTAGTACTTCAATAGCAAACTTTACGCCTGCATCCTCAATCAATTCCAAATAACAAGATATTTTGTTCACCAAAGCTTCTTTTAAACTATCGTATATATTTTTTTTTGAAGTTTTCAAATTTTGATTAACATTGGTGAAAGGGCCTATCGGAATGACAATTGTTTTACATTCAGGAAAATAGTTAACTATCTCCAGAGCTATTTTCAAATCATCGTTGTCTGTTAAAGAAAACAATTTTTCTGGGGAGGAGAAATTTTCCATTAGACAGTGTGCAACAAACTGATTTGGATGGAGACCAAGATCGTTTGCTTTTTGATTTACAAGGATTGCACCTTCCTTTTGCCAACGTAACAATTCGCTTTTGTAAAAGATCTCCGGCTGATAACCAGAGTATCCCAACTCACTTATTATTGGCAGTGCCTCATAAAACTGTTCTACATTAAAATGACTGCCAAACATTGATACTATGAAAGCTGGACTAACGCCAAACATTAAATTTTCCTATTAATATTCAGTTAAACTTTTTTGAGGTTTCATTGCCAGCCACGTAAACACCGCTAGAATATTTAAAACAACTCCAATATAGAAAAAGAGTGAAACGTCATTACCGTTCCACGCTTTAAGATATGGAAATGCAAGCGCTGTAATAAATGCGCCAAAATTTCCAGCCATATTCATTGTTCCAGAAACTGCGCCGGAGTTTGTTTTTCCAATATCGTTACAAAATGACCATGAAGGACTCAAGGTCATATCAGCGCCAAATATTGCCAAGGATAAAAATGTTATTGCGCCTACTACTTCTGTCATGTGAACACTGATGAACATACCAATAGCAGCGAGAGAAAAACCAAGCATGGCGGGAAATTTTCGTGAAAGATCCCATTTGCCTGTTGAAAATATTTTATCAACAATCCAGCCGGAAACCCAATTCCCTAAAGCTCCAAAAATTAAAGGAATGCTGGCCCACAATCCTGCTTCAACAGATTCTAAGTGGTAAGTGGATTTTATATATGGGAAAAGCCAAGTTAAACAGAAGAAGAAAGTAAAATTACTGCAGAAATACTGCCACATTGCATACAACATATTTTTTGAAGAAAACAAGAGTTTAACCGAAA
>JAIFMH010000265.1 GCA_020048595.1 Bacteroidota bacterium | reverse complement strand
TATTTTTGGCAAAGATGTCAGCGGTGTTTCAATAATTGTTGATCCCGTCGATACCATCGCAAATTCCGCTTCGGCTCAATGGGCAATAAACCAGTTGAAGCAATCGTTGGAAGGTCATAGCCTGAAAGTAAAAATTTTTCAAAGTATTTCTAAGGCTCCTGTTGGCGATATTGCAATTGTAGTAAGTTCTGGAAAATCCTCCCTTACAGGTAAGATTGGCGCCAAAGTGCCTAAATCACCTGAGTCTCTGGCCTTATTGAATGGATCCCTTGCAAGACGTTCCGTGGTTTTGGCGTCAGGCAGCGACGTGCGGGGACTTATCTACGCACTTTTGGAGCTTACTGACAGGGTTCTTTACCATGATACCGTTCAAGCTGCATGTACGATTCCTACACCAATTGTTGAGCAAACAAAAACAAAAATACGTTGTGTCCATAAACCCTTTGCAAATACGACGGAAGATTTGCCCGAGTTTCTTGATAAAGCATTCTGGGACGAGTATCTGACGATGCTTGCCACTGAAAGATTCAACCGGCTTCATTGGGGTACTGGTCAGGTCAGCAATTTCGGCATCAAAATCCCCAGCTCGATAAAAGATAGTTATTTCGCTTTCCCTTACCCATATTTCATCTCAGTCGGTGGCGTATCGGTTACAAATGTTTCAGATTCTCAGCGTGAGGCTAATCTGGAGATGTTGAAATACATTTCCGATGGATGTGCCTTACGCGGCCTTGAGTTTACTTTGGGTATTTGGAATTCTAATTTTTATGTCAAGTCTGAGCAGTATAGCGTTGAAGGTCTTTCAGGAGATCTCGGCGGCAGCGCACACTCCCAATACAGCCATGATGCACTGAGTGCAATTTTATCTGCCTGCCCCAATATTACAGGACTTACATTTCGCGTGCATTACGAAGGTGGTATTCCTCCAGAAAATTTTGTTTATTGGCGCAAACTGTTTAGCGCAGTCACTCCCTTTGTGAATCAGGGTCGTAAAATTGAAATCGACATGCATGGGAAAAATGTTACTGAAGATCACCTTCAGGCCGTGCTTGATGCAAAGGGCACTCCCGTGTTCTCGCCAAAGAAAACGGCTGAGCAATCGGGTCTTCCCTACCATCACGCATCAATCCGAAAAAGCGAACGGAATCCAATTCCCGACCCACCTACGAAACTTGTCATACCTGGGTCTTCCCGTTACGGTTACTTTTCATTATTACAAGAAGGAAGAAGATGGGGAGTGGTACATCGCCTCTGGCCGGGAACTCAACGGCAATTACTCTGGGGAGATCCCGCGTTTGCTGCGGGATTCGGAAGGGCCGCCCATTTCTGCGGCAGCGACGGTCTGGAATGGTACGAACCACTTAGCTTTCATGGGCGTGGAGGGATGGGGGAATTGGGAGATAAAAACTCTTATGCTGAGACCAGCCTGAAACCATCTGGTTACGCTTACCACAAGTTCCTTATTACATATCGAGTATGGGGACGATGCCTTTACAATCCGGATACTGATCCGGCGGCCTGGAAGCGTTTCCTCAGTAAAAGGTTCGGCCCGGCAGCCGACAATGTCGAAATAGCCCTGGGCAATGCCAGCCGTATCTTCATGCTTGCATCCACCATCCAGGCCTCGTCAGCGAGCTGGCTCGATTTCTGGCCCGAGGTTTTCGAAGGCTTGAATATTACTGACGGCATGCCCGAGCATCCAACCAAAGATTGCTTGAACCCGCAACGACTGACATCCACTTTTGATCCGCAACTATTTGCCGAAATCGATCCCTATGCAGAAGCGCTACTCAGCAGAAATGAATACGAGCTTGATAAATATACACCTCTGGAAGTTGCCATGTGGTGGGAGAGTATGGGCACAACTGCTATTGCTAAAATAGCCGAAGCAAGATCCCTGGTACCGAACAGTCAGGATCCGGAATTTCGCCGATATGATATCGATATTCGGATTATGGCCAATCTTGGCTTCTATTATGGACGGAAATGGCGCGCAGCAATACTCTATTCAATCTACCGGAAAACCAATGACATCAACGCCAAAACTGAAGCGGTTGCGATGTATACAAGCGCAATCAGCGCATGGCAGCAAGCTGCGCAAATTGGAAGTGTTGCTGACCGTGACGCCATGGCCGCGAAGGAATTCAACATAGTAACCGACATCACGACTCATCCAGGTCCAGCAGCCGATGCCATAGCAACAACAAAAAGTACCCCTTCGAGACCTGCAGCGGGCGTATCTCATACACCTCCGATTCTTTTTTCCCGGGGCAATGATTTGAATCTTACCCTCAATTCCGATGGGAACACACAAAGTGCAAAACTCTTTTACCGGCATGTTTACCAGGCTGAAGAGTGGAATGTCATCGCCATGAGCAAGATGGGTAACCAGTTTACCGCTTCGATTCCGGCCAGTTATACTCAAACCGATTTTCCGATGCAATATTATTTCGCTCTCAAGAAAGGCGAAAATTCAGTTGTGTTATTTCCTGGGTTTGATGCCAACCTTGCCAATCAACCGTATTTCGACGTTCGGTCCGTAACGATCTGATTATTTAACTATCCCGTACTCAATCGGGTGTGGTGTAAGCATCCCAAATTGTAATTTCTATCAATGTTGAATTCTATATGTTTAAAATAAAATCAAAAAAAAACGCAAATAAATATTAAAGGGAATAGTATGAGAAAATTATGTAATTATTTTTTGCTTCTAGTATCTGTATTTGTTTTTGTTTCGTTAAGTATAACACAAGCTTCCGAAAAGCGAGTACAGGCAGAACAAATGCAGTTAACAAATTATCAAGTTGGCAGCATTGAAAATACAACTTTTATAAAGCTGACTAGTTCAACAGGAGTAGCACAGTTCAAGTTTAGTTTTCCTTCCGGTAAGTATGATATTAATGCACGTTATTTGTCTGAAAAGGTTGGGCAAAACACGTATGCATTGTACTTAAATGGTGTTCAAATAGTTTCATGGTTAGGAAAAAACAGAGATGATAAGTTCCATATGATGAATGAACAGCAATGGCATATACCAAGAAGAATTGCTATCAATAACGGTGATGAGATTAGGATCGAAACTCTTTCAGGAACCGGGTCATTAGCAATTCTTGATTACATTGAATTCACAGAATCGAACAAAAAAAATTCCACAACCAAGCAAAGCCTCGTAACAGTATATCCAGAAGAATATGAAGGAGCAATTCGCAATCCACTAATGGGCTTCAGGTCAGGACTTGAAAAGAATCATGAATATGCTACACTATCCAAGACATATATACGATGGAATGAAATTGAAAATACAGCAAATGATGGTATTGAGAAGATTAAAGAGTTTTGCGATGCTAAATGGCGTGGTGGTGCTGAGCGGAATGTAAAGTTCGTCCCCCGTGTTTATTTAACTTGGCCGCGTAGAGAAAGCGGTTGGCCATCTGATTTGCCTGAGGGAAATTTTACAAGTGATCAATTCAAGGAAAGAGTAATCGCATTAATTAAGAAACTTGGTCAAGCATGGGATAATGATTCGCGAGTTGCATTTATAGAAATGGGGCTCATAGGAGAATGGGGAGAAATGGAATGGCCAGACACAAGGGAAGATATTAAAGAAGCAGTATCAGCTCAGTTTGCAATTTCATTTCAAAACAAATTGGTGATGATAAGATGGCCAAACACATACAACGATGATATTTATAACTTTGGATATTACTGGGATTCATGGGGGCATTACGACCAGAGATATTATGGATTTCACCTGAATAATGTTTCACCAAGATGGAAAACAGCACCGATTGGAGGAGAAACTGCTTATGGGTGGGGAAATTCTTTAATTCAACCAGGTAAGGGCCCTACTGAAACCGTATCGATACCTATTCATAGAAATTTTCTCATTGACGAAATAAGAAGCCTGCATGGAAATCATATGGACTGGGTTTCTGATTACGATCATAGCAGTGAAATTGCTAAAGCAGGGGCAGCACTTATTCAGAAAGTTATGGGATACCGCTTTGTAATATCAGAAATAAATTATCCAAAAAGAATTGATGCAGATACAAAATTTATTGTTTCTTTTAAAGTAAAGAATACAGGTTCCACTCCATTATATTATAATTGGCCGGTTGAAGTTAGTCTTCTGGACCCCAAAACAAAACAACCAGTTTGGAAAAATACTTGTACTAATATTGATATCAGAAATTGGCAACCCGGCGATAAATGGGATGAAAAAAGTGATACCTATTCCATCCCTGCGGAAATTCATACAATTAATCAATCATTCCAATTATCAGGCGTACCTACAGGAGAATATATTTTATCATTAGCAATTTTAGACCCGGCAGGTAATCGTCCCAGTGCCAGGTTTGCTATTAAAAACTATTTTAATGGTGGAAGACATCCAATTGGAAAAGTTGGTATTAATCAAACAATAGATTCATTCTCTGTCTCAGGATTTGATGACATTCAAAGTGACAGTACATTGTCGTACAAAAAGGTGGTAATTTTTTAGTTGTAAGAGTATTGCTTACAAAACAATTCAGAAGAAAATGAATGAGGTTTCAAAATGAAAAATATATTTGTAACTCTTTACGCAGTATTAGTATTGATAACATGCTCAAGAGTCGATAAAGCATACTCAAGAACTCATAAAGAAAATAATTCGCAAAATAAAAAACCAAATATTCTTTTTTGTATCATGGATGATGCCTCAATTCACATGAGTGCTTATGGTTATAAATGGTGCAATACACCCGCGTTCGACAGATTGGCCAATAAAGGTGTTTTGTTTACGAACGCATACACTCCCAATGCAAAATGCGCCCCTTCGAGGGCTTCTTTATTAACGGGACGAAATTCGTGGCAATTGGAAGAAGCTGCAAATCATGTTAATAAATTTCCTGCAAAATTTAAAACCTTCCCGGAAGTTTTGCGAGAGAATGGATATGTCACTGCATTAACAGGAAAAGGTTGGGCACCAGGAGACCCTGGTACAAAAGATGGTAAACCAAGACTTCTTATTGGGGAACAATTTAATGATATAAAAATGCATCCCTGGGCAAAAGGAATGGGCAAAGATGACTATGCAGCTAATTTTGATAAATTTTTAGATAGTGTTGAAGATGGACATCCATGGTTTTTCTGGTACGGTGCACGTGAACCTCATCGTGCTTATGAGTATGAATCAGGTCAAAAAGTTGGTAATAAAAAATTATCTGATATTGACAATGTGCCAGCATTCTGGCCCGACAATGAAATAGTTCGTAACGATATGCTTGATTATGCTCTCGAAGTAGAATACGCAGATTCACACCTTGGTAAAATGATTGAGAGTTTGGAAAAAAGAGGACTGCTGGAAAATACAATTATTGTATTGACATCAGACCATGGCATGCCATTTCCTCGTTGCAAAGCTCAAGAGTATGAATACTCTAATCATGTGCCTCTGGCGATTATGTGGCCGAAAGGAATAAAAAATCCAGGGCGTACAGTTTCAGACATGATTAGTATTATTGATTTTGCACCTACCTTTTTAGAGCTGGCAGGAATTCCTTTCGAAAAATCAGGAATGTTCAGTTCTCCCGGTAAGAGCCTAACCGATATTTTTTATTCTGAAAAGGAAGGGCAGGTAAATCCGGAACGAGATATTATATTAATTGGAAAAGAAAGACATGATTATAGCCGCCCTAAAAACCAGGGATATCCTATACGTGGAATTGTATCAAAAGATTATATGTATCTGTATAACTATGATATTTCTCTCTGGCCGGCTGGAAATCCAGAAATTGGATACCTTGATATTGATGGATCACCAACTAAAACTGAAATATTAAAACTTTTCCGCTCTGGTGTCGATAACCGCTATTGGAAGTTGTCTATGGGTAAACGCGAGTACAATGAAGAATTATTTGAGATAACGATTGATCCGGAATGTATGAATAATCTTGCAAATCAACCTAAATTAAAAAAAGTAAAAGAAGATTTGAAAGTAAGAATGGAGAAGATGCTGAAGGATCAGCAAGACCCGCGCATGTTTGGTAATGGTGATATTTTTAATAGCTACGGTTATTCCATTGAAAAAGCTTGGAACTATTATGAGAAATTCATGGAGGGTAAGTATACGATTGATAGCACCGAATGGGTTAATCCAAGTGATCTTGAAACATCACTTCCAAATAGAGTTTTGCATCAACATAAATAGAAAATATTTAGTCATCGGTTTGTTTGAATGAAAAACGAGTATCAAGAAATATTATTATGCTTGTAAAGAAATACTATTTGCTGTTGCAGTAATTCCTTTGATTTCAGTGAAATTATTTGCTCAGCAAAATCGTATGGCAGAACCATGGGAAAGTCTCTTTAACGGCAAAGACTTTCAGAATTGGAAAGTAATTAACGATGAGAATAATGTCTGGATTGAAGACGGTGTTGTTCTTGCTCATCCGGTTTCCAATACAACTGAGAGCACTTATTTATGCACAAAAAACTTCTATGATGATTTTATCATTGAGGCTGAAGCAATAATTGAAGGCGATTTGCATTCTAATTTTATAATACGGGGTATTGAAAGGAATAATGAAAATGCGAAGCCTTATCTTGCCGGTTACCAAGTGAAAATTGATCCAACAGAACGTCGTTGGACAGGTGGAATATTTGATGCTTTGGATAACAAGATTATATGGTATTACCCATTAACAGAAAGTGAAGAAGCACGTTCCGCTTCTAAATTCAAAGAATGGAATAAATATAGAATTGAAGCCATCGGAGATAGCATTAAAGTGTGGGTGAACGATATTGCAACCTGTAATTTAGTCCACAACAGATACACAAAAGGCTGCATAGGAATAAAAGTGCATTCGATTGGCGATTTCCCTCAATTAGAAAAGATTTTTATGAGATTCAAGAATTTTAGAATAATTACAAAAAACCCGGAAAAGTATAAGAGAACAATGAATTATCCGGTGAAAAACTATATTAACTGATTACTATTTTCTAACAATATATTAGCACGACTGCATACATAGAAGGCCCTAACTAAATTTGAAAATGAATTAAAAATCTGAGGAGAAACCAATGAAATTTAAGCAAAATTTGCTGCGGCCCATTATTTTTTTAACACTTCTTTCTGTTATATCGCTACATCAATTATGCGCTCAATCATCTAAGAAGTCACAGTCTCCTTATCTAGGTTGGAATAGTTACAATTGTTATGGAACGGTAATAGACGATGCAACGCTTAAAGAAAATCTTGATGCATTTATCGAAAAACTAAAACCTTACGGTTACACATACTTTGTAATTGATGCCGGCTGGTACAAGAATATTACCTTAAAACCGGGTTTGAAGTGGCCTTCGGACGGAGATCCGAAATACAATACGGTTGATGAGTACGGACGCTATTGCCCTTCCAAGAGTTTATTTCCTAATGGCTTCAAGGAAATAATTGACCGCGCACATAAACATGGATTGAAGTTTGGGTTACATTTAATGCGTGGCATTCCAAGGGAAGTAGTGGAAAAGAACACACCTATAAAAGGCACAAAATATTTTGCAAGGGATATTGCAGATACCAACGATATCTGTAACTGGAGTACTTTGAATTATGGCGTTAATATGGACAAGCCGGGCGCGCAGGAATATTATAATAGTGTTGTTGAATTAGTTGCCGGCTGGGGAGTGGATTTTATTAAATACGATGATATTGTTCATAAGCCAAGAGAAATTGAAGCTGTTATACAAGCTATTAAAAAAAGTGGTCGGGATATTGTCCTGAGTATATCTCCCGGTGATGATATCAATCCTGAATATATAGAAACATACAAGAAAGCAGATATGGTTAGGATTAGCAGAGATATTTGGGATTTAGACAAAGACATTCAAATTACATTTGAACGCTGGGAAAAAATGCAACGATTCTCAGGACTTGGTTTTTGGTTGGACATGGATATGATACCATTTGGTCATATCAGAATTAACTATCCCAAAAACACTTTCTATGCAAACAGTACACGTGGCTATGAGCGCCAGGATTATTATTCTAATGAACAAAAAAAGACATTCATTACACAACGCGCTATGGCGGCATCACCGTTGTTTATGGGCGGTTCTTTAATATCCTCCCCAAATTATGTTTTTGAATTGATTACAAATGCTGAAATGTTGGAATGTAATCAGAATGGAGTAACCGGCACTCTTCAATCAAGAATTGATGATTATAGTACAAAAGTTGACGTATGGAAAACACCTCACAAAAGCAACGTTAACGAAGGCTGGATAGGAATTTTCAATCGTAACCCTTATGGAGAAATAATAAAACTTAATAAAGAACAATTGGGTTTGAAAAAAGATGTTTCATATAAACTATACGATATCTGGACAAAAAAATATATAGAAGATAAGGAATCAAATTTTTACATGATTGAGCCTAATGATGTAGTGTTTATTCATTATAGAGCAAAATAAAGAAAACAGTATTAGTTGTAATCACCAATCACATATAGGCTAAAATAAAAATTCAATTTGTAATAATTACAATGTTATCAGACACTTCAAAAATAAATAATTCCACAAATTATTTTACAGACTCTATATAAGTGGTTTTTATGTTTGACAAAACATCACGCCGAGATTTTATCAAGACAATAGGAATGAGCAGTGTTGCCCTTTCTTTTCCAGATGAACTAAATTCACTTTTTGCTTCTAATAAAAAACCAAATATCATTTTTATTTTAGCAGATGATCTTGGTTATTCCGATTTGAGCTGCTATGGACAAAAGCGTTTCAGAACTCCCAATATAGATTTACTTGCTGAAGAAGGAATGAAATTCTCTCAGCACTATTCGGGAAGTCCAGTTTGTGCACCATCCCGATGTTCCTTATTAACAGGTTTACATACAGGTCATTCATTTATTCGTGATAATGATGAGATGAGCGAACGGGGTGATGTAAAGAGCGACTTAATCAAATACGAAGGACAGCGGCCTATTCCGGAGAACACTTTGACGATCGGCAAAGTGTTACAAGAAGAAGGTTACAAAACTGCACTTGTCGGTAAGTGGGGACTCGGCGGACCAGATACAGAAGGCGTTCCCAACAAACAAGGTTTTGATTTTTTCTATGGTTATTTATGTCAGCGCATGGCACATACCCATTACCCGCCTTACTTGTGGAGGAATGATAAAAAAGAATTTCTACAAGAAAATAAATATTTCTTAACACGTGAAAAACTTCCAGCCGATAAAGATCCCAACGATCCAAAATCATACGAACGTTATAAGGGAAAGCAGTATGCTTTTGATTTAATGATGGATGAGGCTATAAACTTTATCAAAGATAATCGGAACAATCCTTTCTTTCTTTACTTCGCTCCTACAATTCCTCACGTAGCGCTTCAAGTTCCGGATGATTCAATGAAGGATTTTGAGAATGCGTATAATGAGACACCATACAAAGGCGAGAATGGATATCTTCCTCAACAAAGGCCGCGTGCTTCTTACGCCGCCATGATTTCACGTTTGGACAAAGGCGTAGGGAAAATAAATTCACTAGTCAAAGAACTTGGCCTGGAGGAAAACACATTAATTGTCTTTACAAGTGATAATGGTGCGAATTCCAATATTGGCGGTATTGATTCTGAATTCTTTAAAAGCAATGGTGATTTACATGGTTCTAAAGCTACATTGTACGAAGGAGGTATAAAAGTACCTTTAATTGCAAAGTGGAAAGGGAAAATTTCGGCTAAATCTAATATCGATCATACTTGTGCATTTTGGGATTTCTATCCTACATTTTGTGAGATGGCAAATGTTAATCCTCCAAAAAATATTGACGGCATTTCTATTCTTCCAACATTAACAGGAAAATTAGACAAGCAGAAAACGCATGATTATTTCTACTGGGAATATGCACGAAAGCAGCAGGCAGTAAGATTGGGAAAATGGAAAGCAATAAGAAAAAGGTACAAATCGAAAATTGAGTTGTACGATTTAGAAAATGATCCGTATGAACAAAAAGATATTGCAGAAGCGAATCCGCAGATTATTGAAAAGATAAAAAGCATTATGGAAAATGGAAGAACCGAATCTAAATTGTTTCGGTTAAATACAGAGTAACTTCCGTTAATTAAAATAATATTTGCACAGGTTACCTGTACTTTTCAATCTCTGGAAGACAAATGTCTAAAATCGTATTCCTCTGCTGGTTTTCATTTCTCATTGTAATCACTTTTCAATTAACCATTTCTCAAACTGTTAGTAATAACAGAGTTAAAGAAAAAATAAATATCGATGGCATACTGGATGAAACTGATTGGAGCTATTCAGAATCGTTAACACATTTTACCCAGTTCAAACCGGAGTACGGAAAGAAATCTGATTTTAATACAACTATAAAATTTCTTTACAATGATGAAATGATCTATATCGGGTTTGACTGCAAAGATTCTTTGCCATCAAAAATTACTTCCAAGATCACTAAACGGGATGGGGAACTTGATAACGATGATAACATTATCATTTACCTGGATACATACTTCGATAAAAGTAATGCATACTTTTTTTCTGTTAATCCATTTGGCACTCAAAGAGATGGAAGAATTGCAGATAATGGAAATACTATTGATTCGCAGTGGGATGAAACATGGCACTCAGCCGTAAGATTCAACAACGATGGCTGGTCTGGCGAAATTGGAATACCGTTCAAATCAATAAAGTACAACTCAAAAGGGAGTGCCTGGGGTATTAATGTTGGAAGAACTGTTGCAAGAACGCAAGAGACAAGTTATTCTTCATGGCCGCTTACAAGTCAAAGCAGGGTATCGCAGTATGGAATTCTTTCTAACTTAGAGCTATCCGAGCTGAATGTAAAACGCTACTCTGTTATTCCTTATACACAATTAAAAATTCAGGAAACTTCCAGACCAGAAGCGGATGCAGGGTTAAATGGTAGATATAATTTATCAAGTAACATTGGTGTCGAAGCGGCTATCAATCCAGATTTTGCAACCATTGAAGGAGATGTTGAACAAATAAATTTAACCCGCTTTGAATTATCGTATCCGGAAAAAAGGCCGTTTTTTATGGAAGGCGCAGAAAATTATTCAACCAGAATTAAACAATTTTATTCAAGAAGAATTGGTGAAATTCCTTGGGGGACAAAATTAAACGGGAAAATTAACGACTGGAAGTTTAACGCTCTCTTAACTCAATCCGACCCTTCATCGGCGGGGGGAAATGAGCTGCCGGGAGAAAATGCATCTTATTCTGTCTTTAGAGTCAACAGGGAGTTTGCTACCGGTTCGAACATTGGAATTATTGGCGCAAACAGAAGCTATGCTAATCTTAATAGTGGTTCTGTTGGGCTAACCTCAACATTGTTTTTTAGTGATGTATTTGGAATGACATCTCAGTTTGTGAAATCTCATGGTGAAAACAACGATGATTCTTGGACTTACTTTGTTCGTCCATCGTTCGACACACAATTCTCTCACTTTCATGTTCGTTACACGTATGTCGGAGTTGGAGTAAAAGCAAACATGAACAAGATTGGTTATCTACAAGATGATGATAGAAAAGAATTTGATACAAATGTTAAACATGCTTTCTGGATAAATGATTATGGATTTGAGTCAATTGAAACTGCGGTTAATTATAATAGATACTGGAGTACTGCCGGAATATTGCGAAGCTGGGTTTTGGATTCCGATGCAAAAATAAATTTTCTGAAAGAATGGAGCTTTGCTTTTGGTTATGTCGATGAATTTAAGAAATACGAAAAGGATTTTAGAAATAATCAATATGAGAACAGGATTAACTATGATAACAAACAAGGACTTTTATTAAGCGCGGGTTATATTTATGGAAAAAACTTTGATAGAGATTTCGATATCTTATCTGGCACTATGCAAGTAAAAGTAATTGACGGTTTGAATGTTGAATATCAATTTGACAAAGCATGGTTCAATCCCGATTTGAAAGATGAAACTAGCTGGATTCATTATCTAAGAACAAGTTACTATTTAAATAACGATCTTTATCTAAAACTATTCTATCAAACAAAATACAGTCTTGAAGATACATTCAGAATTAGTGATTTAGATTTAGAACGTAAAACAATTCAGCTGGTATTTGTTTGGCGATTCCTGCCGCCATTTGGTTCAATACAAATTGCATTTCAAGAGGGTACTACTCGAATTTCTGAAGCAGGGGAAAAGGGTCAATCGATATTCACAAAACTTTCCTGGGCGTTTTAGTTTTTATTCGAAAGAATACCTCGACACTTATGTCGGGGTTCTTTATTTTAGATTGTAAAGATAATGACCTTTAGCAATAACCTTATAAACATCAGATAGGAGGATTAAATTGTTTTCGTTAAAAATTATTACAAGATTATTTCTGTTCTGCTATTTAGTTTTACTCCAAAACAGTACGATATTCTCTCAAACTGTAAGTGATTCAAAAAAGGATCAATTCATAATTTCCATTGACAAGAAATCACCAATGGAGATTTTTGGGGCTGCAAAAATTGTAAACGCACTGCAAAAAATAAAAATCACATCTCAGTTAGTTGATAAAGCTTCTGCAACTGGAAAGGAACAAGTCCAGGTTAAAATCCTAAATAAAAATGAAGATGCGGAAATTAAAAAAGAGGGATACCGTATTCGCAAAGCTGGTAATTCGTTTAAAATATCCGCAATAGACGAATCCGGAGCCATGTACGGTCTTATGGATATAGCTGAACAGATTGAAATGCAAAAAAAATTAAAAAGTATAGAAGAAAAACTTGTGAATCCACGCTTTGGTTTTCGTGCGATTAAATACAACCTGCCCTGGCATTCATACAGGGAGAACGAATCACTTCAGGCGAATGATGAACTAAGTAAAGACCTTAACATGTGGAGAGACTTTCTCGACATGATGGCCGAAAACAGACTTAATGCACTTACCTTGTGGGGCCTGCACCCATTTCCGTATATGATAAAAGCCAAAAACTTTCCTAAGGCCACGCCATTTACGGATGCTGAGCTGGCAGAGTGGAAAACATTTTGGACGGCACTGTTTAGGATGGCAAAAGAAAGAGGCATTGAAACGTACATCCTTAATTGGAATATTATTGTTTCGAAAAGTTTTGTTGAAAACTACGGAGAAGGCAATTCAGGATTGTGGGCCGATGGTAAAACGTCGCCACAAATTGAGCAATACACCCGCGAATCAGTTACACAGGTAATCAACGAATACCCTGATCTGACCGGACTTGGTATTACCTTGGGCGAGGCAATGCAAAAATGGGAGGGAGAACAGATGACCGACTGGATTGAAAAAACGATCTTTGCAGGTGTAAAAGCAGCTAATCGTAAAACAAAGTTCATATATCGCGCAGCACTTTCGGGTGGGCATCAGCCACATCGCGATTTAATTGATAGATCAGGTCTCGATACACCTGAGAATCCCATGATTGTGGAGCTCAAGTTCAACTGGTCGCATGGACATTCTACAACAACTCTGGTTAAAGCTCATGGTAAAGGTACCGGTAAGGAATACTGGACAAATCCTGCACCAACCCACCATAAAATGGCATGGATGATTCGGAATGAAGATTTCTTTAGGCTGCGTTGGGGAGAGCCTGATTTCATTAGAGAACACATTAAAGTTAATGGGCAGGATTATGTTGGTGGGTACTTTATTGGTTCGGAATGTTTAATTCCTGCCAAGGACATTTACCACAAGCCAAATCACCCTCATATAAACTGGAAGTATGAATTTGAAAAACAGTGGTTATACTACCAACAATGGGGCAGGTTATTATATGATCCTACAACCAGTGATGCTGTTTTTGCCAATTCATTTGACCAGCGATTTACAGGAAATACCGGCAGCCAAATGGTCGAAGCCTATAAATTATCAACCCGTACCACACAGCGAATCGCGCAATCTTTTGATTTCACATGGGACCATTCTTTTTATACTGAAGGATTTATAGGTAAAAAACGCACTTTCATTACTTTAGATGAAGTGATAAATTCTAAACCTATTGAACCCAACTTTGTAAGCATCAAGGATTATGGTGATGGTAGCCAAAACTTTGGTATTAAGGTCAATCCTCTGCAATTGGCCGCTGCTCTTGAGACAGATAACCAGCAGGCTCTAAATATTGTAAACAGCATTTCAACATCCGATGGAACCTTGAAATGTGAAATAGAAGATGTTAAAGCATGGGCGTATTTAGGTCTATATTTTGCCGAGAAAATCCGTACCGCAGTAGCATTGAATCAAAATAAAAAGTCGGATGCAATTACTTATATTATAGAAGCCCAAAAATATTGGAGGAAACTCGTATCGATTACCGATGCGCATATTCAACCCAGTCATTTAGCAATAATTGAGGACAATTCCCATTGGCATTGGAAAATTTTCCAGGATGAAGTTGATGCAGAAGTTGATTGGGTAAAAAATCAATAAATTAAACATAACAAAATGAGGAAGATATATGAAAACTAAAAAAATGATTTTATCAATGATGTTGACCTTGATTTCAATGGTCATTGCTCCGGCGATGTATTCGCAAACCAGCATTCAAAAATTTGCCCCTAAACCACTTTTAGGATTCAATAGTTATGACAGTTATCGTTCCGATCTCACCGCAGATAAGGCTTATGCCTTGATGGATGTTATGGCTGAAAAATATCTTCTATTTGGATACGAGTACTTTGTAATGGATGCCGGATGGTATACAACCATGAATCCAAAGATTCATAAAGGGATGGGATTAGAGTCATTTGGTATGTGTGTGGTTCATCCAAAACGATTTCCCAATGGCGTTAAAGTGCTTGCCAACTATGCTCATAAAAAGGGATTGAAGTTTGGCGTATGGCTAATGCGTGGAATTCAAAAAGAGGCTGTTAGGCAAAATCTTCCGATTCCCGGCACAAAATATTTTAGCCGCGATATTGCTGATACAACAAATATTTGCGTTTGGAGCGACATGAACTTTGGCGTTGACATGACAAAACCAGGCGCACAGGAATACTACAATGCCATAATTGATACTCTTGCCAGTTGGGGGATCGACTTTATTAAAGTTGACGATGTAGTGCCTAATCCACAGGAGATCATTGCGATTGCAAATGCAATCGAAAATGGCAAACACAAAATGATCTTCAGCCTTTCACCAGGAGATGTGCATCATTGGGCACACCTTCAATATTACAAGCGTGCAAATATGTTGCGCATAACCCGCGACATTTGGGACAATCCATTGAGTCTTGAAAAAGGTTTTTTTGCATGGGAAAAATTTCAGGGCATAGCTGGTCCCGGATTCTGGCCCGATATGGACATGATTCCTTTTGGACGCTTGGATGTGGTCAATAAGGATGCCCGCCAAAGTAATTTTGATGAGAACCAAATGAAAACATTTATTACTCAGAGAGCCATGGCTGCTTCGCCTTTGATTATTGGAGGTGATTTACTCACGATGGACGATGTTTCTAAATCATTGCTTACCAACAGAGAGATGCTTGCCTGCAACCAGAATGGCGTGATGGGAGTTAATGTTTATCGGGCAGGGAATGTTGATGTATGGCTGACACCCCATCGGAATGATCCATTGACGGGATGGATCGGAATATTTAACCGTACCACATCCGATCGAAAAGTAACCTTAACAAAACTGGATTTAGGATTTATTGCCTTCGAAGAAAGCTACAATCTGATGGCTGCACGCCCAAGTGTTCTATTAAAAGATGTATGGTCGGGCAAAACCATTACAATTAACGATAACCATACGTTTACATTGCCTGCAGAGGGCGTTGCATTCTTTCAGTTTCAAATGAAATAGCTCGTTATAACCTTGTTATGTAGTGGAAAACGAAACTTAGATTGATTATAAAGTAAGATGTTTGGTCAATATTTAGTTACATTCTACAAATAATTAATAACGTTATTCAGAAATTAGTAATAACCAAAAAAAAATGGAAATGATATGAAAAATTTAAGCAATCAATTTTGGAAACTGGTGTCTGTTTTAATTTTTGTTTCCGTTTCATTCGGCATAGTACATGCAGCCGAAAAGCGTGTTGAGGCAGAAAAAATGAGCCTGACAAATTATCAGATTGATAAAAAAGAATCCACTACCTTTATTAAGCTCACCGGTTCAACTGGTATAGCAAAGTTTAACTTCAATTTCCCTTCCGGAAAGTATAATATCGATGCTCGTTATATTGCTGAAAAGATTGGACAAAACACGTATTCCTTTTACGTAAACAATATTCAAATTATTTCATGGTTAGGAAAAAATAGAGATGACCAATGGCACATGATGAATGAACAGCAATGGCATATACCAAAAAATATTACCATCAATAATGGCGATGAAATAAGAATCGAAGCACTATCAGCAAATGGGTCATTAGCAATTTTAGATTACATTGAGTTTACCGAATCTGGCAAAGCCGGCTCTCCCACTAAGAAAAGTTTAACAACAATATATCCTGAAGAATATGAGAATGCTATTCGTAATCCACTCATGGGATTTAGAGCATCACTAGAGAAGAAACATGAATATGCTACTCTGGTTAAAACGTATATAAAGTGGAATGAAATTGAGAATGCAGAAAGTGATGGTGTTGAAAAAATCATAGAAGTCTGCGATACTAAGTGGCTTGGTGGTGCGGAACAGAATATTAAGTTTGTGCCTCGTGTTTATTTAGCCTGGCCCGGAAGAAAAGGCAGCTGGCCGGCTGATATGAAAGATGGAGATTTTACAAGTGATCAATTTAAGCAGAGAGTGATTGCTTTAATTAAGAAGCTGGGGAAAGCATGGGATAATGACTCCCGCGTTGCTTTTGTAGAAATGGGTCTTATAGGAGAATGGGGAGAAATGGAATGGCCTGCAACGAAAGATGAAATTATAGATGCAGTATCAACTCAGTTTGCAACTTCATTTCAAAATAAAATTGTGATGATAAGATGGCCTAATACATACAATGATGATGTTTACAACTTCGGATATTATTGGGATTCGTTTGCACATCATGACCAGAATTATTATGCGTTTCATCTAAACAATACATCTCCAAGATGGAGAACAGCAGTTATTGGTGGAGAAGCAGCTTATGACTGGGGTAACTTGCAAATTCAGCCAGGTAAAAGTCCTGATGAATCTCTTAAGAACCCGGTGCACAGAGATTTTATAATAGACGAAATAAGAAGACTTCATGCAAACCATATTGGCTGGATAGCAAATTACAATCAGAGCAACGATACTGTGAGCGCGGGCGCAGCTCTTGTTCAGAAAGTAATGGGATACCGTTTTGTTATATCAGAAGTATCTTATCCAAAGAGAATAGATACAAATACTAAATTTTTAGTTTCATTTAAAGTAAAGAATACTGGCTCTACACCATTCTATTATAATTGGCCGGTAGAAGTTAGTCTTCTTGATCCAAAAACAAAACAACCAGTTTGGAAAAATACATTTACAAATCTAGATATAAGAAATTGGCAGCCCGGCGATAAATGGGATGGGAAAAGTGATACCTATACTATTCCTGCTGAAATCAACTCAGCATATCAATCATTCCAATTATCAGGTGTACCTACTGGAGAATATATTCTAGCCTTAGCAATTTTGGATCCGGCAGGCAAACGTCCATGTGCAAGGTTTGCCATCAAAAACTATTATAATGGTGGGAGGCATCCCATAGGTAAAGTTGGAATAAATCAAACGATAGATTCATTCTCTGTTTCAGGATTTGATGACATTCAAAGTGATAGGTCATTATCTTATGATAAAATGGTAAAGTAGTGCGCTTGAGACTTCTGAAAAATTGGTTATCTATCACAAATAGTCACACTGAGCGAATTACCCACCAAGCTTTATGGCGGGAGTCGAAGTGTGGTTATTGGAACAGACTCATGGTTCGACGGAGTTTATCCCGCGACAAGCGGGGCTCACCTCCGAAGGAGTCCTTCGGACATGACTAACTCCCGAATATTTCAGATGTCTCTCATAAAGTAATTCTGAAGGTTAAGCGATGAAATCAATTCTAATTTTATTTTTAGCATTAACCCTTTTTGTATTTTTTTCTCAAGTAGAACAACTCTTTACTTATCAATCACAAGAATGGAGAATAATAAAATGAACCGAAGAAATTTTTTGGGCAGCAGCCTGGCGGCAACAGCTGCAGCTTCAGTGACAGTTGAAAGCGCTTTGGCCGGTGAACCAGGTAATAAGCCAGTGTCAATAAAAAAGAAGAACGAAAATCCTTTTAACGAACGGACTTATAATGCCATGCCAACCCGTTCGTTTGGAAAAACAGGTTTTAAGGTTGGTATCTTAAGTCTGGGCGGCCAAGCGACGATCGAAATGAAGGGTACTGAAGAGGAGTCCGAAAAAATCATCAACCGTGCCATCGATCTTGGAGTAAATTATATCGACACAGCTCCCGCATATGGAAATGGACAAAGCCAAATCAACTTTGGCAGGGTTTTGAAAACACGCCGTTCAGAAGTTTGGCTTGCTTCTAAAACACACGATTTAAGCTATAATGGAGCAATGCGTTTGCTTGAAGAAAGTTTGAAGCATCTACAAACAGATCATCTTGATACCTGGCAACTTCATAACATTCAGCGAAAGGATCAATTGGAAAAGATATTTGCAAGTGACGGAGCCATCAAAGCACTCGAAAAAGCAAAATCAGAAGGGATGGTGAGATATACCGGAATTACAGGCCATTTCGAACCATTGGTTTTGCTTGAAGCACTGAAAAGATATTCATTTGATCAGATTTTATTAGCGGTTAATGCTGCCGATGTGCATTACTTGAGTTTTAAAAACTATCTTCTTCCAGAAGCTCAAAGACAAGGAATTGCAATTATAGGAATGAAAGTGGCAACCCGTGGCCGAATGCTTTCAACCTGGGCACCACCTCCAATTGCTGACCAACCGGCACGAATGGCAACTCCAAAACCAGGAACAATTACCATTAAGGAAGCATTGAACTACAACATGAGCCTTCCGGTAAGTACCACTATTATCGGGATTGATAATGTGGCCCAAATTGAAGAAGATGTGCAAATAGCTTCTGGATTCTCTCCTTTGAGCGAAGCCGAAATGAAGGAAATAGAAATTAAAACTCTGCCAATTGTCCGGCAAGGGCTTTATTTCCGTCGTTGGGATTTGGGTGCTTAAATTAGTTAATAAATCATACAAGAAAGGATGAAGCAGCATAATGGTATAAAAGAGTTTCCATTACCATGGAGAAAATTTATTTTGCAAAGGTGTCACGGTTCTGCGGTGATACAACAAAATAATTCAAAGTTGACACAATCCTACCGTGACATAACAAGTAAATCTCGCCGAGGAAGGGTCATGACGGCAACGCTACAAATGAAGCTATGGGTTTTCGTGGAAAAAATAAAACACAGATTTATCATTAGAGACTTTCCTTAATAACAAATCTGGGATTATTATATAAATTTCTATTGTATTCGAAAACAAAATAATCGCAGAACAAATTCCTTAAAATACCGTTGTCAGATTGTATTGCCTTCTGTATTTATTATTTAAACATTCAATAAACTACAAAAGAGTTGCTATGAAATATTTTCAAATCTCTATCCTTCCTTTCATATTATTTTTTTTGACAACTATTTCAGCACAAACACAATTATATCTTTTATCTCCAGATAAAAAAACAGAAGTTATAATTTCTGTTGGAGAGAATATTTCATTTTCAATTTTAAAAAACAATAAAACAATTATTTCTCCATCTACAATTTCCATGAATGTTAATAATGGAATTGTTTTAGGAGAGAATTCAAAAATCGATGAGACAATGACTAATTCTGTTGATCATATTGTAAACCGTATAGTGAAACAAAAAAGTAAAGATGTTCGTGAGAATTACAAAGAATTGAAAATCCTTTTCAAAGAAGATTTTGCTTTAACATTCCGTGCATATAACGAAGGAGTCGCATATCGATTCGAAATTTCTTTGGGTGGTGAACAGAAAGTTAATTCAGAAAATTACTCAATCAATTTCCCAGGTGATTATTCAATCTATTTCCCTGAGGAAGAAAGTTTTCAATCTCATAATGAACGATCATATATATATCTTCCACTGAAGGATATTTCTGAAAAACGATTTGCCAGCCTGCCTGTAGCTGTTGATACAAAAGAAGGAACACTGATTGGCATTACTGAATCTGATCTTGAAGATTATCCAGGACTTTGGCTAAAAGGAACTTCAGACAATAGTCTTACCGGAATATTCCCAAATTATGTTCTTGAAGAAAAACAGTTGAACGACCGCGATATAGAACCAACAAAGCGGGCAGATTTTATAGCGAAGACAAAGGGGAACCGCACTTTCCCGTGGCGCATATTTGCTATAACAAACAAGGATGGCGATTTAATTACAAACGAACTTGTTTATCTTCTTGCAAAACCAAATCAAATTCAGGATCCATCCTGGATAAAACCTGGAAAAGTTGCGTGGGACTGGTGGAACTACAATAACATTTATAATGTAGATTTCCGCGCAGGCGTCAATACAGAAACATATAAATATTATATCGACTTCGCTTCTAAATATGGAATTGAATACATAGTGCTTGATGAGGGATGGTATAAACTTGGCGATCTGCTTTCAATTACACCGGGAATGAATGTTCAGGAAATAATTAATTATGGAAAACAAAAAAATGTTGGAGTAATTCTTTGGGTAGTTTGGAAAACGTTGGACAATCAATTAGAAGTTGCGCTTGATCAGTTTGCAAAATGGGGTGCGGCTGGAATTAAAGTTGATTTCATGCAGCGCGATGATCAGGCAATTGTAAATTATTATTGGAAGGTTACGCGTGAAGCGGCAAAAAGAAAATTGCTTGTTGATTTTCATGGCGCGTACAAACCAAGTGGTTTGCAGCGCACTTATCCTAATTTTATTTCCAACGAAGGTGTAAAAGGTTTGGAAAATAATAAATGGTCTTCCAATATTACTCCTGAACACTGTGTTACGATTCCGTTCATTCGCATGTTTGCAGGTCCAATGGATTTTACACCTGGCGCAATGAATAATATTACAAAAGAATCGTTCAAGCCAATGTTTACGCAGCCGGCAAGCATGGGTACACGCTGCCAGCAGATTGCAATGTATGTTGTTTATGAAAGTCCTCTGCAAATGCTGGCTGATAGTCCAACCAATTATTATCGTGAACCCGTTTGCATGGAATTTCTCGCCAAGGTTCCAAGTGTGTGGGATAAAACAATTGTGCTGGATGCAAAGATTGCTGATTATGTATTGCTTGCACGTCAAAATGGAAACGATTGGTTTGTTGGTGCAATGACCGATGACTCACCTCGTGAAATGGTTGCCAACTTATCTTTTCTTGACGATGGGAATTATGTAGCAGAAATATGGCAGGATGGAATTAATGCCGATCGCAACGGAAATGATTTTAAGAAAGTTACTTTGGATGTTACAAAAGATTCTAAATTAAAAGTTGTTCTTGCATCTGGTGGTGGTTACGCCGCAAGAATATTTAAGAAAAATTAAAACTAGTTGTAATTAGAAGATAATTTAAAATAAATAAAGAACTGCTAATCTTATTAGAATACTTATTGCTAGTTAAGTTAAAGAAAAGAGAGTTGATAAAAATGAAACAAATATTTTTATTTTCTCAACTGGGTAAATACCCCGACGCTTGCGTCGGCTTTACCGACTGTGCGGCTGGGTAATTCATTTGATCGTTCTTTGGAAAAACAATGGAACAAATTTGAATGCTCGAACATCCTATCCAAAGCTGAGTGAGATATGATCTTTGAGAAGTTTATGTAATAATATTATTTGGTAAAATAAATTGATTTCCAACATTTACATATTGATCCTCTAAAGACAAGCTGAATGATACTGTCTTAAGGTAAGAGCCATAGATATTAATTGATCAGGAACATTAGATATTCATTAATGAAAACACAAATGTAAAAGAGCACAGCAACAAAAAAAACCAAGATGCCAATTAGAACAAAAAGAGGTTTATAATGAAGCATAAGTATCAAAAATTAAATTTAAAAAGCATGTCTTTAAAATCAATTGAATTGTTAGCCCTCATGGCCCTTATAATGTTATTAACTGCTTGGGCTGAGCAAAAAACAAAAAACGTTTCAGAATCAGACAAACTGATATACCAAAAAGTGGAAGATGTATTATCCCGAATGACTTTCGAAGAAAAAATTGGTCAAATGAGTCAGAAGGTAGTGAATAAAATAGATGAAAAGATTAAGCAAGACATAAGAGACGGAAAAATTGGTTCAATTCTTGTAACCGAAAAAAGTTTTTTAACCGCTTCGGTAAAGAATGAATTACAAAAAATTGCAATAGAAGAATCTCGAATGGGCATCCCTATTATTTTTGGGCATGATGTTATTAATGGTTTTAAAACCATCTTTCCCATATCATTGGCACAGTCTTGCACATGGGATACTGCGCTGGTAAAAGAATGTGCTGCGATAGCTGCAAAGGAAGCAAGTGCTTTTGGCATTGATTGGACTTTTGCACCAATGGTGGATGTTTCCCGCGATGCTCGCTGGGGAAGAATCGCGGAGTGCTTTGGTGAAGATACTTATTTAAATGAGTCTTTCTGTGCAGCATCGGTAAAAGGTTTTCAGGGTAATAATGTAGCAGATGAAGACCGTTTAGTATCCTGCCTCAAACATTTTGTTGGTTATGGTAATGCATTGGGCGGAAGAGATTATCAATATACCGATATTTCAGACCGTTCGATGTATGAAGTATATCTGCCTCCTTATAAAGCTGGAGTGGATGCCGGTGCTTTAACGGTAATGAGTGCTTTTAATGATATCAACGGCGTGCCAGCTACCGCTAATAAAAAACTACTGACATCGGTTTTGAAAGAAAAATGGGGATTTCCCGGGTTCGTAGTAAGTGATTGGGATGCTGTAGAGCAACTGTTAAATCATGGTTATGCCGCCGATTCAATTGATGCAGCCGTAAAATCATTTAATGCAGGCGTAGATATGGAGATGAAGAGTGGAATAGCCTATCAACTTAAGCCTGATTATATTTCTGCCAAGGTAATTAATGATGCCGTGAGACGTTTGTTGTATGTGAAGTTAAAAAAAGGTCTATTTAACAAACCATATACTGACGAAAGTCGTGCCTCTAGAGAGGTTTTAACAGCTGAACACCGCCAAATGGCACGTAAAACAGCTGCTGAGTCAATGGTATTGTTAGAAAATAAGAATCAAACTTTGCCTATTAAGAACAGATCTCTCACAGTTGCTGTAGTTGGTTCATTTGCCAAAGAGCAAAACATCATGGGATGGTGGAAATCGTTTGGAGATGAAAAAGATGTAATTACAACTTTTCAGGGGCTAAAAAACAATGCGCCTTCAAAAGTAAATGTCGTAGATAAGATAACAACTTTAACCGATATTATTATTGCTTGTGTGGGGGAAGAGTTTGATACTTTTGGTGAAGCTCATTCCCGCTCAGACATCAATCTGCCCGGTAATCAAAGTGATTGGATTAAGCAGCTAAAAAAGTATGGAAAACCAATTGTAACAGTTGTTTTCAATGGACGTCCATTAGTTTTAACGCCTGAAAAGGAAAACTCTGATGCACTTTTATTAGCATGGCATCCTGGAACCGAAGGTGGAAATGCTTTGGCGGATGTTATCTATGGAGTGAAAAATCCTTCGGGCAAATTGACGACAAGTTTTCCATCCCATTCAGGACACATTCCGGTATTCTATAATGCCAGAAATAGCGGGAGACCTCAGTCTAATACCTATATTAAAGAATTACCCACGCCACTTTATCCTTTTGGTTATGGATTAAGCTACACTTCATTTTCATACAGTGATTTGAAAATTATTTCTTCCCAAATTGACATTAATGGAATAGTAAAGGTCTCTGCAAAAATCACCAATACTGGCAACTTGGCAGGCACAGAAGTGGTTCAGTTATATGTTCGGGATTTAGTAGGCTCAACAACTCGTCCCATTAAAGAACTAAAAGGATTTAAGAGATTGTATTTAAAAGCAGGTGAAACACAAGAGGTAAAGTTTGATCTTCCTGCATCCGAATTAGCTGTGTTAAATCAGGATTTTGAACCTATAGTTGAAAAGGGAACATTTAAAATATGGATTGCCGCAAACTCTATAGAAGGTTTGGAAGGAAGTTTTGAAATTAAATAAAGGAGCTAGCGTATTTACTTTTTGCTTTTAGGTTGAATATCTGTGGTTTTGGAATATTCAAGAGACCAAATGGAGTTCGATAAAATTTTTCAGTAGTCTCGATGTATTAGTAATACAAAATAGAGGAGAATATTAAAATGAATCGCAGAAATTTTTTTGGAAAAAGTTTAGCAGCTACTGCTGCAGTTACATTTGGAAATTCATGGGCAATGGGAAGCTTTTTGAATAGCCGAATATTATCCCCAATTGATTCACCTTTGAAAGATGGTGTAATTGAAAAACAAGTGTTCTCTGATGGTTGGAAAATACGTTCGATTACTCCCGGAGAATTTTCTGTTTCAGGAATAAATAATTCAGGCGAATGGTTTGATGTGCCTGTAGTTCCTGCCATGCCTCACGAAATTCTTCTTCACCATAAAAAAATAGAAGAACCCTGGAAACCGTTTGGAATGGAAAAATGCTTCTGGGTTTCTGAAAACGACTGGGTTTATTCTCTTGATTTTTCGGTTGAAAATTTGTCCGGCGAAAAGCGATTGATTCTTAAAGAGACAAGAGGCAAGGTTGATGTTTATCTAAACGGAAATAAAATTGCCATCCACTCGGACCAATGGCAGCC
>JAIFMH010000190.1 GCA_020048595.1 Bacteroidota bacterium | reverse complement strand
ACGCCTTGTTTTTCCCACTCCGGTTTATAAAGCATGCCGGTACACAGGCAATGTTTGCGCTCAGTTCGGGTAAGTATATCGTAATTGACACATGATTGGCATCCTTTCCAGAACGAGTCGTCGTTGGTAAGTTCGCTGAAAGTAACAGGACGGTAACCCAGCTCGCTGTTGATTTTCATAACTGCCAATGCTGTTGTAAGACCAAAAATCTGAGCGTCTGGAAATAGTTGTCTCGACAAATTAAAAGCTGCCCGTTTTATGTCTTTTGCAACACCATGTCCACGGAATTCAGGTCTGACGATCAGTCCGGAATTAGCTACAAATGTTTTATTGCCCCAACTTTCCACATAGCAAAAACCTACAAATTTTTCGTCGCAGGTAGCAATAACAGCTTTCCCCTGGACTATTTTTTCAATTATATACTCAGGTTTTCTTTTAGCTATACCTGTTCCACGCACTTTAGCCGAATCTTCAATAGTTTGAAGTATCTGGGAAACGTAAATAATATCAGTTGGAGTGGCTACTGCCACTTTAATTTCACTCATTGTTGTTCGTAATTATTTGATTTTTTTACTCTGATATTTCCGGATCAATGACTAATCCAGTTTGGCTTCTATACCAGGAATAACCGACTCCAATGCTTTCAGAATATTCTTTTGAGTGTATCCTTCCCGGGGGATTACCATTATGGTGTCGTCACCTGCTACGGTTCCGGCTATACCTGGAAGCTGCGAATTATCTATAAACGTTGCAACTGTGGAGGCAAAAGCCGGAAACGTTCGTATTATACATAAATGGTACGAGAATACAACTGAGAGCACACTATTAGAGGGAATAGCAGGTGCATTGCCCTGCTGATTGTTTTTGTTAAGCTGTTCGTGCAATACATAAACATTGCCACGAGTCGGATCAGCAAGCTTCCCTACCCTGATCTCTTTCAAATCGCGGGATAGTGTAGCCTGGGTAAGCTCAAATCCTGATTTGCGCAAGGATTCAAGCAACTCATCCTGGCTGGCTATTTTATTATCCAGAATAATCTGTTTTATCTGATTATGACGTTCTGTTTTTGAATTCATGTATATTTATGCATTGAAGTTGCAAATTTATACATTTATTAGATGCAAATAGCTTGAAAGCAAATATTTCTTAAAAAAATATTTTGAATCTGGTATTGGATTTAAATGCAGAATGTATCAGACAATCCTGCTAGCATAAAGCATAATTCATACGCAACTAAATTGTTGATCTATTTTAAAACAATCTAATAATACTTTCTAATAATACTTTCCGAAATAGTTAAATAGATACTTATTTAATAAAGAAGTACTTTAACGATATTTGAATCCACACCTTTTGATAAAACAACAATATAAATTCCGGATGGAAGTTTTGAAATATTAAAATCTACATTGTCATTTTCTATAATTTTATTTGCTACCAACATTCCCTGAATGGTATACAAAACTGCGTTACCAAAATTAAATTTAGGGTCTGACTCAATTATTAATGCTGATCCGGGTATAATTCTCCAATGAGTTTCAACTTTTTTTTTATGCTCATCAACTCCGACAGGAAGTGTAACCTGGTTTGAAATGGTTATAACCAGCATACCAAAAACTCCTGATCCATCATTGGCCGTAGCTAAAGCTGTTACAGTTCCATTTTCAACCGCAGTAACAAGGCCGGTTGTGCTGATCTTAGCTTGTCCTGTTCCATTTGCAATTGACCAGGTAACAGAATGATTTGACGCATTAGCGGGCAACACTGCTGCATTAAGTTGAAGTGTTCCGTTATCAGCAGTTATAGAGGTTGCACCACCTGATCCGGTAAGACTGATTGTAGTTACATGAATTAGTGGCTTTACCCTTGCACCAACCTGCCATGTTCCATTTTGATTTGTTATTGACGGAGAATAACCGGCATTCCAGGTAGCTGTTGCCGACAATCCGGCTTGCCATTCGGTGCCCAGGTTTTTCCCATAATCCAGTCGGTTTGCGGGTACCAGGTCATTGGCATTATTGAAGTTTGGATTAATTATAACAGAATGAGTATCATAACCTAGAGCCCTCCATTCCGACCACGAAGTTGACTTACCGTCAATCATGAATGTAGGTTCGCCTTGAGTGCAATAATACACATTGTAGTCGCATTCGAAGCCGGCAAAACAACCGGATTCAATTCTAATCATTGGGAAACGGGTAGTTGAATAGAAGATATTATTAAATACTTTTGCACCTGTTGACGGAGCTTTAACCGGCCTGTCAGAGTTTGAAGTGATCAGAAGAAAATACCACCCACTGCCATCTGCATTATAAAATGTATTGTTATAAATTTTTACTCCGTTTATACCTTTCAGCCTGACAGCAAACTTTCCATTTTTACAGATATTATATGCACAACCACCTGAAGTGAACGTCATATTTTTTCCATCATCCGTACCCGACTTAAAGATTATTGCATAAGGTGCTTTATCGATGTAATTGTATTTTACTGTTGAGTTAATATTATAACCGACGAATAAACCATGTGTAATAACTGTTTCGGAATTTACCCCATTCCATACAAATTTGTTACCTGTTACAACCTGTCCATCAAGATTGTTGTTTATGGGGAGGGGCGATTCGTCTCCTGACTGGAGCAAATAACCTTGTGTATTAACAGAGGTGACGGAATTATTCCGATAGGTCAGTATAGTTGGTTGAGTCCTTGGAATATTGTCTCCATCCCAGATTCCGGTTTCTGTACTGTTTATAACCACACCTTCTCTTTTAAGAGTTACCTGGCTAAATAAATAACAGGAACTAATGGCAAGAAACACTAACAATACAATTTTTTTCATCTGTTATTATTTATTTTTTACGGGTCAGATGGAATACGCCAGATTAATCATAATATCATCTTCGGTTGATGATTTATTCCAATCATGGCTATTTCATGTGATTGTTTTTTTTATGATGGAATCACATAAGATCACTTTCATCATGTGTTAATAATAATGATTAAAAAACTCAGTCTAATACATTTTTTGACTCTGAACAATTCAAAACAATGCAATCTTTAGTCATCTCCGATGGCAATGAAATCATTAAGTGAGTTCATTTACTGTTATAAAATGCAGGATTTTGAAAGAAGTTTGCTTGCTATGCCATCATAAACTATTACAAGCCACGGAATGTTCAAACAATCCTGATAAATCATGGTTATTTGAACATTATCTCCGAAAATAAACAGCTCAGAGATTATGAACTATCAGTCAGCTTATTACCTTACACTAATTGTTAGTTTCACATACTCTCAATAACGATTTACCATCAAATTTATTTTGTTCAATCAAATCCCCCATTTGACAAAGAAATTTTAGTACTAAATTAAGTAGCCTTACTGATAAAGCTATACTGGCACGAAAATTTATAAGATACAGAAGTTTTTTAAGCGTAGTCCGAATAATTAAGGGTTAAGCACCTTAATAATCCTTGAATTTTGACCTTTCGATAATAAAGCAATGTAGAATCCGGAGGGTAGGCTTGAAACATCAAACAAAACGATGCTACTTTCCACCGTTTTGGTTTTTATTGCAATACCTTGAATAGAGTATAAAACTGCTTTTCCTCCAACAAAGTCCTCAGTTGACATAAGCCTTAATTCAGTGCCATTCATAACAATTGCTGTTGCTTTATTATTCTTTGTATTCTCATTCACACTGGTATGTAACTGATTGGAAATAGCTATTGTCAGAGTATCAAATATTTCTGATCCATCATTAGCAGTCGCCCTGGCAATTACGAATCCATTCCCGGAAGCAGTTACCAAACCTGAATTACTTATTTCAGCCCGTCCGGTAACATTATTAATTGACCATGAAACAGTCTGATCAGTTGCATTAACAGGAGAAACAGAAGCGTATAGTTGAAGCGTTCCTTTATCAATTGTTATACTGTTCAAATTATCAAATCCAGCAACAGATATAGATGAAACAAAAGTGATTTGGTTGTAAATTACAATTTCCAAAGATCCTGATACATCTGATCCATCATTCGATGTAGCTGTGGCAGTTACTGATCCATCAGAAATGGCTGTAACAAGACCTGTGGAACTTATACTTGCCTCCCCTGTACCATTAAGGATTGACCATGTAACTGTGTGGTTGGCTGCATGTACTGGAAACACAGATGCATTTAATTGCAGAATACCATCATCGGTATTAATGATGGGTGAACCGCCTTCCGGAGTAACAGTTATTGAAGAAACAGGAGTTACCTGGTTGGTAATCGTTATTACTAGTGTTCCGGATATTCCTGAGCCGTCGGTTGACGTTGCCCGCGCAGTAACTGTGCCGTTATCCACAGCAGTTATCAGTCCCGTTGAATTAATAGTTGCCTGCCCGGTTTCATTTACTACCGACCACGTAACTGTTTTGTTGGTAGCATTGGCAGGTAATACGGATGCGGTTAGCTGCAGTGTTCCGTTATCCGAGGTAATGGTGGTTGCTCCGGAAGCTCCGGTAACAGTTATGGAAGAAACAGGAATATCCAGCGATTCACTTACTCTCGCACCTACTTGCCATGTTCCGTTTTGATCAGTAGTTGCCGGAGTTAAACCGGCGATCCAGGCAGCTGTGGTTGATAATCCGGATTGCCATTCAATTCCAAGATTCTTGCCATAATCCAATCTGCTTGACGGCACTAAGTCAGTTGTATTTATGAAATTGGGATTTGCTATAACTGAATGAGTATCATATCCTAAAGCCCTCCATTCATTCCATGTTGTTATTATACCGTCGATCATGAACATAGGTTCGCCCCCAGCACACCAGTAAACATTATTATCGCATTCAAAACCTTCCAAACATCCGGATTCTATTTGGATCATTGGAAATTGAGTGGCAGCATAAAATATATTATTAAATATTTTCGAAGCGGTAGAAGGTGATTGAACCGGCCTGTCGGAGTTTGATGTTATTAAAATAAAATACCACCCACTACCATCTCCGTTATAAAATGTATTGTTATACACTTTGACGCCATTTATACCCTTCATTCTTACGCCAAGCTTTGAATTTCTGCAAATGTTATACGCACAACCACCAGATGTAAAGGTCATATTCTGACCTTCGTCAGTACCTGATTTGAATAATATACCATAGGGAACCTTATCCAGATAATTATATTTTATGATTGAATTAATATTATATCCAGCGAATAATCCATGAGTAATTACAGATTCAGAATTAATCCCGTTCCAATTAAATCTATTTCCGGTAATGATTTCATTATCAAGGTTGTTATTTGTTGGGAGAGGTATTTCATCCCCGGCTTGTAATATATAACCCTGAGTATTTAAACATGTTATTGAATTATTCCTGTAAGTAAAAACAGTAGGCTCAATCCTGGGTATATTTTCGCCAACCCAGGAACCGGTCTCGGTATTATTTACAACAGTACCTTCGATGGTTAGAATTATTTGTCCAACTACTACTTGAAATGAATTAATTGCAATAAACAACAGCAAAACTAATTTTTTCATCTTCCTATTTTTTCTTTTTAATATTGCCAAGATGGAATCATTCATGAATTGCTTGAATTAATTTTTATTTAATCCGTTTCTCTAAATTACCAAATTTATTTGTATCTGACTTGCTGTAAAAGCATTCGAGCATACTATCAACTCACTTCATCCATAAAGAACAGATTATGTTCGTTTATGTTGAATTTTCGATAGATGTGTGGATTTTGTATCATAAAACCATTGACTAAAAAAACGTTAAAACAAGTTAGATTGTTCAATTGACTGCTAACAGCCGATTCGTAATTTTAAGCCATTTTTCTGATGAATGAATCAGAAACATTTTTCACAATATACATATCAAAGATAATGATTTATTTTTAACTAACCATGATTTTTAGTTAAAAATATTTTAGATTTTGTTCTTTTAACCAAGATAATAATACATAAATATTTACATAACTTACTAGAAATGAAGACACATCATTGTACGAAAAGCAGAAACCTCTCTGAAAAAGTATTACAGAGAGGTTTCCTGTTGTATAGAAAAAAGTTAACTATTTCGCCTTCCCTTTTTGTGATTTGAGCTTTAAACTTTCTTTTTCAGCTTTAAGCACTTCATGATATTTACGGGTTGCTGCATACCGTGCCGAGGCAATGGTTTCGCGGTTTGCCTTCTCTGTGATTTTTCCGCGCGACAGATCCTCAACATCAATATATCCATAGGCCAGCAATAACTGTACAACCATGTTGTTGATTATGGTATCCTCATTATATCCGGAAGCTACATAAACATCGCTGCAAGCATTGTAGAGTTCTTCTGCAAAATCATGCGTATGCGGGATATGCATCAGCTGCCCGTAAGTTTCGCTATACCCGTTTATTTCAACATTGGTATTCGGAGTTACAAGCAACGGACTGAAGTCATGTGAAACAGGTAATGGCTCGTACCCTTTGAGGTTTACCTTTACCTCCGATTTTGGATTATCGATGCGTACAAAACGCGCTTTCCGCATTTGCTCCAACTGGAAAAGGTAGTAATTGTACCTCCACACTTCGAGGCTGTGTTTGTGGTGTTTGAACAAACGTCCGTATTTTTCAATAATGAGTTCTTTCACCAGTTGTTTGTTTCGGTTTATCTGTGGACGCTGAATCCTGACTTCGCGGATAAAGCGCTTCAGATCCTCTGCCGCTTTTTGCGGACCTGCAATTTCCTTGCCTTTTTTACCCAGATCAGTACTCAGAATACCGGTTTGAATATGCCGCCCTTTCCCTTTACCATCGGCACCGCCTTTAAGCAGTTCAACCAGGTAACGGCGACTTTTTTCTTCACCTTCTTCGGCAATAAATGGATTACCCGCTGGAGTTGAAGCCAGCGCATTAAACAACGAATGGAATAATTTGCGATCGAGCACACGTTCAATTTTGTCATCTTCTGAATCAACAGAAACGGCTTCGTAACGGAAACGGTTTTTAATTACATCAAATTTTACCTGTTCGATGCGGTACTTTTTATCGCCTTCTTTAACTTTTTTCCCAACAAACACCTTATTCACAACTTCTTCAACATCAATTTTGTCCATCAATTTGTAAGACGAACACAGGTAGAATGTCTTGTTGTTTTCGTCATATTCCCAATCCAGAACGGTGTCCAGGTAATTACCATGACGATCAAGTATTTCTACTATATTCTTGTCGGCGGTATAGCGAAGGAAAGTCCGCTGGAAGTTAGGCAGATCGCCGCTTGTAGCTTTCTCCATACGTTCGCC
>JAIFMH010000179.1 GCA_020048595.1 Bacteroidota bacterium | reverse complement strand
CAGTACCATCGGTTTTCAGCTGTGGCTCGGCACTTACAAGCAGCCATCTGCGTTCGGCTGTTGCCGGGCAGTAAACGCCCATTATTACATCGCGTACTGAACTCCGCGATGCAATAGCCTGCGGAACAGGATGAGATGTCCCGGGAAATGGCGATCCATCTTCATGAATAACATTCCAATCCGGATCGAATGAGGTTTTACCCAACAATTGATCTTCCGTTATTCCAAGCAATTCAAGTGCTTTGGAATTACTCATTATTATTTCAGCCTGTGGTCCCTGTATAAGTATTCCGACCTGCATATCCATTACCAGGTTCCTGTACTTCTGCTCGCTCTCCATGAGCGCAAATTCAGCTTGCTTACGTTCGTTGATATCAATAATTGAAGTAATAAAATACGATGGATTTCCATCCTTATCGCATTGCAATGATGTATTGAGATCAACCCAGACTGCATCTCCATTTTTGTGAATATACCGCTTCTCCCAGCGTGCCGATTCTTTCTCCCTTGACAGAATAGAATCAACCATTTTTATATTGTAATCAATATCATCAGGGTGAGTTATATCTTTCCAGTTCAGCCCCGACAGTTCTTCTTCGGTGTACCCAAGCATCTGGCAGAAGGCTTTATTCACTTTTAGCTTTCCATCCAAAGTGGTCATTGATTTTCCAATGATTGAATTTTCGAAAACATTCCGGAATCTTTCTTCACTTTCCGTCAAGGCTTCTGCTGAACTTTTACGTTCAGAAATATCAGTAAAGCTTATTACTATTTCGGAAATTTCCCCTTTGTTGTTTATAACAGGAAAACCATTGAGTAATAACCATACAACATCATTCGTTAAAGGCCGGCTTACCCCGAACACATAATCCCTTAGGGGTTTCCTGCTGTTTTTAATCTGGTTTACCGGGTATTCTTCTACTGGTAACGGGAAACTATTTGTGCTAATTAATTTCCAGTCCGGATCAAAAGTCAGTTTCCCTCTCATCTGATCATCGCTTAATCCCAGCAATTCCGATGCTTTGGAATTGTTTTTTATAACCGATGTATCAGGTGCATGTACAACCACTCCGGCATCAAGGTGTGCCAGCAGGCTGCGATACCTTTCTTCGCTTTCGGCTGTTTGTTTTTGAGCGATATACTTTTCCGAAACATCCGAAAAAACCAGCACAACTCCGCTGATTTCGCCCTCTTTGCTTTTTATTGGTGCAGCGCTGTCCGAAATCTGGTATTCTTTCCCGCTTCGGGAAATCAAAACCGTATGATTTGCAAGCCCCGACATCTCACCGTTTTCCAACACCTTAAAAACAGGACTTTCAACGGTTTCCCTGGTTTCGGAATTTATTATTCGGAATACTTCAGTTAATGGCTTGCCGGCAGCTTCTTCCTTTGTCCAGCCACAAAGTGTTTCGGCTACAGGATTTAATGTATTGATCAATCCTGTTTTATCAGTTGTTAGTACGGCATCACCAATAGAATTGAGTGTAATGGAAAGATTTTCAGCAGTCTCCTGCATAAGGAGTTGAGCTTTCTCGCGCTCAGCAATGTGGAGCCGTAACTGCAGATTGGTATATGCTTTTTCGGAAAGTTCGTTTGCGTACTCGAAGAGCATTTCCGTAACTTTGGTAAACTTTGCAACTGACATAACCGGAACCTCTTCATACGCCTTCATAAAATCTTCTGCATCGGCTCCAATTTCGTGAGCATACTTTTTCAGATACTCTTCATCTGTTTCTTCGTTTCGAACCTGGCCTATAAGCCAGTTAGCCAAATGATTGCCGTCAACAGTAATCCTTACGCTTGCGTCTAACAAACCAGCACTTAAACACGGCTGAAAATAAAACCCAGTGGCACATTTGCTTCCAATTTCGACATCTGACAGCTTACATTTTGCACTTCCTTTTTCGGATTTGCGTATGATATCTTTACATAAACGGCAAAAATTGCTTGGCTTGGTAATTGGCCTTCCATCCAGATGGGTTATCAGTGATGCCACACCGGTAGCTTCACAGAATAAATCCTGCAAACGCTGAATGTCTTCAACTTTAAAGATATCGATGAACTGAATTTCTTCGATCCTATTGGTTGCAGGAATAGTAAAGTCGTAAGAGGTATCCATAGTAACTTTTTTTTGAAGTACAGGTGTAAAGAAATTTACTCATTACCAGATCTAAAAGTACGCACAAAAAATAACTATTTCCTTTTAGCCAGGTAATTCGC
Source organism: Bacteroidota bacterium (assembly GCA_020048595.1). Lineage (GTDB taxonomy): Bacteria > Bacteroidota > Bacteroidia > Bacteroidales > UBA4417 > UBA4417. Next base: position 5,083 of record JAIFMH010000179.1, on the reverse strand, counting down.
TTTTATAAATATATCCGTAAATGATTTGAGAATGCCAATTTGAATTTGCCATGCAGCCTGTAAATTACAGCAATCCGGCAAAATCCTCTATCGGCCTGTTAAACTATATGCTGTATCAATAAGGGTGTAAGGACAATACAGCATTTTAAGCCAGCTTCAATTTCCCTTTTCAAGCCATTTGATGAGACAAAAAAAAGAAGCTTCTATCAAAGATAGTGAATAAAATAAATAAAATTACAATTCTAAAACAGTTTGATATCACGTAAAATATTTTTACTTCCACGAAACAAAGATTTCAATTTCCGGGAAATCGTTTTTTAAAATATTATAAAATCATAAACACCATTCTCTTGATCTTAAAATCATTTCAGGAAACAGAAAAAACAAGAATGAGGGGAGTAAAAACTCAACATACCGCTGAAATCCTTCCTAAACAGAGTGGTTTAGCATCCTCCCTAGTTAACTTCGTTTTTTGTATTTTTCCGGCAATTCATTAATTGTTTCAACAAGCAGGTAAAAGTATCTGATCTGTTTTTTTAAAATTCCAATTGTATAATTTCTTAACAATTTTAAAATATGCCTGAATTCTAATTTAGTTTAATATCTTTGATTTACTGTCTCAAAATTTTCAAGCCTATGAAAATAAAGCTACCTGGCTCAGATACAACAAAGTCCACAAAATCCCCGGTCAACGTTATATTCGCCTGGATAATACTGGCTATAGCTTTAACCGTAACTGGTTTTTATGCACATAACACCAAACAATCGGTTGAGAAAAATGCAAGGAAGGAATTTTCATTTGAATGCGACCAAATTAAGGGTAGTGTTACTGACAGGCTCCATACGCATGCGGCGGTGTTACGCACCGGAGCAGCATTTATTGAAGCCTGCGATTCAGTAACACGAAAAGAATGGGAAGTTTTTATTTTAAATCAGCGAACGGATAAAAATTTACCGGGAGTACAGGGCTTAGGATATGCTATGATTATATCCCGCGAGTTATTAAAAAATCACGAACAGCATATCCGCCAGTCAGGCTTCCCCGGATATAGCATAAAACCGGCTGGCGAACGAAAAATTTACACTTCCATTATATACATCGAACCCTTTTCGGGCCGTAACCTGAAGGCTTTTGGATACGATATGTTTTCGGAACCTATCCGCCGCGAAGCCATGGAAAAGGCACGTGACTTTAATATTGCATCCTTATCGGGCAAAGTAAAACTGGTTCAGGAAACCGAAACCGATATTCAGGCTGGCGTGCTGATGTACGTTCCTGTTTATCGTCCGGGCATGCCTGTCAATACTGTGCCGGAGCGACGCCGGGCTATAAAAGGATGGTCATACAGCCCTTACCGGATGAATGATTTTATGCTCGGAGTTCTTGGTAACTATGAGCATAAACTGAAAGGGAGTATACGCATGCAGATTTATGACTCCGACAGCATACTGCCTGAGGCAATTCTGTTCGACAGTCAATCAGACGAAGAAGCTAAATTGGCAGGTTCCAATATGCTTTATTTAAAAATACCCCTGGTGTTTAACGGTAAAAACTGGACCTTACACTTTTCGAAGGTTATAGAATTTGCAACCTTTTATCTTAACAAGAATGTTCTCCAGGTTTTGATTGGAGGTACAGCTGTAAGTTTCCTCTTCTTCCTGCTGACATTATTGTGGCTAAAAAACCGGTACAGGTTAAAGTTAACTGCCCAACTTGCACATAATCTGACAGAAAGCCTTGATAAACAAGTTGCACTTTACAACGCTATACCCGATGCTGTATTTGTTACCGACAGCAAAACCGGCCTAATCGAGGACATCAACCATAAAGCTTCGGAACAATATGGATTTACTCATGATGAATTTATCAGGCTGAATAGTGCAAACATAAAACACAGGCCATTGCCGAATGAAACGTCTGAACCTGATAGTGAACAATTTCTTCACGACCAATACCACAAAAAGAAAGACAATACAATTTTTCCTGTCGAAATATCAACCAGTACATTTGAATATAGCAACGCACAAAAGATAATTACGGTAGCCAGGGATATTACCGAAAGGATAAAAGCAGAAACCGATCTGAGTTTAAAAAACGAAGCATTCGAGAATTCAATGGCTGCTCAGGGGATTACTGATAAAAATGGAGTGTTTACGCATGTTAACCAGGCATTTGTTAAAATGTCAGGATATGAATCAGAAACAGACGTTATAGGAAAACCAATTGATTCGTTTTTTGCTGTAAAAGAGGGTACTGCAAAAGATTTGGAAATACTTTATACAACGGGCAGTTGGCAAGGAGAATTTTGGGCAATACGAAGGGATGGAAGCATGTTTATTACAAAGGCTTTTGCCACATCCATCCGTAATAAACAAGGTGTAACCATAGGATATCAAACAACAAGCCTTGATATCACCAAAGAAAAGGAAGCTGAACTTGAACTTCAGAAAAGCAAAGACCGCTACCAGACGTTAGTTGAAAATGTAAATGATGCCATTATTGTTTCCTTACCCGATAAAATTGCTTACGCAAATAAAAGGTTCTTTGATTTTCTGGGATATCCCGAGCAGGAAGTACTTTCAGAATCCTATTTAAGCTATATTCATCCTGACGACAAGAATGAGCTTCTTAAAAACTACATGAAACTTTTTGAAGGTAAATCTCTTCATCGCTATCCTGCAAGAGTTATCATTAAAGATGGCAGTATAAAATGGGTCGAATTCAGTGGAATTGTAATTGAATGGGATGGACAAACCGCCGTTCTCAGCTTTATTGCTGACATTACCGAACGCAAGATGGCCGAAGATGCGCTTCATGAAAGTGAGGAACTTTATAAGTCAACAATTAAAGCATCACCGGATGTTATAACAGATACTGATCTTCATGGTACAATATTAATGGTTTCGCCCGCAGCGTTATCATTTTTGGGCTTCATTGATACAGCAGATATTATTGGTCACAATATTCTGGAATTTATTGTGCCTTCCGACAGGGAAAAAGCAATGGCAAATATCGATCTGCTGATGAATGGAAAAGGCCTGGGGCCTGAACCATACAGATGTCAGCACCAGGATGGAAGTATAGTAGACGGAGAAATCAATGGAGAAATTATACACAATGCATTCGGGCAACCTACAGGATTTGTATTTATTCTTCGTGATATTACCGAACGCAAACGAGCCGAAAAAACACTACGCGAAAGCGAAGAAAAATGGCGCTCACTGGTTAACAATTCACCCGATTTTATAGCCCTTCACGATAAGGACGGAAACTACCTGTTTTTAAACCACTTTGCCGATGGTTTCTCCGAAAAAGACATATTAAACCATACCGTTTATGAGTTCCTTGCGCCTGAATCAATTGACCTCTTTAAATCAAAATACGAGGAATGTATCAGGACATGGAAACCTGTTAAGTTTGAACATAGCGCCTTAGGAAACCATGGCACATTTAAAATTTATGAGGAATCCTTTGTTCCTGTTCTCACTAAAAATGAAGAAGTAAATATACTGGCAGTAGCAAAAGATATTACAGAGCAGAAATATGCCGAGCGAAAACTCCAGGAAAGGGAAGAACATTTCCGCCTTATTTTCGAAAACGGATCTATTGCCATGGCCCTTGTTGACGACAGCTTCAGGTTTACCCAGGTTAACAAAGCGTTTGTATCATTTCTGGGATATTCCGAAGCTGAATTACTAAAGCTCACGTTTGCCGATTTAACTGACCCTGATTTTATTAAACAGGATATTTTGCAGGTAAATCGTTTGCTTAACCACGAAATTTCTCTCTACCGCACCGAGAAAAAATATTTTACCAGGCTCAAAAAAACCGTTTGGGGCCTGGTTCAGGTAAGTGCTATGTACAACAAAGCTGGTGAATTCCTTTCGCTGCTTGTTATGATCGATAATATTACCGAACGTAAAAGAGCAGAAGAATCACTGTTGGAGAGCCAGGAGATTTTTAACCAGTTTATGCTTAACAGTCCTATCTATGTGTTTTTTAAAGATAAAAATATCCGGTCGATAAGGTTAAGCCGCAATTTTGAACAAATGCTCGGGCGGCCACTGAATGAATTACTAGGCAAAACCATGGACGAACTTTTCCCTTCCGATTTAGCAAAAAAAATGGTTGCGGACGACATCAGGATTTTAAATGAAGGAAAACAAACGGATATTGAAGAGGAGATGAATGGAAGGTACTATACAACAACCAAATTCCCTATTTTTATTGAGGGTAAACCCATGTACCTGGCCGGATATACTATTGATATCACCAGCCGCAAATTAGCAGGTGATACAATTAAAGCTGCTTTAAATGAAAAAGAAATCCTGCTCAGGGAAGTTCACCACAGGGTTAAGAACAACCTGCAGGTGGTTTCGAGCCTGCTCAACCTGCAGGCGAATAAAATTAACGACAAGGCCATTAAGGAAATCCTGGAGCAGTCGCGAAACCGAATACGATCCATTGCATTGGTGCACGAAAAACTCTATCAAACAGGCAATTTTGCTGAGATAAACATCAAAGAATATACCCGATCGCTTGTAACCGAATTATTCAGGGTATACATGGCCGATCCTCAAAAAATACATATCCGTACCGAAATACAGGATGTAAATATTCCGCTTGTTTATGCCATACCTTATGGATTAATTCTGAATGAGATTATTTCAAACAGCCTGAAATATGCCTTTCCTAAAGGCCATTCATTAACACTAAAACCTGAAATTTTTATTACTCTTAAAACACTTCCAAACCAATACCTGCAAATATCCGCAGGTGATAATGGAATAGGCCTACCTGATGGTTACCAGCTTACTGACTCATTATCATTGGGTCTTTACCTCATCCGCATCCTCTCTACTGAACAGTTAGACGGGGAAATTGATATTGATAACAAAAAAGGCACTATTTTTACGATTACTTTTAATCCATTTACGAGAGGATAGTTGTGTGCGGGAGATGGGAAAATGGGAAAATAGGGAAATAGAAAAATGGGAAAATAGAAAATGGGGAAATAGGAAAATGGGATAAAGGAAATAGGGAAATGGGAAATGGGAAACCTGACAGCGGCTGAAAGACCTG
>JAIFMH010000061.1 GCA_020048595.1 Bacteroidota bacterium | reverse complement strand
GCCGAGACCATATCGGAACAGAAGGGCACAACCACCCTGCCCGGTACAGCCTCTCCTTTTCGCGAACGTACCGTAGAGGAGAACCTTGATCTCTTCTTCCGCATGAATGAGGGTGAGTTTGAAGAGGGCAGTCGCGTGCTCAGGGCACGTATTGATATGGCTTCCCCGAACATGCACATGCGTGACCCTATCCTCTACCGCATACTGTATACTCCGCATCACCGCACCGGAACAAAGTGGAAGGTATATCCCATGTACGACTTCGCCCACGGGCAGAGTGATTACTTCGAGGGCATTACCCACTCGCTCTGCACTCTTGAGTTCGAGGTTCACAGGCCACTGTACGACTGGTTCATCGATCAGCTTAAGAACGATGATTACCGGCCGCGACAGATAGAATTCAATCGCCTTAATCTCACCTACACGGTTATGAGCAAGCGCAAGCTTCTTGAGCTTGTGAAGGACGGAGTGGTGAAGGGCTGGGATGACCCCCGCATGCCAACGCTGTGCGGACTGCGCCGCAGAGGGTATACGCCTGAGTCGATCAGGCGTTTTGTTGACCTCATCGGATATACAAAGGTGGAGGCAATAAATGATGTCTCCCTCCTCGAGTATGCAATCAGGGAAGACCTGAATAAGCGGGCCCCGCGAGTTTTCGGTGTGCTGAATCCCCTTAAGGTCATCATAACCAACTATCCTGAAGGTGCTACCGAGGATATGGAGATAATCAATAATCCCGAGGATGAGTCACAGGGAACGCGCCTGGTTCCATTCAGCAGGGAGGTTTATATTGAGCAGGAGGATTTCATGGAGAATCCACCCCACAAGTTCTTCCGGCTGGCACCCGGTCAGGAAGTGCGGCTCAAGGGAGCTTATATAATCAAATGTACCGGACTGACAAAGAACGCCGCAGGTGAGATTGTGGAGGTGCAGTGTACAATTGATCCGGCTACGCGCAGTGGCGGAGGGGAATCGGACCGCAAGGTCAAGGGTACGCTGCACTGGGTGTCGGCTGCCCATGCTCTTGATGCCGAGGTAAGACTGTACGACAGGCTCTTCATTGATGAAGATCCTTCCGGTCACAAGGATGTTGATGCCAGGGAGTTTCTCAATCCTGACTCACTTACCGTGCTCGCCGGCTGTAAGGTTGAACCGTCGCTGGCAGCGGCCGCACCGCTTACCAGGGTGCAGTTCCAGAGGATTGGTTACTTCTGTGTCGATTACGACAGCCAGCCCGGAAAGCTTGTTTTCAACCGTACCGTGGGACTGAAGGACACCTGGGCGAAGGTGAACAGGTAACATGCTTATGGTTGCACGATACCTTGGCTAAAATGCACAGATTGTGGGCTGAGCGCCCGGAGACCTTAGGGTAATGTAAACCGTACGTGTATACGCATCCTCCGGCAATTTCCGTCCGCAGACCATGAAAAAATGCTATCATTGAAATCTGATTCTGGATCAGAAGAGTTCAGGTTCGAGACCTGACGGGACAACAAGATAATCAACCACTTACGAGATTTTTTGTAAGTGGTTTTTTAATTCTTGCCAGGTTTTTGGGGGAGGCCAGATGTGGTCAAGGCGTCCGGCTTTTGTAGTTCTACCAAATTCTATTATTGAAATAGCTGTATATATCTATCAAAAACATAAACTCGTCCCCTTTGTCCACCAGTTATCTCTTTAAGAATCTCAAGCTTTTCAAGATCTGCAATTAATTTATATGCTGAGGGTAAGGATATTTTTGCAGTCTCACTTACCTTCTCGGCATTTATTGAAGGTCTTTGATATAAGTAATTTGTGATTTTTTGCGCGTTTGCAGCTCTGCTACCAAGGGTCTGAAGTTTAATTTCAACCTGTTTCTGTAATTGTAGTATGCTATCAAATGTTGCAATCCCTTTTTTTGATGTCTCAATAACTCCGACCAGGAAAAATTTGAACCATTGACTTAGATCATTTTTATCACGGACACGCATCAGGTTTTCGTAGTAAAGCCGTCGGTGTGTTTCCAGAAAATCGGAAAGGTATAGAATTGGTTTCTTAAGGATTCCTTTTTTTACTAAATATAGGGTGATCATTAATCGTCCGACTCTCCCGTTACCATCTAAAAAAGGATGAATTGTTTCAAACTGATAATGAACTAGTGCTACTTTGAGTAGCTCAGGGAAAAAGATCTCTTCATTATGAAGAAATTTTTCCAGATCGCTCATTAACTCTTGAATTGATTTATGAACGGGAGGAATAAATGTTGCATCATTAATTGTTGCACCACCAATCCAGTTTTGACTGCGGCGAAATTCTCCGGGCTGTCTTGCTTTCCCTCGTACCCCTTGTAACAATATTTTATGGGTATCCCGGATTAATCTGGATGAAAAAGGAAGACGGCCCAGCGCTTTTATTGCAGATTCCATGGCAAGAATATAGTTTTGAATTTCTTCCCAATCATCTCTTTTGTCAAGTGGAACATCTTCCTTCTCAAGAAGAGCCTCCTCAATTTTGGTCTGAGTTCCTTCAATCTTACTACTCTGAGTTGCCTCTTTTAGAACATGCATACTAATAAACATATTGATGTTTGGAATATAATTTGAGTACATATCCAATCTTCCTAGTTCACGATCAGCTTTGCTCAGTAATTGCAATACTTCCATATTTTCTATTATCCATTGCTTATTAATAAGTGATGGTTGAAAGCTCTTGTAGTAACCTTGATTTATATAAGAGCCAGCATTATAATCCTTCATAAGTCATCGTATTTTAAACAAAGATAGCCATTATTTAAGAATATTCAAATTATATTAAATAACGACAATCGTTATTTAAGTTTATCGATTATATCGTAAATAAGGAATTCTACTATTAAAGATATATATTTTTATAATTTACTATGATTTTGGATCAGAATAGTCCATGTTCGAGCCCGAAAGGGACAACTAAAAGACCCGCGGAAGCGGGCTTTTTTTTACGACCGAAGCGAAACCCTGCCGCGCACAGCAAAATATTGAAGGAGTGGGAGCCAAGCAACAAAAAAAAGACCCGCTACAGCGGGCCTCTCTTTGAGTAATTGCAGATGTTGGAAAGTTTATAAATCTCTCCACTCATAATTATAGGTTGCGGTGAATCCATTGCCAAAATTCATTTGGATAAATCGTTTCGTTCCTTTGGTTCCCTTGTCAAATACTTTTTCTGTGGTTAACCTTGTCTTTATATCTTTTGTGATATACTTTGTCCCGTCAGGAGTGATAAAATAGTTGCCATTTAAACCCTGTTGAAAAAGCATACTTTGTTGAGGAGCTTTCCAGACTAATGAAGAAATTGTGTTTAATTCAAAATCCAAAGAGCTCTTTTCATCCGGATTCAGAACCTCTGGAGGATCAGTCCATCGAACCCTGTATTGTATTCCTAACTAATCTTATCTGTCATTGTCGATGAGGTTCCTGCTAACACAGATGTCGTCTGGTTTGTCCCGTCTTTTAATGAATAACCGGTTAAATACCATCCTGATACGCTTGAAGCTGTTTGAGCAAAACAAGTACTTACAAATAGTAGTACTATTAAAGAAGTAACCATTCCTTTAATGTTCAGACGCAATGGTTTTGTAAAGTTTCTCATAATTATTGTTTTATCTTTAATTGATTTGTATTGCAGTTTTGTCTTCGCCCCCTATAAGTTGGACAGATATACCAAATAAAGATAGTACTTTTTCAGTGCTATTTTCATTCGCCAACCGATTACCAACCAAACAACAATGGCATAATTAATCCAAATCAAATTGGATTTTCCTTAGTTGTACCATTAGCACACAGCCGATACTTATTACAAGTTGCATTCATTGCAAAATTGCAATGGTAGTAATAATAACCATTAAGCCAATACTGTAATTCATCGAAATAATTTTGTGAAGATTTCGAAATCGTCTTGTAACATATTTAAGAGAGTTTTGCCCAATATTTAAAAATTAAAAATCTCATGAAAAAACTCATTTCACTCTTTATTATTACACTTTCATTCTCATTGGTAAACGTTTTTGCAACTGAAAATGAAAGCGAGAATAGCAAAGGTGCTATTACAGGCAGAGTAGTTGATTCCGAAAATTTGCCTCTTCCAGGCGCAACAGTGTTTATAGAGTCATTAAACAAAGGGACGATTACCGATAATAACGGCGTTTACCGCCTGGTGGGGCTAAACCCCGCCAAATACTCTGTAACCGTTTCATATGTCGGGTTTTTACCGGTCACTAAAGATGTTACAATTAAAACAAGCACGACGCAAACGCTTAACTTTCAGCTTTCAGATAATGAAATTATAGGCGAAGTAGTGATAATGGGAAGCGCCGGTGGAGTATTAAAAGCCCTTAACATGCAGCTAAACTCTGCTAGTATTATGAATATAATTTCGTCGGATCAGGTGGGTAGTTTTCCCGATCCCAACATTGGTGATGCCTTAAAGCGTATTCCCGGCGTCCATGTTCAGTACGACCAGGGTGAAGCCAAATTGATCAGTATTCGTGGTACCGATCCTTCAAAAAGCACCATTTCTATCAACGGCACCGCCATATCCGGCACAGGTGACAACCGCTCGGTTGGCATTGATGCAATCCCGGCAGATATGGTACAAATCATTGAAGTGAGCAAGGCAATTACACCCGATATGGATGGTGATGCCATTGGTGGCGCAGTAAATCTGGTGACCCGAAAAGCTCCTTATTCAAAACGTTTTTCTGTATCTGGTGCAGGCGGTTATAACTTTTTGACCAGAGATCCGCAAATAAATGGGAGTATCATTTTTGGAGACAGATATTTTAATGACAAATTGGGAATTATTGGCTCTGCCTCGGCTTACGACCAGAAACTGGGTTCAAATAATCACAACTCATCATGGGAACCAACTATGGTTGGTAACACAGAATACTTTGTTCCAAAATACCTGAATATTGAACAAACACTAATGGAACGCCTTCGACAGAGTTACACTCTTGGTATTGATTTCAAATTCAATGAAAACCATTCGATAGTGTTCACCGGTATTTTCAACGATTACAAAGACTGGCGTAAAACCTATTCGCTGCGTATAGACGATATTGGAGGAGGCTACAAAGGAAACTGGTTAATGACTGATGAATACAGCGACATCAAAAGTTTTGAGCAGGTTTTTGATGATATAGAAGATTTCGAAGATGAAATCGACGGGGATATTGATGCTGATGGCGACGGTGTAAATGATGTAACAGGCAAACCATATATTGTTTTAGATGAAGACAACGATGGGATTGACGATAATTCGGGTAATATGTTTGTAGATTATGATCCGGAAAACCCCACATTCCATCCCGAACTTGAACGCCATGTTTATGCCGGTGCAAATGAAAAAGGTGGTGACTTAGTACATAAAAAAATCTTTAACTATGGTTTTGAAGGCGAACATAACATAGGTCTTTTAAAAGCCAACTGGAAATTCGCATATATCTCAACCCTTGAAGACGAGCCAAATTCACGAGATTTCGAACTACAGAGTTACAATGAAAAAACAGTAGTTATGGATTTTACCACTCCCCGTTTTCTTGGTCTCGACAAAGGGTTCGGAATTGATAATGTTTTAGAACAAATTGCAGGGAGAACTTCAGAAGACATCGATGAAAACCGGGTGGATACATGGGAACTGGACGGTTTTAAAGGCCGTGAAAGACGTTCAAATGTAGATCAGTTCCTTTACCAGTTTGATTTTGAGATTCCTGTAATACAGGGTAAATATGAAAATAAACTGAAATTTGGAGTGAAAGCCAAAACTATGGATAAGAGCCGTAAAACTCTCGGCCGTGTCAAATGGAAACCGCTTGACAACGATCCCGAATCTCCAGGTGTTTACAACTGGAAATGGATGTGGAGCGATTTTGCACAAAACATGGAAGATGTAAGTTCGGCATTTAGCAATTCAAATTATACAGTTGGTCAGTCGGTTACTGCCGATTGGGTTGGGCAGCAAAATACAAGCTTCGACGGACCAACCGACAGATGGAAAATCGTTACGCTTTATAATTCTGAGATTGCTGATGGCTATACAGCTTCTGAAGATATTTACAGCGGTTATGCTATGTCAACACAGAAATTAGGCGATAAAATAAGCCTGCTCGCCGGCTTACGGGTTGAACAAACCAGAATAGATTACCATGGATTCGAATATTTTGAACGTGCTGAAACCTTTGATGAGGTAAGCGCAAGTCAGGATTATGTTTCTCTGTTGCCAGGTGTTCACCTGAAATACATGCCCACCTCAAAAAGTGTATTTCGCATGGCATACACTAAAACCATCAGCCGCCCGAATTATCGCGATATTGTACCATACACCAAATGTGATATCAGTGACCTGGAAATCTACTTTGGGAATCCTGATATTAAACCAACTCTGGCCCACAATTTCGACCTGTTGGGCGAATATTACCTGGGATCTACCGGTCTGCTTTCAGCAGGAATATTTATGAAAAATATCAGTGATTATGAAGTTCGGATAATTGAGATTTTGCCCTGGGAGGAAGTCACGCCATATTTAATCACACCCGATGAAATAAATGCCCGCACTGATATTACCGAAGAGCAAAAAGCCAATTATATAGGCCGGTATAATAAAGCTGAAGGGAAAGAATTTGAGAGTTTTACACCAGGCAACGGAGGGAATGCAAACCTTTACGGTGTAGAAGTAGCTTTTCAGAAAAAACTGGATTTCCTTCCGGGAGTGCTGAGCAATTTTAGTGTTTACGCCAACTTCACCCACAACTGGGTCGATAATAAAGACAATGAATACGAACTTTCAGGAACTGCCGAAGACATTCTCAATGCATCGCTGGCTTACGATAGCAAACGTTTTAGCGCCCGCATTTCGTATAACTATACAGCCGACTTCTTAACCAGCAATGGCCAAACCGAACAGTATGATGTTTTCTATGATAAGGTTTCCTACCTCGATGCCAACATTGACATCTTTATCACCAAAAAACTCGTATTATTTGCTTCGGCCAATAACCTGCTGAACGAATTGCAACGCACATATCAGTGGAAACCTGATTACACATATTCGTCGCTTGAAAACGGAACCAGGTTGCAGGCCGGATTAAAAATGAATATTTATTAAAATTAACAACGATGAAATATCTGTCTCTGATTCTTATTACTGTTCTTATATCTTGCAATCCGCAAGTTGAACAAACCGATGTTAAACAAAGGGATAATGAATTTCCCCACTTTGAACCTGCTGTTTCCCCCGACAGAGTAATGCTTTCAATTCCTGGCGACGCAGCAACATCAAGAGCAGTCTCGTGGCGCACCGTTTTTAGTATTACCGGAAGTTATGGAGAAATTGCCGTCCTTGACCCATCACCTGAATTTGAGGACAAGGTGATTAAAGTTACCGGCACAAATTCGCCATGGGAAGAAGGCAGTCAGGTTTCAATGGGCCACAAGGTAATTTTTGAAAACCTAATGCCCGGAACCAAATATGCATACCGTGTAGGCGATGGGGAAAACTGGAGTGAATGGTTTCAATTTCGAACCTCCATGGCCAAAGACGAACCTTTTGCATTTCTCTATTTTGGTGACGTACAGAACGACATTAAATCGCTCGGTTCACGCACACTTCGTCAGGCTTACACGCATTTTCCCGAAGCCGACTTTATGCTTTTTGCCGGAGACCTTGTGAGCCGAAGTACCGAAGAGTACTGGCGTGAATTTTTTTATGCAGGTGGTTGGATTTTTGGAATGATGCCCAGTGTTGTTACACCTGGAAACCACGAATACGATAAGCCGGAAAATCAACCACGCACTTTCTCAAAACACTGGAACCAGATCTACAGTGCACCGACAAATTCACCGTCAGAAGAATACTACAATCGAAATTATTATCTGGATTATCAAGGAGTTCGATTCATTTCGTTTGATTCTCCAGCGCTTGGTGAAAACAGGGAAGACAGTACATTGGTGATCAGCTGGCTCAATAAAACCCTGGCTGAAAATCCCAACAGATGGACGGTGGTTTTCACTCACTATCCGGTCTATTCGTGTTCGCAGGGACGAAACAACGAGAAATACAGAAATACAATACAGCCTTTACTTGAAAAATATAGCGTAGACTTGGTACTTGCAGGTCATGACCATACCTATTGCCGTGGTTTTAATCCTGAAGAAATAAAAAATCAGGGTAAAAATATGCCAATGTATGTGGTTTCGGTAGCCGGTCCAAAAATGTATGGGCTGAACACCAGTTTCTGGAGCGAACGCATGGGTTCTTTAACACAACTCTACCAACATGTTTCGGTCAGCAGGGAAAAACTCGAATTCAAAACGTTTACCGCTGCCGGCGAACTTTATGACCATTTTATAATCAGCAAAAACGAAAAGGGTATCAACACTTTTATTGAAGGCCCTGAAATCGCTTCCATAAACCAAAGGACTGAAATTCCAGAAAGCGCTTTGGAAAAATATTCAGAAGATGAACTGGAACTTTATAAGGGAAAATTTAAAAAGTAGTGGCTGTTTTAAATGGTAAAAATAATGGTGACACCGAAACCGGAATGCCAAACTGGATAGTAATAACAGGTCATCAATTGAGTGCAAATAGAAGTATACATGAATAGTCGTTCAGTTATAGTTACTGTTACAGTTTTAACATTCACGCTCTTAATGCAATCGTGCAACGGACCTGACAGGGTTTCGCGCAAGGCAGGTGAACATATTAAAATTGTCGTTCAGGCAAGTGCTGAAACCGAACCCACAATGCAGGGCAAAAACATGGATTCGGCTGATGACCCGGCCATTTGGCTAAACACCGAAAATATTGAGAACTCTCTAATTATTGGTACCGATAAAAAAGGAGGGCTGGCTACCTACAATTTAGCCGGGAAACAGCTTAATTACTACCCAACTGGCTATATGAACAACTGCGATTTACGCTACGGGTTTAAGCTTGGTGATAAAACAATCGACATACTGGCAGCCAGCAACCGCACCTATAATTCGATTTCCCTATTCAGCCTGAATATAGATGGAGAACTCGATTCCATTCACAACCGGAAAATCAAATCCCAAATGAGCGACGAAGTATATGGTTTATGCATGTACAAAAACACAGAAACGGAGAAGTATTATCTCTTTTTGAACAGCAAATCCGGCGAAGTGGAACAATATGAATTGTTTGCAGAAGATAACAAAGTCGATGCAAAGCTGGTCCGTTCTTTTTCACTGGGAATGCAGGCCGAGGGAATGGTAGCCGACGATATTACCGGAAAACTCTACATTGGCAAGGAACAAGGCGGGATATTGAAATTTGATGCCAACCCCGGAGAAGCAGCCGAGGGCATGTTTCTTCAGAACAGTTCTGAGGAAAATAAAAATATCAGATTCGACATCGAGGGACTTGCCATTTACCCCACCGATAGTTTAAATGGATATCTCATCGCCTCAATACAAGGGAATTATTCGTATGCTGTTTTTGAAAGACAGGGTAACAATAAATACCTCGGAAGTTTCAGAATCACCGATGGAAATATTGATGGTGTACAAGAAACCGACGGGCTGGATGTCACTGATTCACCGCTGCCCGGCTTCCCAAAAGGGATTTTAGTGGTTCAGGATGGTTTTAATTTTGATAACCGCAAAAAAAAGAGCCAGAACTTTAAAATTGTTTCCTGGGAGGAAGTTGAGAAATTTTTCCGGGAATATCGCTAAAAGTATCTTAGCTTTCGGTTCTCACCTCTTATTCAGATTACCCTGCCCCCTTTTGGTATGCATTCACTGAATAAGTTTGAGACTAATCAATATCAAAGGCAGGGTAATAACACTCAGAATAGTTGAAACAAAGACGTTCGCTGTTGCTATATCATCATCCTTCCCCAGGATATTCACCATGATCACCACATTCACCATGCATGGCATGGCTGCCTGCATCACCACAACATTCAGAACCTCCCTCCGGAGGAGATCCGGAAAGAGATAATTCATAAGGGCAAAAATTCCGATGAGCATGAACGGAACAAGCAACAGCCTGTTAAAGGATAACAGGTACACATTCCGGTTCTTCAACATCTTTTTACCATCGGCATAATAAAGCATCGCCCCGATATATATCATCGAAAGATAGGTTGTGGTACTGCCCAGAGCCCCTACCGAATCAATTATAATCGGTGGCAGCCTGACTGAGAGAAGAAATAATGCAAAACCGGATAGTATAGCTATAGTATTGATATTAAATAGCTTTGCCAAGATCTTTCCCGGACTGAAACCGCTTCCCGGCGCAACAACTGCCACACCAACAGTCCACATAAGAATGTTTGAAACAAGTACAAAAAGACTGGCGTAGAGAAGGCCCTCCCTGCCAAACTGAGTAGCTATCAGCGGAAGCCCCAGGTAAATTATATTTCCCAGCATACTGTGAAGCCTGAATATTGCCCCGTGACTCCCCCGGAGGCCAAACAACCTCGCTGTAAGTGACCCCATTAGCAGCATGAACAGTAGGACAAATAGTGCAAGTAACAGTGCCTGCATACTGCTTGAGAGAAGCTCCGGGGTCAGGTCTACCTTGCTGAAGTTTGTGAACAGCAGAGCAGGCAGAGTGACATAAAATATTATCCTGGCAAGCACATCCTTTGATGCTGCGGTGATTATTTTTGCCCGTGAGGCTATGATCCCGACCAGAACCAGTATTGCCAGCACTGCAATCTGCCTTA
>JAIFMH010000078.1 GCA_020048595.1 Bacteroidota bacterium | reverse complement strand
TGGTATAGAAATGTTCGCCCTGTTCAACCCTGAAATCGGTTATGGTTCCAATCATCAGTCCGGCCGGGAATATGTAGGAGTATCCACTGCTGACGATAGTATCGCCTTTGGCAATTTTCACATGGGCAGGAATATCAGTGAGTGTACCATACAAATGGTCAACGCCATTCCAAATAATGGTTCCCATCTGGTTGTTTTTAACAATACGGCCGCTGATCCGTGTGTGTTTGTTCAGCAGGCTCATCACCCAGCTGAAATTCTCCGAAACATGTACAACAGTGCCAACAATACCGTTCGAAGTAATTACAGCCATATCCTTTTGAATACCGCTGCGACTGCCTTTATCGAGCATAATATAATTGTTCCGCTTGCCAACGGTGTTCAATACAACTTTTGAAACAATATACTTGTATTGCTGCCTGTAAAGTGTATCATTTACCCAGAAACTGCTTGTGTCATTTTTCAGAAATGAAACGCCTTTCATTTGCCTGAGTAAAGCGTTTTCCTGGGCCAGGTGCTCATTGGTGGTGCGAAGCTTGAGATAATCGGTAGCATTGCTTACGCTGGTATAAAAACGTCCCGTAACCCTGCTTCCTGCTTTCAGAATAGCAGAACTCTGGTAATATGTTGAATTTACCAGCAGTGTGATTGATAAAAACTCAAACAGCAGAAACAACAGCAGAAAGTGATACCGGATAATAAAAACCAGGATATTACGCATAGTCAGCTACGGTATCGTGTGTTTATAGGTTTTTGTTACTAAGTGAGCAAATTACAAGGTGCCAGGTTCCTGGTGCCGGGTGCCGGATGGCTGCGGAACACGGAACATGGCACCCGGAACTTTTTATTTAATAAGGAACGTAAACTTATCAAAGTTCTTTAAAGCTATACCGGTTCCACGGGCAACGGCATGCAACGGATCATCGGCAACATGAATCGGCAATTTGGTCTTCATATGAATACGTTTGTCGAGTCCGCGCAGCAATGAGCCTCCACCGGCAAGATAAATGCCGGTTTTAAAAATATCGGCAGCCAGTTCGGGTGGTGTCATTTCGAGGGCATTAAGCACAGCGGCTTCAATTTTCGAAATGGATTTGTCCAATGCATGCGCAATTTCGGCATAGTTTACATATATCTCTTTCGGAATACCGGTAAGCATATCGCGGCCGTGTACGGCATAATCAGGTGGCGGGTTATCAATTTCGGTAAGGGCTGATCCTACTTCAATCTTGATAAGTTCCGATGTGCGCTCGCCAATATTGATATTATGCTGTTTACGCATGTATTCTTCAATATCAGCATTAAAATCGTCGCCGGCAATGCGGATGGATTTGTTGTTCACAATACCACCAAGGGCAATAACCGCGATTTCACTTGTACCACCGCCAATGTCAATTACCATGTTTCCGGTAGGTTCGAGTACATCAATACCAATACCGATAGCAGCAGCCATAGGCTCGTGAATAAGGCGTACTTCCTTTGCTCCGGCTTGTTCAGCAGAGTCTTTTACGGCACGTTCTTCCACTTCGGTAATTCCTGAAGGAATACAGATAACCATCCGCAATGCAGGTGGGAAAAGACTGCGGCTTGGCCCTATCATTTTAATAAATTCGCGGATCATGTACTCAGCCGACTGGAAATCGGCAATTACACCATCCCGCAATGGGCGGATAGTTTTAATGTTTTCGTGGGTTTTGCCGTGCATCATCTGCGCGCGTTTGCCCACTGCAAGCACTTTGCCTGTACTACGTTCAATAGCTATAATTGAAGGTTCATCAACAACTACCTTGTCGTTATATATAATAATGGTATTGGCTGTGCCAAGATCCATTGCAATTTCTTTGGTAAGAAATGAAAAAAGTCCCATGTGTTTGTATACTTCCTTTTTTTAATTGTGTTTCTTTCTTTCTGAATTTTATCCGGCTCATATTCCGGAATTTGTATTAATGTTTGAAATGCCTGTATCCGGTAAAAACCATTGCTATACCATTCTGGTTGCAATAGTTAACTGAATCCTCGTCGCGTACCGAACCTCCCGGTTGTATCACAGCGGTAACACCTTGTTTGTGAGCCAACTCAACAGAATCAGCAAACGGGAAGAATGCATCCGAGGCCATAACAGCATTATTCAAATCAAGGCCAAACTCAGCAGCTTTCGAAATGGCGTGTTTCAGTGCATCAACCCTTGAGGTCATTCCACATCCGGCACCCAATAGCTGACCGTTTTTGGCAAGTACAATAGCATTGCTCTTTAAATGTTTAACAATGATATTGGCAAATAATAAATCGTTAACCTGTTGTTCATCAGGATGAATATCAGTAACATTCTGCAGGTCACTAACAGTTTCGGTATGTGTATCCTTCAACTGTTCGATTACTCCGTTAAGTACCGACTTAAATTGTTTAGCCTGAAAATCAACTGGTTTAATCTGCAAAATTATTCTATTTTTCTTTGACTTTAAGAGTTCCAGTGCATTATTTTCGTATTCGGGTGCAATTATTATTTCGAAGAACAGTTTATTCACCTCTCCGGCTGTTTCCATATCAACAATCTTGTTGGTTATTACCACTCCGCCGAATGCCGAAATAGGGTCACCGGCAAGAGCGTCGAGCCAGGCCTGCTTTAAAGTCGGACGGCTTGCAACACCGCATGCATTGGTATGTTTTATTATAACAAATGTGGGTTCGGTAAATTCGCGGATCAGTGCAAGAGCTGCTTCAAGATCGACAAGGTTATTGTATGAAATGGCTTTGCCGTGAAGCTGATCGAATATTTCTGCAAGATCGCCATAAAAAACACCTTCCTGATGCGGATTTTCTCCGTAACGTAAAATTTCACTTTTACCCAGGCTTTGTTTGAACGCTTTGATATCTGTTTTGCGGTTGAAATAATTAAAAATGGCAGAGTCGTAATGTGAGGAAACATTAAATGCCTGGGCGGCGAAATAATACCTGTCGTTCAGGTCACTGCTTCCGTTTTTTTCGTCAAGCAATTTTATCAGATCTTTATATTGTGCTGCTGAAGGTACAATGATAACATCGTTATAGTTTTTTGCGGCAGCACGGATAAGCGAAATGCCGCCGATATCAATTTTTTCGATGATATCTTCTTCTTCAGCTCCGGAAGCGACCGTTGCCTCAAACGGGTATAAATCAACAATCACAAGGTCGATAGGAGGGATGTCAAATTCAGCAGCTTGTTTTAAATCTTCTTCTTCTTCACGCCTGAATAAAATTCCACCGAAGACTTTAGGATGCAATGTTTTAACGCGTCCGCCGAAGATTGACGGATAGGAGGTAAGACTTTCAACAGTGATTGCTTCAATTCCCAGGCTACGGATGAAGTCATATGTTCCGCCGGTGGAATAAATGGTGACGCCTAAGGCATTTAATTTGCGGGCAATTTCGTCAACATGGTCTTTATGATACACCGAAATCAGTGCAGAACGAATGGGTTTTATAGTATTCATAAGGGATTTAACTTTTCGGGAATAATTTGCAATTTTATTAATTTTTGAGGCAGGTTTAAGAGGTAAACGCGAAAAAAAGCCATTAATTATCAAAAGTACTTCTAATTAGTGAATAGGATCAAAATTGTGTGTAATTTTACATCAGTGTTGAAGACAATTGTGGCCGATGACGGTATTACGGTATTAGGGAACATTTTTACGCTACATGGTTCCAGATTCCGAATTTCCGCTATTCAATACAAAGTCTAAGTCACGTAGCATCTCGTATATGGATCCTTTAAGTACGAGGGGAATTTCGTCATTTAATTAATTCTAAAACATTTAACATAACTATGCTTTATCTAAGGTTGATAAGAGAGTCGTTTGCTTTTGCGCGCCAGGCCATTTTTGCCAACAAGGTTCGTACCTTTTTGTCGCTGTTAGGCATTACAATAGGTATTTTTTCAGTTATTTCGGTGCTTACCGTTTTTGATAGCATCGAAATGAAATTACGCAAAAACATTGAAGAACTAGGCAGCAATGTTCTTTATATTCAGAAATGGCCATGGGCAATGGGTGATGCTGACTACGCCTGGTGGGAGTATATGAAACGCCCTGAAACACGGTTGCAGGAAATGGAAGAGATTCAGAAGCGCAGCAGTCTGGCTGAGGCTACAGGATATTATGTTGCAACCGAGAGAAATATCAAATCAGATGGAATTACATTCGAAAATGCAGTTATTATCGGAGCATCCCATGAATATGATAAAGTAAATACAGTTAACCTGAGTAGAGGAAGGTTTTTTACTTTAGCTGAATCGCAGGGTGGACGGGCAGTAGCCATTGTAGGTAGTAAAATCATTAGTGAGCTTTTAGGCGATGTGGATGCTCTTGGGAAAGAAATAATGATCTTCGGGAGAAAAGTTGAAATAATCGGTCTGTTTAAACAAGAAGGTGACAATGCTTTTGGCGGCTCCAACGATAGATGGGTTGTACTGCCGGTAAATTTTGCCCGTAATTTCATTGATCTCGAAAGCCGTAACATCGAATCATCAATTCTTGTTAAAGGCAAAAAAAATATTTCGAACGAAGCTTTGCGCGATGAATTAACCGGAATCATGCGGTCTGTGCGGAAACTGAAGCCGGCTGTTAAAGATAACTTTGCAATCAACGAAACCAGCATTATTACCCAAGGCTTTGATCAGATATTTGGTGTTGTGGCCATTGTGGGCTGGATCATTGGTGGATTCTCCTTATTGGTTGGAGGTTTTGGTATTGCCAATATTATGTTTGTTTCGGTAAAGGAGCGAACTGCACAGATCGGTATTCAAAAATCACTGGGAGCCAGAAATGCATTTATTCTGCAACAATTCCTTTTCGAAGCTGTGTTTCTTTCCATGCTTGGTGGTTTGTTTGGGTTGTTACTAATTTATATTGGAACGGTATTAGTGACCAATTTTGCTGGCATGGAACTAATTCTCAGCCTCAAGAATATTGTTCTTGGGCTTTCGGTTTCAGCAGTAATCGGACTGGTTTCCGGATTGTTTCCGGCATGGTCAGCTTCACGCCTCGATCCTGTGGAAGCTATGCGGTCAACATTCTAGTAACAATCTTTTGGATGTTCAGGTTTTAATTCTGATTCCTGATAGATAGCTGAGTTCTAAAAAAGCGAAGCTTTTATGCAATAATTTAGATATTTTAGCTGAAGGGCTTACTGTATGGAAAAACGCTGGGTACTAAAACAAAAAGGGGATGCAACTATTGTTACGAATATAGCTGTAGCGCTTGGCATTGAAAATGCACTTGCCGAATTGCTTGTACAACGTGGCGTTACCAGTTTTGAAGAGGCAAAAGCATTTTTCAGACCCGACCTTTCGCAACTGCACGATCCTTTCCTGCTCAACGACATGGATAAAGCCATTGAGCGGATAGCTACAGCAAAAGCCAACAACCAGAAAATTATGGTTTACGGCGATTATGATGTGGATGGTACCACTGCCGTTTCGCTGGTTTATGCTTTTTTGAAGGAAAATGGATTTGAACATATTGATTACTATATCCCCGACAGGTACAGCGAAGGATATGGGATTTCATTCCAGGGTATTGATTATGCGCAACAGGAAAATTTCTCACTGATCATTGCACTCGATTGTGGTATTAAATCTGTTGATAAGGTTAAATATGCCAGCGAGCGAGGTATTGATTTTATTATCTGCGACCATCACCGGCCTGGTGATGAATTGCCCGAGGCAGTTGCAGTGCTTGATGCCAAACGAATTGATTCTACCTATCCTTTTGATGAACTGTGCGGATGTGGAGTAGGTTTTAAACTGATTCAGGCATATGCTCAAACACATGATATTTCATTCGATAGTCTTTATAAATTCCTAGACCTTGTTACTATCAGTATCGCTTCTGATATTGTTCCTATAATAGGAGAGAACCGCATACTTGCGCATTTTGGATTAAAACTTATTAATACAAATCCTCGACCGGGAATTGAATCTATTCTGGGAGTAGCTAATATTGTACGCAAACCTGAAGAAGAGATAAAAAAAGACGGGGAAGATGCGGGATTGTTGTTTAGCCGCGAACTCACCATCAGCGATATGGTTTTCGTGGTTGGCCCACGCATCAATGCTGCCGGACGAATAGAAAGCGGACGCAACTCAGTAAAACTGCTCGTTTCACCTGATATGGAAACGGCTGCAAGTATTGCCCAAACAATCAACGATTTTAATACCGAACGCCGTACACTCGATACGCAAATCACCCAGGAAGCTCTTGATATCATTAATAAAGATGATAAACTCCGCAAAGCCAGGGCCACGGTTGTGTTTAATCCCGACTGGCACAAAGGAGTTATCGGAATTGTAGCATCGAGACTTACAGAATCGTATTATCGCCCGACTGTAGTTTTGACACAATCGAATGGATTAATTACTGGCTCCGCCCGATCAGTGAAAGATTTTGATGTATATGATGCCATTGATGCCTGCAGCGATTTACTCGAACACTTTGGCGGGCATATGTACGCTGCAGGATTATCCATGAAACCTGAAAACCTTAAACCATTCAGGGAAAGGTTTAATTCAATAGTATCAGCAAGTATAACAGATGAAATGCTGATTCCCGAAGTGGAGGTTGACCTTGAAGTGAATCTGAACCAGATCACACCCAAATTCCTTCGCATCCTAAAACAGTTTGCTCCTTTTGGCCCGGGAAATATGTCACCGGTTTTTATGACGCGCGATACGGTGGATTCAGGTCACGCGAGAATTGTCGGCAAAAACCATGTTAAAATGACTGTTTACCAGGAATCCGTACGCAGCGATCCCTATTCGGGAATTGCTTTTCAGCAGGGCGAAAAATTTGATCTGATTCAAAAGGGTCAGAGCATGAATATCTGTTACCATATAGAGGAAAACGAATGGAACGGAGTTAAGAATATACAGTTAAATATTAAGGATATCAGGTTTAGTGATGATAATCAGTAGGTAGGTTTTTAATGTTATCTTTATTTTTAATTTCTGACTTTGAAGACAATTAAGACAGTGATCCACTGTCTTAATTGTCTTGATTGTCCCTCGAAAGAAAAAAAAGAATCCAACAATTAAATAGAACACCCATGGGCAAACAATACAACCCCGATGGTTTTATCCCCAAATATGGAGGTTACGAGCGTTTGATAACCTACCAGAAATCAGAAATTATATTTGACGGAACAAAATATTTCACTAAAAAGTATTTTCACCCCTATGACCGCACTATTGATCAAATGGTGCAGGCAGCCCGCTCAGGGAAACAGAATATCGTTGAAGCCAGCATGGCATCGGGCACTTCAAAGGAAATGGAAATAAAAC
>JAIFMH010000014.1 GCA_020048595.1 Bacteroidota bacterium | reverse complement strand
TGCGATTCGGCTGCCAGGTGAATTACTCCGTCGAAGCGATAGGCATCGAATGTGGCCATGATAAATTCTTCGTCAACAATATCGCCTTTGACAAATTCGTAATTCGGTGAATCCTGAATATCTGTCAGATTAGCAAGGTTTCCTGCGTATGTAAGCAAATCCAGGTTAACAAAAAGAGTATCCGGATATTTTTTAACAAGTAACCTTACCAGGTGTGATCCAATGAATCCGGCTCCGCCGGTAACGAGTATTTTCTTCATGTTTTTTTCAGGGATTAGGTGTTGGGATTGGCACATCGCGTATTTCCCTATTTTCTATTTTACTATTTTCTATTGACTTTTGACTGGCTTGGTGGCCTGGTGTATTGAGACACGAGCGTCTCAATACTTTTTTGCTGCCGTATAGAGACGCGAGGCATCGCGTCTCTACGGGATTTGCCTGTTAACCAGGGCTTTTTCCCATTTCCAGGCGGATTGCATCATATCATCTATATTTTTTTCTGCTTTCCAACCTAATTCTTCATTGGCAAAACGCGTATCGGCCCATACCATTTCAATATCACCCGGCCTGCGCGGTACAATTTTGTAATTCAGCTTTTCGCCGGTAACACGCTCAAATGCGTTGATAACATCCAGAACGGAATACCCAGTACCGGTTCCAAGGTTGAATATTTCAAGATCAAGCTTGCATTTGCCGTTTAGCATCCTTTCAACGGCAACCACATGAGCTTTGGCAATATCAACTACATGGATGTAATCGCGGATTGCCGTTCCGTCGGGTGTATTGTAATCATCGCCAAAAACACTGAGGCAACCCCGTTTACCAATGGCTGTCTGAGTAATAAATGGAACCAGGTTATTTGGAACACCAAGTGGTAATTCACCGATAAGTGCCGTTTCGTGTGCACCAATAGGATTAAAATATCTCAGCGCTATTGCGTGTATAGGATGAGCCAGTGTTGTGAAACGCAGGATTTCTTCGCACATCTGCTTTGTATTGCCATACGATGACCACGCTTGTTTAATAGGGGCCTGTTCGGTTACCGGCAATTCGTCAGGCTGCCCGTAAACAGTACATGATGAAGAAAAAACCATATTGGAGATACCATTGGTTTTCATGCCTTCGAGCAGGTTGATGAGCGACTGCAAATTATTCCTGTAGTAGTCTAATGGCTTTTCCATCGACTCACCAACAGCCTTAAACGCGGCAAAATGTATTATTCCACTGATATCAGAATTCCTCTTTAAAAAATCGGCTGTAAGAGCAGCATCAGCAAGATCAAACTGCTCGAATGCAGGCATAATTCCGGTAATTTTTTTAATATTATCTAGTACGTCAATGGTTGAGTTAGAGAGGTTGTCGACAATAACTACATTATATCCATTCTGCTGCAGTTCAACTACAGTATGAGATCCAATAAATCCAGTGCCTCCTGTTACTAATATTTTCTTCATTACCTTTTATTGTTTAAGTTTATTTATCATTTATTGATTTGCTGTTAATTTTTAAAGCTGAATCTAATGTTTAATTTATTACAAAAGTATCAACTTATTCAAAGGTACCATAATTCTTTTGTTTCTAATCAAGCCTTCAGTAATGCACCCTGTTTTTCGCCCCAATATTGAAACGTTTTCTGCAAATCTTCAACTTTAAGTGGTTTTGTGATATAATCGTCCATGCCAACAGCAAGGCATTTTTCTCTGTCACTACTCAACGCATTAGCTGTCATTGCTATTATTATTGGCCTTTCATTAGGCATGTGCTCAACAATAATGCGGGTTGCTTCATATCCATCCATCTCAGGCATCTGAATATCCATGAAGATAAGCTCATAACGTTTTCGTTTAACGGCTTCAATAACTTCCAATCCGTTGGCTGCCAGATCAGTTGAATATCCAAGTAGTTGAAGCACATTACGGATCATTTTCTGATTGATAATATTATCCTCAGCCACAAGAATTTCGAAAGGGAACTTTTGTGCCAGCAAGCCCAGGTTTGTTTCGTTGGACAATTGAACTGGATTTTGAGATGCGTTTGGATACAGCACTTTGAGTAAAATATCAGCCAACTGCGAATGCTTGATTGGTTTGTTTACATAATGAGCAAACAGGTTCTGCATATCTTCCGTTTGAATGTTGTACCCGATTGATGTAAGCATAATGAGTGGTAATTCCTTTTTTGAATGTACAGTCCTGATTTCGCGGGCAAGCATTATGCCATCCATTTCAGGCATTTGCATATCAAGAATCCCGACGTCGAATTTGTTCCCGGTCTTGAGTATTTCAAGTGCTTTTTCACCTGATTCAACAGTTGTAGCTTTCATTCCCCAGAATTCGCACTGCAAATCAAGAATTTTACGATTGGTAGGATTATCATCCACGATCAGTATGTTCTTGCCGGGCAAACTCTGAAGCACCTTGTATATTGGATTTATGTCAGCATTGGGAGTGGTAAACCGCGTTTCGATTGTAAACCGGAAATCGGAACCCTGACCTGCAATACTCTCAACCCATATTTTACCTTTCATTAGTTTTACCAGGTTTGAGGATATAGCCAGACCCAACCCGGTACCTCCGTATTTCCTGGTGGTTGAAGCATCAGCCTGCATAAAAGGTGAAAACAAACTGGAAATTTTGTCATTCGGAATTCCAATACCGGTATCTTTAACTGAAAACTCAAGAATAATTCCATCATCAAAAGATTCTTTTAACATGATGTGAATATAAATCTCACCCTTTTCAGTAAACTTAATGGCATTTCCAATCAGGTTAACAATGATCTGGCGTAAGCGGAAACCGTCGCCAAAGATGAATTGATTGACTTCCGGATCAATATAATAAATAATATCAAGGTGTTTATCTAAGGCTTTTGGGGCGACCAGGTCAAGCACATCTTCAACACACCTTCGCAAATCGAAGGATGAATTCTCAAGATCCATCCTACCAGATTCTATTTTCGAGAAGTCAAGGATCTCATTAATTATATTCATCAGGTTATCGCCGGAATTTTCAATTATCTCAACATATTCGCGCTGTATTTCCGAAAGATCGGTATGGAGCAACAAGCTGGTCATACCAAATACGCCATTCATTGGAGTGCGTATTTCGTGGCTCATGGATGCCAGAAAATCTGATTTCGCCCGGTCAGCAGATTGCGCCTGGAACATAGCTGCTTTTAACTTTTCGTGTGACTCGTATCTGCGTAATGCGTTCCGGATGTTATTTGCCAGCATGCGGAGTGAGTTTTCCTCACTTATCGACCAGTTTTGCTCTGTTGTACAATCAGCAAAGCCAACAACTCCCCAAAATGTATCATCTTCCTGATCAATGATTGGAACCACGATTAATGATTTTATCAGCTGCCTTTCAAAAAGCAATTTTATTTCACCTGGGAATTCAGATGTAAGCCCTTTAAGCGCTTTGCGTTCAAACAGCGGATAATACCAAACATTGTCAACATGAATGTAAATAAATTCGTCACATTCAGATTTATTAATTCTTTCAGCTATGACAGGACTGATCCATTCGTAAATATGTTTCACTTTTCGTATACCTGTTGAAGGATCGGTATCATTCTTATAAACAAATATCCTGTCGATTTCGGAAACTTTTCCAATAATTTCGAGTGCTTTTATAATACAAATATCAGGATTTTCGCCAGTAAGCATAAGATTTGAAGCCTCTGCCATACCTTGAAGTATATTGCTCTGGCGTAAAAGCCTGTTTTCCGAAAGACGGCGTTCAAGATTTTCAGCCTGCAGTTCAGCTTTCTGATAATTAAATACTTTTATCAATTCGGCTACCTGGCTGAACTCATCTTTGTTTTTCTCCAGAATTTCCAGTTGTGACGTTTCACCATCACTCAGGCTGGCAGATATTATACGGAGTGGTTTGCGCACCCATTGATAAAAGACAAAAAAGAAACTTACGATTATAAGTGTAAGGAATAAACATAGAAAAATAAACACAAAATCATTTATTTTATTGAAACTGGCAAGAGCTTTATTGGATTTGCTGAAAGCCAGAACTGCAATATTTTGACCGGCATCATTTGAAAGAGTTTTAAAAACAATAAGTGAATCTTTGCTGATAGTATATGGTTCCTGTTCCAACTTTTTAATCAGACCGATTCGACTTGAAGTGTTTCTCGACAATTCCTGCAAATAAACGGAGTCCCAACATTTGGTAAGAATAAAAATTCCTTTTGCCGGAGTTGAATGACTTAAGTCGAATGTAGGATGAATTGTGGATGCGGATATTTCTATGATTCCTTTAGATGAATTACAGAAGTAATGAAAATTGCCACTAACCATAATAGCACCAAGCACTTTCTGCTTCTGAACTGAATCAGTAAAAATTGTTTCGGTGGAATCGCCGAAATTATATATGAGCTTACTTTTCAGATCGTAAACATGTATTGAATTCAAATGAAACGATTCGATGCTAGTCCCAATATTATCAATTGCCCATTTCTGATCAGGGGAACTTAAATGATAGATAAGATCATCCCAAATGGTATAATCAGCGAGCAACTCGTTCAGTTGACCGGATTTTACATTAATAGCTGTATTCACTAATTCTGCCTGCTGCGCTACAGCAGATCGTAACATAAGTTCATTTTGTTTTTTCTGCGATTTGAAAAACACAAACAATACCCCGCAAAGAAGAATAATTATCGCCGAAAACAAGATTAACATTCTGTTACGGATAGTCATAATTTTAAATTGCATTTGAAGATTAGTAATTCAGATTTCTGTTTGAAGTATTGAATCTGTAATAGAATGAGCCGGGTTGAGGTTCCTATTTACAAAACAGATCAGTAACATCTATTCGTTTATTGATATTAAGGTTAAAAGTAATAAGAAATTATCCGACTATCGTAAATTATATAGACATGAAAGTAATATTTTTTTACATATATAGATTTTCTATTAAAAATTTTTTTTGATGTCCGGCTAATATTTGGATAACATCTGAAATAAAAATCTCAGTTTCAAAATCCACATTTATTTTCAATAAAAGGCAGGAACCATTTAGTCTGAGCCAAAGCAACGACTAAACATATTTGCAAATTACTATTTATCAGTTACTTATACCATTAAAGAACAAATTTTAGTTGGATTTAATATCAGTAAACTTCAATAAGAGATAAGAAAATCTGAGTTTCTACTTTTTACAAATTTCCAAATAAAATGCTTTTATCCAAATCAGAACCAAAACACAAGATCCTTAAACACATATTACCTATTTAACAATTTCTTATTAATGTATATTTGTCTTTGATAAATTACAGTAAAATATTATTACACCCTATCGGCCAATCCGTTTAAGAAAACCAATCCGACAATTAAAACCTTTCAGAATTGAATACTTGGAAGAATAACGAACAACGATCCAGATAACACAAATTACATCCTTAAGATATATGGAAAATATAGTTAGTAAACCAGTTCATGCAAAAGTGTATTTCCCGGGAATGAATGGAATCAAATGGTGGGATATTTTCGCTTTTGACCAATTGGCGATAGGAGCTCTGTGTGCCTATATATTTATTAATAAGAAAGATAAAATCTTAAGCTTCATTTACAACCAGCATTTCAGGATTATCTTACAAATACGTTTAGAATTATTTCCTGAAACAAAAGGTAAAATTTGAAGTGATAAAAAGCGGCAGAAACGAAGGATTAAAAAACTAACACACTTTTATCGAATGACTCAACGCATTTGCGAAAAAGAAAACCGATTTGTATTTGATGGATTTTCATACTAAAGTCCAGCTTAAAAAAATTACATGTAAACGTTTCATTCAAATATTGCTACGCTTTGTTTACCAATCATTAAAACCACAAAAATCATGACAGCAGAAACGAACTATTTCAGCGAAATAACACTCTTAATTACACACTACAACAGGAGTAGCTCGCTTGAACGATTGTTAAAGTCATTTGAGGATAAACAGATCCGTTTTCGGGAGATTGTTGTTTCAGACGATGGCAGCAAGAGTGAACATATAAAAAAACTGGAGCTTTTTAAAACCCGATACGGGATTACGAGAATACTCGCTGCCAAAAACAAAGGACTGGCAAACAATATTAACAAAGGGCAACGTGCAGTTAAAACTCCATTTACACTTTATGTACAGGAGGATTTCATCCCTACTGATAAATTTTGCCAAAGTTTAAAAGTTGGTTTATCATTGATCAAAGAAGACCCGGAACTTGACCTGGTGCGCTTTTACGCATATCGGAAACATCCATATTTAAACCCACTAAAAGATGGATTTTCAGAAATGAAATTTCATTTCTGGCGACCTAACGCCTCTCAGTTTAATTGTTATAGTGATCATCCGCATCTGAGAAGGAGCAGTTTCCTCGATAAATTCGGCGACTATGCCGAAGGAATAAAATCTGACAGGGCTGAATTTAAAATGGCAATGTCTTTCGTCCAGCATAAAGGTAAAGCTATAATCCATAATGATTTTAGGGAAATTTTTATTCAGGAGAATAGTTCCGCAGAACCCAGCCAGGTTGCACGCAAGAAACTTAAGAAGCAACTTCAATTGTCCGATTCATTCTTCATCAAGATAGTGCGGATTGTGTACCGGAATATAAAATTCAGAGCAGAATACCTTTTTTCGTAAACGGTTTAAAATGAAAACTATGTCAAACGCAATAACAATTTTTACAGTTTGTGATAATCATTTTTCGGTTTTATTGGCGGCCTTAATAAAATCGATTGATGTGAATCATCATTCCGACGAACACCTTAACTTTTATATAGTCGGTGACAAACTCAGTACAGCCAACAAAGAAAACTTAAAGAAATGCGCCGACTCTCATAAAGTTTCATTTTTCTGGTTCGAAATCAATGATATAATCAAGGATAAATCAATGCTTCCATTGGATGGTTCGTCGTTCCCGCTGATCGTCTATATCCGATTATTTTTTCCGTTGTTTATACCAGCTGACGTTGAAAAGGTAATTTATCTTGATGTTGACATGATTGTAAGAAAAGATATTTCGATGTTATGGAACATTGACCTCGGCGATAAAATTATAGGCGGAGTTCCGGATCGGTCGGAAGTGGTGAGTTGCTCATGGGGAGGAATTACCAATTATAAAGAATTAGGTATTGCTCCTGAATCAAAATATTTCAACAGCGGCCTTCTTTTATTAAGCCGCAGCCAAAATATGCCAATTTCCCTGACCAGTATGGATTAAATGTTGTGTTTGCCAATCAATGGCTTGAACTGGATTCCAGGTGGAATAGTTATTCGATGCTCGAAAAAGAAGACCCTTTTCTTATTCACTTTATCGGGATAAAACCAATCTTTACTTCGTACAATTATGTTTTGCGATACAAGGATGAATTCTATTCCTACCTGAAATTGACGCCCTGGGCAAACTACAAACCCATTGGAAACCATGTTAGAATTTTCAAAAAAATATGGAATAAATTGTATAAAAAGGGATATAGCTTTTTAGCTGCGTTGAAGCGGTAAGGTTGGATTAATTGTGCCAACATTTAATACACAAGTAATTTCCTCATTCAAAACAAGGATCAATATTCAAGTTGCAAATTCCAAATTATAAAACCAGGGTTTCTTATACCGGAGCAAGA
>JAIFMH010000040.1 GCA_020048595.1 Bacteroidota bacterium | reverse complement strand
ATCACGCGGATCGAAGGCCAGGTGTGCTTTTAGTTTCCCCGAGCGGTTAGCCAGGCAACTCATGTCGAATGTAACACTATCACTTTTCGAACTGATCCGGCCCGAGCGCATTTCAAGATTTTCGAGGTCGTACACAAATTTATCTTCAAGCGTGTAGTCTTTATAAACGATATGGCCATTTTTAAGTATCACATTTTCAGCGGTATAATTGCTGATAATATAATCCTTGCTGATCTGCTTTACATAATCGGCCATGATGGTGAACGGATTGGAATAATCAACAGAATCCACGGATGCTGTAGTGTCAGTTGACAAAGTCTCGGAAGGCACCATCATATTGGTGAAATTGTCGCTTTTCTCATAATATTCGAAAAGCAGGTACGGATCATTCAGACTGATAACTCCAAAATCATAGATATTGCCGGCCACATCGAGAGAGTCAACAGCAATTGAAAAATCTTTCCAGGATGCTACCGTTACTTTTGCTTCATCATCGATCCTGAAATCCGAAAGTGCTATACTGCCTTTTACTGCCACTGCTTCAGGAACATCAAAATCGCCTCTAATACGCAGTTTTGTATCCAGGAAACCTCCGGCATAGGAAGTCTTCACATAATCCTTCATGTATGGTGTAATCAGCTTCAGATCAAGTTTTGTAAGGCTGGCATCTAAAAGGTACGACAAGGAATCAATATTTAAGAATAATCTTGCCTCTGCCTTGCCCCCTGATTTGAAATTAAACTGAGTGCCTGCATTCAACAGCGGCGAATCCCATGTTACAAGGGGGCAACCCAGTTTAAATTCCTGCAGTACTATTTCATGGTTTAAAACTTTATCGCGGTAGGTGATTGATCCGTTGGTAATTTCAATGTTTTCGATCCGGTATTCAACAGGTTCCGAAGGTTGTTCAGGTTCCTTTTGAGTGGTATCGACAGCTGTAAACCGGGTTAGCAGGTCGTCGAAGTTAAAAAGCACACCGTTTTGCTCGATAAATACATTGGGGGCATCAACCTGTATCGTCTTTACAAAGTATTTGCCACTGATTAATTGAGGTAAACCAATGGCTGTATAAAGTTTAGCAGCACCGAAAAACACTTTATCACTTTTATACTCATATACTTTCAATTCTTCAACCGTTATATTCCATTTCCAGAGATTGATAAAAAGGCTTTTCATGGTAATTTTCCGGCCTGTCCACTCTACGCTGTTTTTCTCAATCATATATTTCGCGACAGGTGAAACAGCGAAAAACACAACAAGAAGTAAAACTGCTATTGTAACAAGTATAATGGCTGTAATTTTTCCCGGTTTTAATCGCATTATTTTAATTTATTTTTATGGAACAGATAATAACGGGATTGATAAGTCTTTGTTTGCATGAAACACTTTTCCCTCGTTAAAACTACAAAAATTAAAAACAGAAATTCACATTTGGGTTCGTTTTGCATAAAAAAAGCCGGCAGATAACCCTGTTTTAAAGAGTAACCTGCCGGCAAAAGGATAAAAGACGGGTATTGTGCCTTAATTTTAATTCGTTTGAACTAAAGTATCGGATTCAGCCACTGGTGGATTTTTCAGTTTTAAGCCCGATGTAGTCATAATTAATGTTCCTCCGTCGCGGGAATTTTCAATGAAATCACTGTAATTGGCACGCCACCTGAGAGGCTCATCTATTTCAACTATTGTATTGATAGGAATACCGATAATTACATCCAGCTTCTGGTAGCGCATTCCATCAGTTTGCGGAATCATAAAATAAGGATTGAGTGTTACCAGTGTATCCTGAAGATTATAGCGGTATGAAATATTACCGGCATAGCCTGTTGCCTGCGATTCCTGCCAGGCCGATGCAGAATTTATGAAGGTAACAAACAAACTGTCGGCAGGTACCGGCCGGAGGCTCAGGTTTATTTCGCCCAAAGCATAGTTGACATTCCCGGGAATAGTATCACCAGCCAGTGGCATAAAGTACTGTTTGTACTCATTTGGACCCGAAGCCAGGTGAAGATGGTTTGCTTTCATAACAATACTTTGCCTTTTGGTTACCGAAGCAACTCTTTCTGTTGATCTTGCGTATTGAAAAATAGCTCCTACACCGGTAAGTATTCCTGCAACAAGC
Source organism: Bacteroidota bacterium (assembly GCA_020048595.1). Classification (GTDB taxonomy): domain Bacteria; phylum Bacteroidota; class Bacteroidia; order Bacteroidales; family UBA4417; genus UBA4417. The sequence continues at coordinate 5,231 of JAIFMH010000040.1, read as the reverse complement.
AGCAGAACAAATACAATAACAACCTGCCAGCGAAGTGGCGGCCATTTGAGCAGCAACCTGAGTCCTGTATAAATCAATAACCCGGTTACAGCTATTAAAAAGAGGAAGATCGCAATGTATGCCAGCCATCTTACATCCGGACCCGGGACAAGCCATTGAAGCGCATGTATCAAAGTGGTTGTGTCGAGCTGATAATCGCCCATATTCATTTCTTCACGAACCAGTGAGGCTGCGCTTATACCTATAAACATAAATATTACTCCTACTAACATAGCCAACCCGGCCAGGCGGCCAATCAGGTGGAACAAGAAGGTAAAAACCCTGGCAACCACTTCGGTTACAAACCGGATAAAAGTCCCGATGGAATGCAGAAGGCTGCTTCCCGTTTTTTGAATTCCTGTACCCGCTGATGCAAGTTCATTACGCAAGGTATTGATATTGATGCTTTGGCGCTGCATTTCGAGTTTTTCGGAAGTAGTCTGGGCAACTGGAAGTATCAGCCACAATACCACATAAACTATGATTCCGACAGCATAAAACAAGGTAAAAGCTGCAAAAATTAACCTTACCCAAACCGGGTCGATGCCAAACCAGGCGGCTATTCCGGCAGCAACACCGGCAATTTGCCTGTTGTCGCGGTCGCGGTAAAGCTTACCACGGGTTTTAATTCCCGGAGCACTTTGCGGCCTTTCCGTTTCGCTGTCCGAAAGCTGGTCGGGTTCACCCATGTTGGCAATTACGTCTTCGATATGTTTCAGGGTAATGATCGGATTTCCGTTTTCCTTTTGCAGATCGAGGAGTTCGGCAATACGCATTTCAATATCGGCTATTATTTCCTGGTAGCCCTGTTCGGTGGCAAAAAAGTTTCGTAAACGCGCCAGGTAATTATTGAGGCTTTCGTAAGCATCGTCGTCGATGTTAAAAATACGGCCGCCTATATTTACGGAGAAGTTCTTTTTCATATTTCAGAAGTATTTACTGTTTCTGTTGTTTCTGTTTGATTATTTACGGCGATTAAAGCACTAACGGCATTTACAAGCTCGTCCCAGCCTGATCGCAGTTCCGAAAGAAAAGCTGTGCCTTCGGGTGTGATTGAATAATACTTACGTGGCGGGCCTGAATTGGATTCTTCCCAGCGGTAACTGAGGAAACCTTCGTTTTTAAGCCTGGTAAGGATTGGGTAAAGGGTTCCTTCGACCACGATCAGGTGCGAATTTTTGAGCCGCTCGAGAATATCGGATGCATAGGCTTCGCGGCTGCTTATTGCCGCAACCACACACATTTCGAGTACGCCTTTCCGCATCTGTGCAATTGTTGAATATGCTTTTTCCATGAGGATGATATTTGAATAACGGGGCAAAGATAATACAATGAATAGTACTATGCAATACATAGTACTAAAGAATGCAATATATTTTTCAGAATTTTTTGTATCTGACTGTTTTAGTGTGTGTTAGATCATACAATATTTTTGGGGAAATACAGAAAAAACAAGATTACCAGAAGTGCAAGCCATTTTTGTACAAACCAATCTGATTTTTTTATCTGGATTTTGGAATAATAAGGCTCTGTTCAAAAGCATTTACAATAGAAAAATAATGTAGAAAATATGTTACTTTTCTTTAAATAAGCTATTAATATTTATCACAAGAAGCTTAAAACCAGCCAACTCTGATAACAAATAACACAATACTTAGATCCAATGAAAACAACATTCTATTTTTTAATTATTGCAAGTCTTTTGACTGGCTGCAGTAAGGATAAAGTAAATGGAGATATCCGGCACAGCGTTAAATACACAACATCGAGTTTTGCTTTGAAAACAGCCGGTATTACAACGGATAGTTTGTATACTCAGTTTGGCACATACATTACGAGTGTAACACCAAGTCATTTTTCATCAAAGATCAATATTATGTGTTACCAGGATAATTGGGATTTTACAGATAAATTAACTCATATGATATCCTATGTTGATGGTCACGACAATGATCCACGATATGAAATTGCCACTTATGCGGATTTCTCAAACAACCAGGAGGTTGAAATTACCCCGATTCTTTATGGCACTGATATGCGAGATGGAATGTTTGAGCAAAAGGAAGTAACTTTTACATACTTTAATTTTTGTCCATACTATTTATACCAGGAAGTGGAAATACCAATTCAATATAAAGATATTATCATTCACCAGTTCAATGAAATTTATAATGAACGCTATTATTGTGATTCAGTCAAATTTGGTAACATTCTGAAAATAAAACATGTGCCCTTTATATCAAGATTGTTTCAATACGGTAATGGGTATCCATATGCCTACGTTTTTGGGAATACCGATTCCACTTTTGTTTATAATAAAGAAGGAAATACTGTACCCAATTCCGAACATTGGCCTTTTGGAGGAAGCACAATGAATCCGATAATACGGAGTAATAAATATATTGCTAAAACTGTAAACATGCCTACAGGCGGAGAAACAATTGAAATGGCTTCTACCATTAGTTTTGACACTGAGAATTTAATTCAGATTTATGCGGGACATGATAACATACCTTATACAAGTGACGATATATTCCTTTATGCACCGAATTATTGGGAAAGACTAAAAGTTAAACTCGAAGTTAAATAAGAATTCTGATGTATTTAATTAGCTGATAACATTCAAGTTACCTCATTTTTTGAAATTTACTAATGGCCTCATTTTGTAGAATTCAGACTACATCTTAATTCCCGTCGAGGTTCTTTAGCCACCAGTTCCTGTTGCCTGATTTGATATGCTCCTTTTTTACAATCGCTTCAACCTCGTTTATAATTGAAGGATTTTTGCCTGCCACATCGGTACTTTCGACCGGATCAAGTTTAAGGTTATAGAGTTCCCAGCTTGTATTTCCTTTCTGAATGTTTTTCCGGATTGCTTTCCAATTGCCAAGCAATACGGCTTGTTGCCCGCCATATTCAGGAAATTCCCAATACAAGTATTGATGTTTCTTTTGTTTCTGTCCTTTCAATTCGGGCAGAAAACTAATTCCATCAATGTCTGCCGGTGGTCTGCTTCCGGAAATATCGCATAAAGTCGGCATCACATCATAGAATACCGATGGACGGTCGGAAACGCTGCCCGGCTTAATAACTCCCGGCCATGAAGCAATCATCGGCACCCGTATACCACCTTCATTTACAAAGCCTTTCCCAAATCCGTATTCACTTTTAAATGGTCCGCCGCTATCAAACCATGGTGAATCAGTTCCCCCGTTGTAGGTCGGACCATTATCACTGGTAAAAACAATAAGAGTATTCTCGTAAACACCCAGGTCTTTCAACTGTTTTACAAGCAAGCCAACCTGTTCGTCAAGGTAGGAGATCATGGCAGCATATGAGGCATGTGGATACCGTATGGGGACATAGCCTTTTTTGCCATCATAGGGCTTTTCGTCGCCAAATTTTTTCACATAATAATCCACCCAGCGCCGGGGTGCCTGCAAAGCGGCATGGGGTATGGGAGTAGCCCAATAAAGAAAGAATGGCTGTTTATAGTTTTCGTTTACAAAACCCGTAATTTCTTTGAACATTAGATCGGGAGCGTAATCCTTCTGGTTAAATGCCGCATAGTTATCGGGATTATACAAATCAGTGCCTTCGGGTAATAAAGTGTTCGGAGCAACGGTATCGTTACGCAGATAAACTCTGTGATCGTTTTTATACAGATGAACGGGATAATACGTGTGAGCCTGCCGCTGGCAATTGTAACCAAAGAAGAAATCGAAGCCCATTCCCAACGGAGTGCTTTGAGTTTGTGGCGCACCAAGGCCCCACTTTCCGACAATTCCGGTCTTGTATCCGGCATTTTGTAATAATCCTGCAATGGTAACCGTTCCGGTTTCCAAAGGCTGCTGTCCTTCGAGAGTTGAATCGGCAAGCATAGCCCGGTAATTCCAGACGTCACCTCTCGAATCCCATTCATCGTTTCCCCGCACCTGGGCATGGCCGCTGTGCTTCCCGGTTAGAAGTATACAACGCGCCGGCGCACAAACAGGTGCTCCCGAATAATGTTGTGTGAAGAGCATCCCTTGCCTGGCAAGGTTATCAATATTGGGTGTTTCAATTTTCTTCTGCCCATAAACACCTATATCGCCATACCCAAGATCGTCGGCTAAGATGTAAATGATATTTGGCTTACGCACAACCTGGGATTGCGCAGGGCTTTGTTCAGCAGATAAGAAAATCATTCCTGTACAAAGGAATACTTTGCCAGCACTGGAAAACGAAATCTTCATTCTCTATCGGGGTATTACAAACAAGTCTTATTTTTCAACTACGCTCTTTTTGTATAAAGCTCAACGATTTTCAGAATCACTTCCGTTGCTTTTACCATTGATTCCAAAGGAACATATTCCATTTTACCATGGAAATTGTGGCCGCCGGCAAAAATATTCGGGCAGGGAAGCCCCATATAGGAAAGGCGTGCGCCATCGGTACCTCCGCGTATTGGAACTACTTTAGGAATAATTCCAAGCTGTTCCATGGCTTCCTGTGCGGTAGCAACCACGTGGTAAACAGGTTCAACCATTTCGCGCATATTGTAATACTGATCTTTCATTTCGAGGGTGAAGCAGCCTTCACCATAACGCTTGTTCATAAAAGCTACACAGTCTTTGAAAAACTGCTTTTTCAGCTCAAACTTCGTCCTGTCATGATCGCGGATGATGTATTGGATAAATGAGTTTTCGACCGAACCTTCCAGTTTTATCAGGTGATAAAAGCCTTCGTAATCCTGTGTGAATTCCGGTCGCTCGTTTACCGGTAGCAAAGCATTAAATTCCGTTGCCATGAGTATGGCGTTTTTCATTTTATTTTTGGCATAACCCGGATGGATATTCCTGCCCTGTATAATAACCTTGGCACCGGCAGCATTGAAGTTTTCGTATTCCAGTTCACCGATTCCGCCACCATCCATGGTATAGGCAAAATCGGCCCCGAATTTTTTCACATCGAAAAAATCGACACCACGGCCTACTTCCTCATCGGGAGTAAAGCCAACTTTTAAAGTTCCATGCTCAATTTCGGGATGTCTAACCAGGTATTCAATGGCAGTCATTATTTCGGTAACACCTGCTTTGTCATCAGCGCCAAGCAAGGTAGTTCCATCGGTAACAATAAGAGTTTGGCCCAGGTAATCAAGCAGTTCAGGAAAATCAACAGGTGTCATCACTATACTTTTCTCCTGGTTGAGG
>JAIFMH010000339.1 GCA_020048595.1 Bacteroidota bacterium | reverse complement strand
ACCTCACGCGCACTAATTCTGATGGAAGCATCAGCTGTTTTGTCGGGAGTACGGATCTGCCTTCGGGAACACGCTGGCGGGTTGAAATTAACCTGCCAAAAGATAAAGCGTATTTTTCTACACGCTCATTCTGGTATAACCCTTCAAATCTTGAGCAATCCTATTACCACTGGACCAATGCAGGGATAAAAGTGGCAGGAAATCTTGAATATGCATTTCCCGGTCAATACTACCTGGGTCACGATGGCTCAAATAGTCCATGGCCTATAGATAAAGAAGGCCGTGATCTTTCGTTTTACGAAAACAATAATTTTGAAGGATACAAATCGTACCATGTTTTTGGTGAATACACCGGTTTTTATGGCGGATACTGGCATAATGATGAATTCGGAACCGGCCATTACGCAAATTATGACGAAAAACCTGGTAAAAAACTCTGGATATGGGGTTTATCCCGGCAGGGAATGATTTGGGAAGATTTACTCACTGATACGGACGGACAATACACTGAAGTTCAATCAGGACGGCTATTTAACCAGGAAGCCAGCAACAGCACGTTGACTCCATTTAAACACCGCTCTTTTATTCCCGGTGGCACCGATACCTGGACCGAATACTGGTTTCCTGTAAAAGGCACCAAAGGCTTGAAATACGGAACGCCTGATGGTTCTGTAAACCTGATGGCTAAAGGAAATCAGATTAACCTGTGGTTCAGTCCGCTTGCTGCGACAAATGATAAACTTAAGATTTTTCAGAATGATAAACTGATTTGGGAGAAACAGGTTTCGCTAGCCCCACTCCAGCTCTTTTCCGATTCACTTTCATTTGATGGGAATGCTGACAAATTAAAAGTCGTTCTGGGCGAAAATAATATTCTGTACACAACCGATCGAAATGAATTAACACTTAGCCGGCCTGTAAACATGCCTGCTGATTTCGACTGGAATTCACTTTATGGATTGTATCTTCAAGGAAGAGAGTGGGATAAACAACGTTTCTGGGATGATGCTGAGAAATGTTATGTAAAATGCCTTGAAAAAGATCCGAATTATCTTCCTGCATTAACAGCTATGGCTAATTTGTCCATCCGCGGTGCTGAATTTGAAATAGCTTTAAAATATGCTACTAAAGCATTATCGATTGATACCTATGATCCTGCAGCAAATTTTGCTTATGGAGTTGCGAATGCCCGTTTAAAAAAATATACTGATGCTATCGACGGATTCTCAATAGCTTCCGCATCCCTTGAATACAGGGCTGCTTCGTATGTCGAAATTTCAAAGCTTTTCATGGTGCAGAAACAATACAGACTTGCCAGGAATTATGCAATGAAAGCTTCCGAAACAAATCCTATGGCAGTTCCTGCATTTGAGTTGTTGGTTACCCTATCCAGGCTCGAAGGCAACAAGGACGAAGTTTTTAAATCCGTCAAAGGCAACAGCTGATGAGTTTACCGGCATGATCCGCACCGAACTTACTCATGCAGTTTATCTCGAACTCGCAGCCTGGTACCTGAACCTCGGACTCGAAAAGGATGTAATAACTCTGCTCAGCCTTGCACCTGAACAACCGGAGATTTTGTACTGGCGTGCATGGCTTGCCAATAAAGAGAATAACAGCAGCCAGGCTTCAGAATTCCTGAAAAAAGCCAATGCCGGAGATCCTTCACTCGTTTTCCCCTTTTTACAGGAAAGCATTGAGCCGCTCACATGGGCTTTGGAAAATTCTACGACTTGGAAACCAGCTTATTATCTTGGTTTGATTTATTGGAACAGCAATAAAACCGATAAAGCCAAGGCTCTCTTCCAGAAATGTGGTGATACGCCTGATTTCTATCCATTCTACCTTGCCAGGGTCGAATTATTTAAATCGGCTGATCCGGCTGCAACTGAAAAAGACCTGTTGAAAGCCGTTTCGCTTGCTCCGGATACATGGCGTACGGGACTGCAGTTATCAAAGTTTTACGAAAAGCAGAAACAATATGCCAGGTCGAAGCAAGTTGCTGCTGAGTACTTTGGTAAATTCCCTCAGAATTATTACCTGGGCCTCAATTTTGCAAAGCAATTGTCGTTAAACGGAGAAAATGAAGCCTGTGTAAACCTGCTTGCAAAACTAAAAGTGCTTCCTAACGAAGGAGCTACGGCCGGTTACAACCTATGGCGTGAATCAAACCTTAAAGTTGCCATGGATGCTTATACCGCTAAGAATTATAAAAAAGCGCTTAAATTTATTGCACAGTCACGCACCTGGCCTGAGAATCTTGGTGTTGGTAAGCCTTATGATATTGATGAAAGATTTCCTGATTTTTTATCATCAATATGTTACAAAGCAATGGGCAATAAGAAAAAGGCAGCTGAACTCGATAATGCTGTAATGGTTTTTACCCAATCAAAAAACTATAAACCTGCAGGATCAGCAGACTTGCTTTCTGCCTGGTTACTACGCAAAAATGGAGAGGACGCTAAAGCTGCAAGCATTATCGCAGCTCAAAAAAAACGCACTCCTGCTGAAAAAAATACTCGTTGGGTCGATGCAATGTATACCGGGGATAAAAACCTGGCATCGGCAATCAGCACCGAAGAAGAGGTTAGTAAAACTTCGGATCCGTATCAAACGGTTGTAGTTGATACTGACTTCTCACTCATGCTGAAACTTTCTTCGTTCTTTAATTTTTAAAAGGTTTTATTCATATACATCAAGTATTGATTGATGAGATGAACGACCTGTTTAATAAGCTCTTGCCAGAAAGATATGCTTCCGGAATTCCATTTAAAATTGAAATTACAAACCGATCATAACCACAAAACTATGAAAAACAAAAAGCTTTATTTTTTCATTGCATTTGCAATGTTGCTTCTCAGCCAGAAAGCAGAAGCCCAGATACTGAAATATTCAACCGGTTCGTGGAATGAAGATACCTTAGGCAATCATCGTGCCGTGGTAAAAGTGAATGCAAAATCCGATGCTTTGCTTGCTCATATCGACTGGCGTAGGAGAGATCATCATCCCGAAAACATTGATGTAATCGTTGTAGATGCAGCAACCGGGAAACGGGTAAATAATGTTTTCAGGGTAAACATAAACCGCGAATTCGGTGAATTTATTTTCCAGGCGACTTCGGCTGGAATATACTATTTCTACTATATGCCTCATGTAACCGGCAAAGGGAATTATCCAAAGGTTTATTACAATGCTCCGGCATCCCTGGCTGAAAAATCGTGGCTCGGTAAAAACAAACTTACTACAAGTCCTGTTGCTCTGAAACAGATTTCATCGTTCCAGAAAGTTACCGCAAAAGAGATTCAATCCATTGATGACTTTAATTCTTTCTTCCCGATGGAAGTTATTGCATCGAAAACTGAAATTGCTGCGTTGGTGAAGAAAAATGCTGGCAGTCCGTTCCTGATCTTTCCTGAATACCGTCAGTATTCCATCCGAATGACAGATGATATTCCACAGCGTTGGGCCATTAAAGGAGCAAAAACCAATCTGAATGATACCGTTCAAAAAGGTGAGTACTATAGTTTTCAGGTTGGAATGTGGGCAAATACCAAATCTTTTCAGAATGTGGAATTAAAGTTTTCGGATCTGAAAAATGCTCAGAATACGATTAAAGCTGAGAATTTCACTTGCTTTAATACGGAAGGCTTTGACTCGGAAGGTCAGTATTTCGAGAAGAAATGCTCCGTTCAACAAAATAAAGTGCAGGCTTTCTGGTGCGGATTGCAGATTCCTGCAGATGCTGCTCCCGGAACCTATTCGGCAGATGTAACAGTTGTGGCTGATAACGAAAAGCCTCAGGTTTTCAAACTCATTGTATTAATTGAAAACAAACTGATAGCTAACGGAGGTGTTGACGATCCTTCCAATTTATCGCGCTTAAAATGGCTGAATTCGAAAATTGCTTTTGACGACGGAATCGTTCCTCCGTATACAGCAATGACTCTCAACAACAAAACTATTGGATTGCTCGGTCGTACCGTTACCTTAAATGAACTTGGGCTTCCTGCTTCAATTCAGAGTTTCTTCGATATTGAAATGACGAAACTTACAGACAAACCGCTTGAAATGTTGAAAAGTCAGTTTGATTTCGTAGTTGTGAATCCTGATAATTCGCAACAGAAATTTGTACCTGCCGGTTTAACTTTTACCCGGAAAGCAGAAGGAGCCATTGCATGGGCATCGGAAGCAGAATCCGGGGAATTTAACATGATTCTTACTGCCCAGGCTGAATTTGACGGCTGCATTGAATACCAGGTTACCATTATCCCGAAAAGGGATATGAATGTGAATGATATGAGGTTGGAAATACCCTATCGCAATGAAGTAGCCGAGATGATGATGGGACTTGGTGTTCATGGTGGAAAACGCCCTGAAAAACTGGATTGGAAATGGGATCAGCAAAAAAATCAGGATGCACTTTGGATAGGTAAAGTTAATGCCGGAATTCAAACCAGCCTTAAGGATGAGAATTATGTAAGGCCGTTGAATACCAATTTCTACTTAAGTAAACCGCTGAATATGCCTCCATCATGGTTCAACAATGGCAATGGCGGTTTTACAGCTTCGCAGGTGAATGATGTATTTCTTGTAAAAGCTTTCTCCGGCAAACGCTCACTGAAAAAAGGTGAAGAGATCCATTTTAACTTCCGAATGCTTATTACACCTTTCAGGCCACTGAATACAGATTGGCAATGGAATACCCGTTTTTATCATTCATTTAAACCGATTGATACCATAACAAAAACGGGCGCTAATACGGTAAATGTGCATCATGCCAACGAAATAAATCCCTTTATCAATTACCCGTTCCTTCGTCCGGCCGAAATGAAGAAATATATTGACGAAGGTCATTCCAAAGACCTGAAGGTTAAAATTTATTATACCGTTCGTGAGCTTACCAATAAAGCGCCTGAATTGTTTATGCTCAGGAGTTTAGGTGATGAAGTTCTATCTTATGGCAAGGGAAATGGATTTTCCTGGCTACAGGAACATCTCGATTCCAATTACATCGCCGCATGGTTTGTTCCCGAACTTAAAGATGCAGCCATTGTAAACAGCGGAGTTTCTCGCTGGCATAATTTTTATGTGGAAGGTCTGAACTGGCTGGCAATAAATGAAGGAATTGACGGAATTTACATTGATGATGTGGCTTTCGATCGCACAACTATGAAACGCGTACGTAAAGTTTTGGATCGCAACCGCCAGGGCGCAATTATCGATCTTCACTCAGCCAACCAGTACAATATAAAAGATGGATTTGCCAGTAGTACAAACCTGTATCTCGAACATTTCCCGTATTTAAACCGGCTTTGGTTTGGCGAATATTTTAATTACAACTCACAACCGGATTACTGGCTCACCGAAATATCCGGTATTCCTTATGGTTTGATGGGTGAGATGCTGCAGGATGGCGGAAATTCTTGGCGTGGGATGATATTCGGAATGACCGCCCGTTTGCCCTGGGCCGGCGATCCGACTTCCGTTTGGAAAATCATGGATAACTTTGGGATACAGGGTAGCCAAATGATCGGCTATTGGGTGCCTGCATGTCCTGTTAAAACAGATAATCCGAATGTGATTTGCACGGTTTATAAAAAAGATAAAAAGTCCCTGATCTCAATTGCAAGTTGGGATAAAGAAAAAACTGATGTAAAATTGGTCATTGACTGGACTGCATTGGGGATTTCAAGTGAAAAAGCAAAACTAACTGCAATCGAGGCTACGGATTTTCAATCAGCTGCAAATTTTAGTCCTGATCAGAAGATACCTGTTGAACCTGGAAAAGGGTGGTTGCTGATCCTTGAAGAGAAATAGACACCTTTAAAACTGCCATATTTTATAATGATCCATCCATGTACCTGATTATCAGATGGCAGATAATCAATGATTCGGAAAATTGATTAGTGGTTATTATACATTATTGCTCATTCCTATGCGCTTCTGCGTCATCGCACTTTGCGTGAAATTAACACTACTGAAATGAAAATTAAACAACCTTTTGCACTGATTGCATCGTTGATAATACTTTTTATTGCCGTGCAGTTATCAGCCGGAAATATTGGTTCTGACGGCAAGATAAATGAGGTTTTTACCATTCAATCAAAAATTCTGAAGGTAACTCTTGATAAATCCTTTCCAACAATTATTGAATACAACTGGATTTCAAGCGGTAATGCATTTTTTGGGCAGGAAGATAAACTCACACAGGTAAAAATCAATGGTGAACTTTATACTCCGGTAGTTTCCTTATCCAATACCAGGAATTCAGCCGATTATCAGCTCAGTTTTCCTGATATTAAGGTTGATATCAAAATCAGGATCAGTGTTGTAACAAATATCGTTGAGTTCAATGTTACTCAAATAGCGGAGAACGGAACATTTAAAGTAAGCACTTTCGAAATTCCCGGTCATAATTTGCTTTCGGTCAGAAGTACTCAATCCGGAGCATCATTTGCTGGTTCAAAGATGTTTACTGCCGTTAAAGGCAATGGCGATGTATTTATCCCTCTTACCGGTGATATTTCGATTGACAGCATTTCAAAAGATTTTTTATACGGAATCGTTAATACCAGCCAGCTGGCAGCAAGCATCTGGAGCAATTCTGTAACCGAAAAATCGGATAACAGTCGTGTGCAAAAACAAACTGTTCAAAAGAACGGATATTTCAGAACCGGAATCTGGAGCGGTTCCTGGATTTACCGTGCGCAAGGCATGACAGTACCTGATCCGTTGCCTTCTACTAAAGTAGTAATTACAAATGATGCCAATGCGGATAACATGGTAGATTGGCAGGACGGTGCTATCGCTTTCAGAAACATCATGAACAATCCTCTCGGAAGTGAAAAAATTCCTGATCTGGTTGTACAGCGGATCCCAATGAATTTTGCCAGCCAGGCTACCAATCCTTTTACAAAAACGCTGGACGAAACAAAACGGGTTTACCTTAATACCGACGGCCTGGGTCAGTTTGTAATTTTGAAAGGGTACGGTTCCGAAGGCCATGACTCCAAACATCCGGATTATGGCGATATTGGCAAACGCCAGGGTGGAGCCAAAGATATGGAACTGCTTTGCAAACAGTCGCTCAAATACAATGCTTTCATGGGAGTTCATATAAACGGAACAGAATCCTATCCGGAAGCTGTTGCCTTTAATGATTCACTTGTTAATAAATCCAAGCCCGGCTGGGATTGGCTCGATGCTTCCTATTACATAAACAAACGCTACGATGCCACTTCCAACAACCGCCTGATGAGGTTTAAATCTTTGAAAGACCAGGTTCCCAGCCTTCAGTTTATTTATGTTGATGTCTGGTATGCCAAAGGAAGCTGGGATAGCCGGAAAGCTGCCCGCGAAATCAATTCACTCGGACTAACCATGGCAACGGAATTTCCACAGGATCATGAATATGATGCCGTTTGGAATCACTGGGCCGTTGATTACAACTATGGTGGAGTTGATATAAAAGGATACAACAGCCAGATCGTCAGGTTTATACGCAACCATCAGAAAGACACATGGATTGCTCATCATCCTTTGCTTGGTGGTGCCGAAATGAAAGATTTCGAAGGCTGGCAGGGACGCAATAACTATGATAGCTGCATCTGGATGACGTTTCAAACCGATTTGCCGACAAAGTACCTTCAGCATTTTCCGATTTTAAAGTGGAGTGATGCAGAAATTATTTTAAGTGGAAATGTGAAAGCGACCCTTGTAAATAGTGAACGCATTATTACACAAAATGGTAAAATAGTTTTAAAAGGAGATGCATATCTTCTGCCATGGAATCCTCTTAAAGAAGAAAAATTATACCATTGGAACCAAAAAGGAGGAACAACCACCTGGGAATTACCTGCAAGCTGGAAAAATCTGAAGACCATTGAATTGTATATGCTTACTGATCAGGGACGGCAATTTGTTCAAAGTCTGAAAGTTACAAATGGAAATATTGTCATTTCGGCTGAAGCGAGCAAGCCTTATGTTCTGTTGAAAAAGAAAGCAACTCTGGAACCCATTGTTAGCTGGGGCGAAGGAACTCCCATAAAGGATCCCGGTTTTAATAATGCTGACCTGGAATTCTGGAATGTTAAAGGAACAGGAGCATCTGTAAAACGCAATAATTACGGACAATATGAACTTGTTATTGATGGGAATTCTCCGGTTGCTGTTAGCCAGGCAATTAACTCTCTGACGCCCGGATATTATTACGCTTCGGTGTATGTTTCAACAACCGGAGGTAGAAAAGCTTACCTGGGGATCAACAATTATAACGGACCTGAAGTAAATGTTTATGCCGATAATTCTTTATGGAAAAACTATATTGCCGCCGATTCAAAACGTGACACAAATATGCAGCGGATGTATGTGTTTTTCGATATTCCTGAAGGGCAGACAACCGCAAACCTGATTTTGAGTACCGAAGCAGGATCGTTGCCTGTAGTTTTTGATGATATACGGATAGCGCGAACAACCCGTCCTTCAAAACCCGACAGCATATTTTTTATGGAAGACTTCGAAAATTTGACGGATGGTTTGTACCCATTTGTAAAAGGACCTTCCGGCGGAGTGAATGATCCTCGGACACATCTTGCAGAACTTCATGCTCCATATACACAAAAAGGATGGAACGAAAAACCTGTTGATGATGTAATAAACGGAAACTGGTCGATCAAAGCGCATGGTGAACCGACAGGTTTGTTGCTACAGACGTTGCCTCAGACCATCCGTTTCGCTGTTGGTAAAACTTATACTGTTACCTTTAAGTATG
>JAIFMH010000187.1 GCA_020048595.1 Bacteroidota bacterium | reverse complement strand
AGATTGCCTGCAGCGCCTAAGGATAGCTCCGATACGAAGTTCAAGCTCTTCGCTGCTGAAAGGTTTGGTTATATAATCGTCGCAACCGGTTTTGAATCCGGTAACCCGGTCTTCCGATTGTCCGCGAGCCGTAAGGAAAATAACAGGTACCTGTTGGTTTAGTTCCCTTATTTCTTTAGCCAGGGTAAATCCGTCTTTACGTGGCAGCATAACATCAAGTATCAGCAGGTCGAACGGCTGTAAATTAAAATTTTCTAATCCTTCAACGCCATCCATTGCCCTAACAACTTCGTAATCCTGAAGTTCTAGGTAATCGCGGAGCACGTCGCCCAGGTTTAAATCATCTTCAACCAATAATATTTTAGTTTTCATGCGTTAGCTTATTAGGTGAAACATGGCTGAGATAATCGAGCGGTAATGAGATTTCGAACCGGCTTCCTTTTCCTGGTTCACTGTGCAGATTTACATTTCCATTGTGTGCTTCAATAAGGCGTTTAACATAGTACAAACCCAGTCCGAATCCTTTTACATCGTGGAGGTTTCCGGTATGTATCCGGTACATCTTACGAAAAATATGTTTTTGATTTTCTTTGCTGATTCCTATTCCTTTGTCTTCAACAGCTACCACAATATGGTCATTCCTGTTAAACGTAGTTACTGTAATATCCGGAATTCCGGGCGAATATTTGCTGGCATTATCGAGCAGATTGGAAATGATATTTTCGATATGCATACTGTCGGCATAGGATTGGTGATTGGCTGCATTCAGCAATAGTTTTACCGATCCGTTTTTTTCTTTAACCAGAAGCTGGAAACTTTCAGTAACTTTATGGATAAGTTGATGAATATCTATCGATTTATATTTCAGGCTAAAGGTACCACGGTCGAGCACAGCAAGTTGTAATACATTTTCCACCTGGTTTTTAAGCCGGATATTTTCGTCATAAATAATACCGGCATATTTACGGGCTTTGGTTTCGGACGAAAGAACCGAGGGTTTCAGCAACATTTCGCTTGCCAGTGAAATGGTTGCGATCGGTGTTTTAAATTCATGAGTAATATTATTCACAAAATCACTTTTCATCTCTGAGATTTTCTTCTGCCGAAGGAAAGAGTAAATAGTGAAAATAAATCCAAAAACCAGTATTGCCAGCAAAATAAAACAGATGAGCAACCACCAGAAAATACTGCTCATAGCACGGTTTCTTTCGTCGGGGAACCAGGCGCCGAGTACCATCTGATCATCCTTAAAGAGACATGACAAAGAAGCAGTATGTTTTGATTTCAGTAATTGTTCATCGTATCCACGTTTCGAAATATACTCGGTTTTTGGTGCTTCCGGAATAAAAATGCCGTAAACATAAGGCCCGTGAAGTCCTGCTTCTGAAAATTCTTTTTTAATGAGTGGCTTGAGTGCATCTACATTTAATCCGTTATTCAAAACACTGTCGTTACGATGGCAGCTACGGCTACAGAAAAGGCCCTCTTCGCAAGTGTCCGACTTGCTTTCATACATCTGGTTTACAGCACCTTTAAGAGCAAGCCTTACACGGCTGTCGAACTGTTCTTCCTGAAGCGATACAGCATTGCGGATCCAATAGAACTGGATAAAAATGATACCTGCTAACGCAATACCGGTAATGAAAACTATAATTAAAAATGTTCTTTTCTTCACATTTTCAAAATTAGGAAGTTAAATGGCATGAATAGCGATAGTTAACAAATTATTAACAACGAAGTGTTTTAATTGATTGTGAATTCAAGTGCTTTTAGAGAAGAAAAATTATCAATCTTTTGCAAAAGTATGAATGTAGCATAGAATTATCAAAATCGAATGATTTAAATTCTGATTCAGATATTCTGATTTTTAAAATAGCGATTTTCAACTTGTTACATGAATTCACACTTTCTATCCCGCTCCCCTTCAATAACTTTCCTATCTTTGCACAATAAATATTTCTCCATGGAAACTTCGAGGGTTGTATACACAGGCGATTTACGCACTGAAGCAACGCATGTAAAATCCGGACAAACTTTTATAACTGATGCTCCGGTTGATAATCAGGGTAGGGGAGAAGCTTTTTCACCAACTGATCTGCTTGCTACTTCTTTAGGAGCATGTGCTATAACTGTTGTTGGTATTGCCGCCCGCACACACGGATTTAATGTGGATGGCACTGAAATCAAAATTACCAAGATTATGGACTCTGATCCTCGCCGTGTTGGTGAAGTGATAGTTGAATTTAATTTTCCGCCGAAAAAATACTCGGAAAAAGAAAAGGCTATCATTCATCATACCATAAATACCTGCCCGGTTAGTCAGAGCCTTAGTGCAGGTCTGAAGCAAACGTATATACTCAATTTCCCAGAAGTTGGGTAAGGTAAGGAGTAGGGAGTAAGGAGTTAGGAGTAAGGAGTAAGGAGTAGGGAGTAGGGAGTTGCGATTTGGTAAAATGGCAGCAGAATTACAAAAAAAAAGGTGCAAAAACACAAGCCTCAAAGCAGTAATCACATAGTAAACAACAAATTACAAGCAAAAATATACACTTTTGGAACCTTCAACAACCGGCGCTGAGCCACAAACATTTATTGTAAAAACCATTTCGGGTCTCGAACAAGTTCTTGCTGACGAAATCGTTGAATTGGGTGGCGCCAACGTACAAGTTCTCACTCGTGCTGTCAGCTTCGAAGGTGACAAGCGCATGCTCTATAAAGCTAATTACTGTCTGCGTACTGCACAGCGGATATTGATGCCTATTTTTACTTTTCAGATGGCAGATGAGGATGATTTGTACAACCAGGTAACCGCTTATCCCTGGGAGAATTACCTTACTTTGCAGAAAACATTAGCCGTTGATGCCGTTTCGAGCGATTCGGAGTTAACGCATACCCATTATATTGCACAGCGTACCAAAGATGCTATTGTCGATAGGTTCCGTTTAATCAGCAATGGCCGCCGGCCTTCGGTTGATACCGAAAATCCGCATGTAAGAATAAATGTACATATCCGTGGCAGCATTTGCGATGTGTCTGTGGATAGTTCGGGAGCTTCGTTACACAAACGCGGGTACAGGGTTTCCAATGCCGAAGCTCCGATGAGTGAAGTGTTGGCCGCCGGGCTCATTATGCTTTCAGGATGGAAACACGATTGTAATTTTATCGATCCCATGTGTGGTTCGGGTACATTGGTTATTGAAGCGGCTATGATCGCAAATAATTTTCCTGCCGGAATGTACCGCAAGGAATTTGGATTTATGCACTGGCCCGATTTTGACCAGGATATGTGGAACGAAGTTACCAAGGAAGCCATGGACAAGCAAACAGAGTTTGAGTTTCAGATTCTGGGCAGCGATATTTCTCCTAAAAACCTGGCTTCAGCAAGGGCAAATGTAAAATCTGCCCGTCTGCATAAAGATATCACTCTTTCGGTTAATCCTTTTTCTGCATTGCAGCCACCTGCCGGCGATCCGGGAATTGTTATAATAAATCCTCCTTACGGTGAACGAATCCGGTTGGGTGATATCATTGGTTTGTACAAAAGTATTGGCAATACGCTGAAACAGGAATTTGCCGGATACCATGCCTGGGTGATCAGCAGCGATCAACGCGCACTCAGTATGATTGGTCTCAGGCCAACTGCTAAATTGCCTGTTTTTAACGGTCCGCTCGAATGCCGCTTCGAACATTTCGATTTATATAAAGGAAGCAAAAGAGGCCGGTATATGGATGGTGAAAATCCAGGAGAAGATGGTCGTGACTATACAAAAAAGGAGGATAAACCTGACTGGCGCAGCAAAGATGCTCCTGAAGGCAATTTCGATTCACTTGATCCCAAACCCCGCGAATTCAAGAATCGTGAAATTAAACCACGCAGCGAATACAGCGAAAGAAAATCCACCCGGTTTGAAAGTAAAGAAGGCGGTAATACTGAAAACAGGCAACCACGCCGTGAAAGAGATTCTTCGGACAGCGAATATAAATCAAGGGAATTCAAGCCACGGGAATATAAACCCCGCGACGAAAGCAGCGATACCGTTTTTATTCCCCGCGAAAAGCGGGAATTCAATACTGATGATCGCAAAACTGACAGACCTGCCCGCGATGACCGATACAGCAAAAGCGAAAGACCCGAACGCAGGAAAGTAGAAAAGATAAAACTGAAACCAGTTACCCGGATTGAGGAGCGTGACGAATACCTTCATCCGAAAAAAATAATTACGGATGTAAATGCAGAATATCCGGATTTCCAAAATGCTCCTGAAGTTCCTGTAGCTCCTGTAGTTCATGCAGATTCAGCACCGGAACGCGAACCATCCAAGGGAAATAAATTTACCGAACAGCGTGATTATAAAATTATGCGCACCCGCGAACTCAGGCCACGAAAAGCAAAACCGGAGGAAAACATACAGGAAAAGCCTAAAGTAAAACCTGAGCCAAAATCATCTAAACCTGAACCAAAAGCTCCAAAAGCTCCAATAAATTATGATGATTTGGAGGACTAATAGTTTTATTGAAGTTCTTTCATAACTGATTATTTTTTAAAAATTTACCACTAAAGGCACAAGAGAAATTCAGGATCTTTTGTGCCTTTTGTGGTTCAAAAATTTCAGGTTCAAAATTCGATTTTAAAAATCCCTACCTTCGCTTGTCAGCTACACTTATTCCATTATGCGCACTACTTTATTTGTAAATGTTTTACTTCCTTTGCCGGTAGCGGGTTATTTTACATACCGGGTTCCGTTCGATCTGAATGAGTCGGTGGAAGCAGGAAAGCGCGTAGTGGTGCAGTTTGGGAAAAAGAAAGTTTATACAGCATTAATTCACAGTATTTCTGAAAAAGCTCCAAACGTAGAAACCAAATACATACTGGGCGTTCTCGATCTGCATCCTATCGCCAATGATTTCCAGTTTAAACTTTGGGAATGGATAGCCTCCTATTATTGCTGCACGGTAGGCGAAGTGATGAATGCTGCTTTACCCACAGCTCTTAAACTGGCCAGCGAATCAAAAATCAGGATTGTGCCGGGAGTTGAACTGAGCGAAAAAATACTTTCGGAAAAAGAATATAACCTTCTTCGTGCGTTAAAGGAAAACGGAGCATTAACTATTACCGACGCTTCCCGTTTTGCGGATCTGGTTAAAATAATTCCCCTGATTCACAACCTGATTGAGAAAGGATATATCGTTACAGAAGAAGAAATCCGTGATCGCTTTACCCCTAAAACGCTTTCGTTTATTAAACTTACTGATGCATACAACAGCGAAGATCAGCTCCAGCTTTTGTATGATAAGCTTGAAAAAAAAGCGCCTAAGCAACTCGACCTTCTGATTGAGTATATTCAGATTTCGAAGATTATGTCGAACAATCCGGTGGAGGTTTCGCGTAAAGACTTATTTGCACGTATTACTGATGCGGATGCAAAATTTAAAGCACTGGAGAAAAAAGGCGTTTTTGAAGAATACGACAAGGAAATCAGCCGACTCAATTACCGGCAAGCCACTCATACCGTTGAGAGTATTGTGCTTACTTCTGAACAGCAGCGAGCCATGCAGGAGATTAAAGATTCATTCGAGAAAAAAAATGTCACACTTCTACATGGTGTAACATCCAGCGGAAAGACGGAAATCTATATCAAACTTATCCGTCAGATGCTGGATGAAGGAAAACAGGTTCTGTACCTGTTACCGGAAATTGCACTTACAACACAGATTATCAATCGCCTGCAGAAATATTTTGGGAATGAAGTTGGTGTGTATCATTCAAAATATAATGAAAATGAGCGTGTCGAAATATGGCAGCATGTAGCCGGAACCGGAAAACAGTCGTTTAACGTTCTGCTGGGCGCACGCTCGGCTATGTTCCTGCCTTTCAAAAATCTAGGATTGATCATTATCGATGAAGAGCACGACGCTTCGTACAAACAATATGATCCTGCACCACGCTATAATGCCCGCGATACAGCTGTTTTTCTCGCTTCCATGCATGGGGCCAAAGTTCTGCTTGGATCGGCTACGCCGGCAGTCGAGAGTTTTTACAATGCCAGCCAGGGAAAATACGGTTTAAGTACACTTTCGGAGCGTTTTGGCGGATTATTGATGCCAAAAGTAAAACTTGTTAATCTGAAAGATGAGCATCGCATGAAAACAATGCAGTCCATCTTCTCCTCAGCCTTGATCCGTGAAATTGAAGCTGTTCTGGAAGCCAAAGAGCAGGTTATACTTTTTCAGAACCGACGTGGCTTTTCGCTGCATATTGATTGCGATAACTGCAACTGGATACCACATTGTGTTCAATGTGATGTTTCGCTTGTATATCACAAAAAACAAAATCAGCTGCGATGTCATTACTGCGGTTACACAACAAGGATTCCTGATAAATGTCCCGACTGTGGTCATACACACCTGGTAATGAAAGGTTTCGGGACTGAGAAAATTGAAGAAGAGCTTTCGTTGATATTCCCGAAAGCTAAAATTGCGCGAATGGATCTGGACACCACACGCTCAAAGTATGCGCATCAAAAATTGATCGCCACCTTTGAAGAGCGCAAAATAGATATATTGGTTGGTACTCAGATGGTTACCAAAGGACTCGACTTCGACCATGTAAGCCTGGTAGGAATTCTGAATGCCGACAGCCTGTTATCGTATCCCGATTTCAGGGCTTTTGAGCGTGGTTTCCAGCTAATGGCTCAGGTAGCAGGACGGGCCGGCAGGAAAAACAGGCAGGGATTGGTTTTAATACAGGCGTTTAATCCTTCGCATCCTATACTTGGAATGGTTTTACAACACGACTACGAAGCCATGTACCAAAGCCAGCTTATTGAACGAGAACGGTTTAATTATCCACCATTCTGCCGGATTGTGCAGCTTTCGGTCAGACATGTGGATGCAAACCTGATCAATAAAGCAGCCGATGAACTGGCGAAAAGACTACGCGCTTTGTTTGGAAAGCGTGTGCTAGGTCCCGAATATCCTACAGTTTCCCGCATCCGGAATCAATATCTGAAAAATATCCTTATAAAATTTGAAAAGGGGATTCCATTACCAAAAGCAAAGGATGAAATCAGAAACGCAATTATGAAACTAAATTCTCATCCAGATTACAAACCGGTGCGGGTGGTGATTGATGTGGATCCGATGTAGATTTTTTAAATCTGTTGTTAAATGAAAATTCTTATTATTTGAGTGAATATATAAATTGATTTATATAAATGATTAGGGGAATTGAAGATAAAAAACAGACCGGTGCAGCACTCGTTTAAAAATAATGGTTTCAGCAATTACCTCTACTCCTATGCGGAAAGGTGTACATTCAATCCTTGCCATTCCCGGGTATTGTCTAAGCCATTTGAATCCAGGAATGT
>JAIFMH010000013.1 GCA_020048595.1 Bacteroidota bacterium | reverse complement strand
ACTTGTTTGTTCGAGGCTTATTCAGGAAATTTATGGGTTGGGCATCAGGGTTTAGGTTTAAGTATCTTGAATTTGTACCGTAAAGCTTTTTATTCTTATCAGCGAGATCCTTCCAACGCGAAGTCTCTCAGCGGAAACATTGTGATGTGTTTTAATGGTTCTTCAACGGAAACCATTATTGGTTTGCGGCAGGAAGGAATAAACGTTGCAACCAATCGGGCATTAATGTCAGGTTCGCCAGACTTTAAGTCGGCCAGCTACATCAGGCAGCCAGCATCTGCTCCAAGTTTCAATACGGTTTGGGATATTGCCAAAGAATCGGAGTCGGTATTCTGGGTTGCATCGGATGCCGGTGTTGCCAAGTTGGAAAAAACCGCCAATGGATGGAATTATGGGAGTTTAGTGGAAGAGCCCTTATATACCGGAGGTACTGTACGTAAAATTTTGGTTGATAAGGATAAGAATTTGTGGGTGGGTTCTCTCTCTGAAGGATTGTTGTTTTTCCCCGCGTTGAGAAATAATCCTGAAAAAAAATACTTTGTCTATTCTGTTGATCCTTCAAACAAAGAAAGTCTTACAGACCGCACTATTATGTCGATGAAAATAGACAGTAAACAACGTTTCTGGATTGGAACCAATAATGGGTTGAATTTGCTGAAAATGCCCTATAATAAACTTGACTTAAGCGGTAAAACCAAACCCGATTTGCGTTTTACTCAGTTAATAGCAACAAAGCCTGATAAACACTTTCTGAATGCCAATGAGATAAATTGTATTTATGAAAATTCAGATGGTAAAATCTGGATTGCAACTCAGGGAGGTGGAATAAGTATTGTTGATCCGGAGACGATGACCTTCTCTAATCTGACTATTGAAAGTGGCTTGCCTGGTAGCGATATTCAAGGTATATTAAGTGATGCCTCCGGATTAAAATGGATAAGTTCGAATAAGGGTATTGTTGCCTATGACCATAACAATACAACTAAATCGTTTACTTATTACAAAAGTACTGATGGGTTGCAGGGCGAAACTTTTAAAGTTAATTCATATTATCAGTCGGCTGACGGACAACTATTTTTTGGTGGTGATAATGGATTCACAACATTTTACCCGGGTGAGATAAAGTTAAACCCGATTCCTCCCAAAATTGGATTGACCAGCTTTCGGATCGATAATATAGTTATCAATGTTGGTGATACCATTAGTAAAGGCAATATTTTTTCAAGAGCGATTGATGTAATAAAAGAAATTGAACTTCCTTATACTAAAAATTCATTTAGCGTTGGTGTTGGTGTTAATCACTTCCAATATCCTGAAGGAAACAAAATAAGATATAAGCTTGATGGGTTCTATGATTATTGGATATCGATTCCTGCTTCCAATAGGTTTGCCTATTTTTCAAAAATTCCACCTGGGCATTATACTTTGCATATCTCCGGAATTAGTTCCGATAACGTAGTCGCTGAAAATGAAAAGACATTGCATATTATTATACTGCCACCTTGGTATAGAACCTGGTATTTCCGAACATTTGTTCTGGTTTTAATCGTGGCTTTTTTCGGTTACGTATTATTCTGGTTATCCAACAAACAGAAAAAATCGTTCCAGCAAAAAATTGATGCCATATCTTTTGAGAACAATGAAAATAAAATGCGCTTTCTGACCAATATTGCACATGAACTTCGTACACCTCTTAGCCTGGTAATTGCTCCTATCGAAGATATGAAGCAGAACTATAAAACTATCGATCCGGCATGGAAAAACCATCTCACGTTGATTTATCGTAATTCGAACTATCTGCTGACTTTGATTAACCAGATTATTGATTTCAGAAAGCTGAATGCAGGCAAATTGCAGCTTAATCTGCAAACAACAGATATTGTTGGCCTGGTGAAAGAAGTTGTATCGAATTTTAAAGGTCTGGAAAGCCGCCGGAAAACAAATCTCCAGTTTGAAGTACCGGAACAAAGCATTTTTGTTGATATTGACAGACAAAAAATAGAGGAGGTATTGTATAATTTATTGTCTAATGCCTTTAAACATACTACCGAGAATAATTCAATAAAGGTTACTCTTGAATTGATAGAGCCTGATACTTCCGGTGACACGAAAAACAAGGTTCGTATCACAGTGTTCAACGAAGGGAAGGATATTTCGGATGAAGACAAAACCAAAATATTTGAGCGGTTCTATAAAGTGAGCGAAAAAGTTGAAGGCGCAGGTATTGGACTGTCGTTTTCAAAATCGTTGATCGAAATGCACAATGGGACAATTACAGTAGAGTCGGTTGATAATTTAGGGGTTGCTTTTCATGTTGACTTGCCCTTCGACGAAATAGAGGTAACAGATATCGCTCTGACTGAACAAAGCAGTTTGGGAGCCCTGTGGCATGAAGATGTTTTTGACAGCGTTCAGGTTCACGAGTTAGAGAACAAAGGGAAGGACATGACATTGGTGATTGTTGAAGATAATACCGATTTGCGCACATTCCTTAAAAATGCCTTATCAGGAATGTATAATTGCTACGAAGCAGGCGATGGGAAAGAGGGATATGACATAATTAGCAGGATCATTCCGGACATGATTATCTCGGATGTAGTTATGCCCAAGATGGACGGTTACGAATTATGCGCCAAGGTGAAAGAAAACAACAAAACCTGCCACATTCCGCTTATCCTTTTAACTGCAAATAATGCTTCGGAGCATGTTGTTTCGGGTTACGAAAAGGGTGCTGATGCATATGTAACCAAGCCTTTTGATATGAGCATTATTAAGGCTCAGATTTCGAGATTGATAAAAAACAGGGAATTGATCCGAGAAAAGTATATGACACAGAATTTCATGGTGGAAGTTTCGCAATCAAACCTTTCGAAAGATGATGAATTCATAGTTAAGCTTAGGCAACTGCTTGAAGAAAATTTGTCGGAAAGCGACTTTAACGTTAAGAAATTATCAGAAGATTTAAATATCAGTACCACCCATTTATACCGTAAATTAAAGGCACTTACAGGTCTTTCACCGGTCGAGTTTATCAGGGTTTTCAAACTACAGAAAGCTTGCGAAATGCTTTCAAATACCAGTCTGTCGATTAAAGAAATTGGTTATGGTCTGGGCTTTAATAATTTATCCTATTTTGTGAAGTGCTTTAGAGAACAATTTAGTGTTACTCCATCTACATTCAGGCAAAAGGGGCTGCCAGAACAAGGGGAAAATGATAACACAAATCAATCAGGTATGTCATAAATTAACCTCTTTTAACACTTAACTGAGTAAACCGGCTCGTCTGCTACTTATGTTCCATAAACAAATTTCGTTTTTGGTTACATTTGTCCGTTCATAAATACATTTCACATTGTTTTATTCAAATTTATGATTTAAAAAATGACAAAGAATAAACTACTAATCCTAACTGCTTTATGTTTGCTTGTTTTTTTTGGCTGCCAGAAAGAGATTGACGATAAATATGTTCGTCCTGAATGGCTTGCCGGAAAACTTTATACGCAGATAAAGACAAAACCAGAACTTTCGACTTTTGCCGAATTGCTTCATGTGTCGGGTTACGACACTATTATTGATGTTTCTGGTAGTTATACCGTTTTTGCTCCTTCTAATGATGCTTTCAAAACGTATTTTCAGGAAAACTCAAAATATAAATCAGTTGCTGACATACCGAAGGCGGAAGTAATTAAGATTGTGAAATACCATCTGGTACAAAATCCATGGAGTAAAAAGCAACTACGGTCGCTGGATATTTACGGATGGATTGATACACTAGATCTTAGTAATAATTTACCAAAAGGGTACAAGCGCGAAACTTTGCTACTCGGAAAAAATCTGAAGTACGGGGTGGAATGGAGTAAGTTAAAAAGGCAAAATAGTACCTTAAAACGTACCAACATTATTGATTCTACCAAAACCAGTTGGAATAGACGTGTGTTTACTGATTCACGGAAATTCTCACCCATATTCTTTAAAGAGTATTTTGATATTTATGATTTGTCAACAACCGATTATACTTTTTATTTCGGTCGCCAGTTCGAAAATATCAATGATATCTATTTCAGTAACGGTCGAATTGTTGGTGATGAAGTTTTTGCTGAAAATGGCTTTATTTATGTTATCGACCGTGTGGCAGAACCACTTAAAAACGGTGTTGAAATCTTAACCGACCAATCTAAGCCCAATTCCTATACCTCTTATTTCAATTTGGTTAATCTTTTTGCCGAAATGGATTATAACGAGCAGGAAACAAACGCTCAGCCCGGTGCAGAGCAAGGGTTGAAAGTTGACTCGTTGTTCACATTAAGATATCCACAACTCGTTTTCGATATTAACAGCGAAAAAACAAAACCTCCAAGGGGCGTTTTTGGATTGCCAGGCAATGTTACTATTCGCTACCATCATGGTATTGTTGCCCCAACTAACGAAGCATTGAACCAGTTGATTAATCAATACCTGGTTGGAGGAAATAACTGGGGTAGTCTTGAGGCAGCTCCTGAAAATATTAAACGTATAATCGCCAATTCAAGCCTTTCTATTAATCCGGTTTATTTGACCGATGTTCAGAAGGGATTTTTGAATGGTGAAGCTGACATTATAAAAATTGATGAATCAAGTATTATTCAGAAACAATACGGAAGTAACTGTACTTTTATTGGTGTAAATAAACCCATTGTGCCACGTGCTTTTAGCAGTGTTACTGGTCCGGTTTATACTCGTAAGGGTTATTCCAAAGTGATGTTTGCTATTGAAAAATCGGGCTTGCTTTCAGCACTGAAACGTAAGGATGCCAATTATTCGTTCTATGTGGAGTCCGACCAATCAACTTCTGCCGACTCATCTTTTATTTATGATCCAATAAGTGAGCGTTTTACTGTGGTAACTTTATATCCGTCTATCCGGCAAACTACGCTTAGTAATGACGATTTGCGTACCTTGTTCCTGAATCAGATTGGCTTATCGCAACCTAAAGGTCTTGCGCGGAAAGAATTTATAAAAACATTGGGAGGAAATTACCTGACGATTGATAACACGACCAACGAAGTGAGAGGCACTGCTCCTTCTACCTACGGCTACCGCGGAGTCAAAGAGGTGAAGTTGATACCAAGAAAAATTAGTACTAATTCTGATAACGGAACGACTTACGAAGTTGATAGTTGGTTTGCATTTAATTCAAACGATATTTTTTCAGCCATTTCTGCCCGGTTCCCTAAATTTCAAGCTTTAATTAAAAAAGCTGGTTTAACACAGGATAAATTGTTTAAATACAGTTTTATGTCAGACAACCAAAACTATACCGTTTTTGCACCAAGCGATTCGGTACTAAATACGGTTAATTTTGATGCTCTTACTCAAAAAGAACTTCAAAACCTGGTCATGATGCATTTTATTCAGGGTGAAATGATTTTTACTGATGGGAATAAAAACGAAGGCTATTACGAAACTGCCAGAATTGATGAAAGCTCAACTGCTTTTGTGATCAATAATTCTTTAATGAAAATCATTCCTGGAATTGATAAGATTACAATTCCATCAAAAAACGGAACTCCGGTTGCTATAGTTAAAGAATCAGAAAGATCGAATGTAATAACCTCCCGAAATTTAAGTACGACTGGTCAGGAGGCTTATGCCACAGTAGTTAGTAATGGCGTTATTCATGAACTGAAGACGGTATTGCGATTTGAAGAAATTGACAATAAATAAACAACCAGCTAAATAAGAACATTTTAAACCAAAGGTTTTTGAACACATGAAATGAGCTTGATTTGCAGAACCATCAAAAAAAGGATGAATACTTCATATCATGCGAATTCCATACGGCCAATAAAAAAAATTAAAATATACGTATGAAAAAAATCAAAAATACCATAATTCTGATCCTTGCGCTTTTCAGTTTTGTCGGGGCATATTCTCAGACAAAGACCGTTGTGCGTGGAAAGGTGATCGATCAGAAGGATAAATCGGCGGTTGTTGGTGCAACAGTCGTTGAGTCTGATAAAGATAACCGTGTGGTAAACGGAACTATCACCGATATGGACGGAAACTTTGTTTATGAAATGAAGAATTCGGTAAATACTCTGAAGGTTACTGTAATCGGTTATCAAACCAAGCCGTTTAAACCGGTTGCAGGTAAAGCGGTAACTATTGAACTTGTTTCATCTGACATTGAGTTGGATGCAGTAACTGTTACTGCAAAGGCCAAGTCAGACAACCAGCTCACCAATATTGATGACCGTGACAACGCTTCTTCGCGAGTGAAGATCGACCTCATGGAAATGAAAGATCAGGGTATTACCTCTGCCGCCGATGCCCTTCAGGGAAAAGTTTCCGGATTGGACATCATTAGTGCATCGGGTGACCCGGGATCGGGATCGCAGATCGTAATCCGCGGTTTGAGTTCGATGGGAAATAACAAACCGTTGATCGTAATCGATGGTATTCCTCAGGATAATGTTTCTTCAGGTTTTGACCTCAGTTCTGCTGATTCGGAAGACATCAGTAACATGATTAACATTGCTCTTCAGGATATAAAATCCATTGAGGTTTTAAAAGATGCTGCATCAACTGCTATTTATGGTTCGAAAGGTGCCGATGGGGTATTGCTTATCGAAACTCACCGTGGACGTATGGGAAAAGTGCAGTTCGATTACCAGTATAAAAATAGTATGAATTTTCAGCCTGCCGCCATCCCTATGCTGAATGGTGATGAATACGTGATGTTGCAGCTGGAAGAATGGCACAACAGCAAAGGTGTTTTCGATATTCCTTCAGAGATTGCTTACGACAAAGATTATTTCGATTTCTACAACTATTCGGCCAATACCGATTGGCTGGGCGCAATAACTCAAAACTCAATAACTCACGACCATTATTTTAAAATATCGGGTGGGGGCGAAAAAACCAGGTATTTTACTTCGTTTAGTTATGTCGATGAAGGTGGAACTACCATTAATACAGGTTCAAAACGTTTTTCGACCCGTGTAAACCTCGACTACTTTCTTTCTAAAAAAATGTTGTTCACTGTTCAGTTCAACTATGCGAACAACCAGATTGACGGGAATATAGAGATTGATGGAAGAAATATTCGTCAGATGGCTTACATCAAAGCTCCAAACATGAGCATTTATGAACATGATGCCAATGGAAAATTGACCGGTGAATATTTCAATCCAATAAATAACTACCAGGGAAACGGATATAGCTTTTTTAATCCTGTTGCAGTTGCCAAATTAGGTAAAAACGACCGGAATGAGAATTCGCTGGAAAATACCTTCCGATTAAAATATAACATTACCGACTGGTTAATTTTTAAAGAAACCGTATCATTTCAGTATAACGGAACAAAATTCAGTAATTTCTTACCATACAATGCTGTAGGTTCCGATTGGATTGCATGGACAGTAAA
>JAIFMH010000298.1 GCA_020048595.1 Bacteroidota bacterium | reverse complement strand
TTCACTTTTCACTCTTCCCCTTTCACTCCCCACTCCCTGATTTTCTAAAATACAAATCCAATCTTAACATGTGAGTAAATAGCACCTATTTCAGGAGAATACATTGCTGTAAATTCCATTGGCAAAACGCCCAGGTTGTACCCTAATCCCAGTGAAAATCCGTTTATCCATTTTACCTGATCCGGATCGTAAGCTTTTTGGAGGGTACTAAAATTATACATTGCTGTATTAACCTTGCCTGTAAGGAAGAGGCTCCCGATTAAATTATATTGCAGCCCGGCAAGTATTGAAGTTAGCGACGTTGTTGTGATCTGTCCTTCGTTAAGTCCTACGAATACCGACTGCCGGTCGTAAAGCTGCTGAATACCTCCCATATAAAAATTATCAAAAATAAATCCTTGCGAATTCAGTGTTACATAAGCCTGTAAATTATATAAAAATACCAGTTTTGCGTTTAACGTATTGTACTTTGAATAATTTATCATAAAACGATAATATTCAGGTTTGCCGTTAATTAATTCGGAAGTATCAATTGAAATACCCTCACTGTCATAGATATTTATTTTAGCTTTCCTGTTAGATAATATTCCTGCTTCAGCTGAAAATTCATACCCGCTTGTTGGGTAAAGTCTCCGGTTGATCGTTTTAGATTCTGCCCGCAAATAGGTATGCAGGTTGCTCATGTCACCCTTTACCTTAAAATCGTCAGCTACTTCGGGCGAAAAAGTGTTTTTCTGCGATTTTATGCCTGCTGCCAGGCTCCAGTTGGTTCCGAAAACCCGCGTGTAATTCAGGTCAAACCTGGAATAGCTAACATTGTATTGTGACGTCTTCACTGCTTCGTCGTACATATTCAATGGCAGATTCTCCTTTTCGAAACTAAGGTTAAAATAATTGTTTGCTTTTGGCCCGAACGCCTGCTTGTGCTCAACCAAAAACCGCAAGTATTCGCCGGCAGCTATTTTAAACATTGTACGCGACTTATCGAGCAGCAGATTCCTTACCGTAACATTGGCAAGAATAGCAGCCCCGCTGTAGGAGTGGTATGATAATCCTAGTTTTACCTGAGTTAAAAGCGATTCCTTAACCTTGCATAACAACTCAGCATGTCCTTCTGTAGTTGGTTTCAGCTCATAATATACATTATCGTAATAGCGGCTCGAATAGGCCTTTCTGAATCCCTTATTGATTTGTTTTGCTGAATATGTATTTCCTGGTTTAATCTGGATCTTATCCATTAATAAACTCATGCTCGTGTTACGGATGCCTTCAAAATTAACTTTATCAATAACAATGTGCTCGGTAATAGGTAAGCGACCATTCGGACTGTAATTAACCGGATAAAGATTATTTAATGAGTCGGCCAGGTTTTTGAAATAGGGGTAGTACAGTTTACCGATTTCTTTTCCGATCAGCATAATTTCTGCTGTTGCATCAAAGCTGCCGGCACTATATTTTCCAACAGGAGGTTCGATAATAAGGTTGCACAATTTCTTTTGTTTTACAAGATCTTCGGCATCGCGATATTGAGTGATCTGGTAAAATACATCCAGCATATTGTTAAGTTTGGATATATCGGGCAAACCGGTAAAAAGGTTTACACCAATTACAATGTCAGCACCCATTTCTTTTATGTCCGTTACCGGGAAATTGCGGATTATTCCTCCGTCAACCAGTTTGGTCGAATCATAGTCAATCGCAGTAAACACACTTGGAATCGCCATACTCGATCGCACAGCGGTTACAATTTCACCTTCGGAAAGTACAACTGCTTTTCCATCCGACAAATCAGTGGCAATGCATTTGAATGGGATATTAAACTTCGAAAAATCCTTGATATTATAAACCGGCAGAAATAACTCGTTAAGCGTAAGCCAGAGTTCCTCCGATTCAATCAATCCTGTACCTAGCTGGGGTTTGAAATCTTTAATGCCAAGCTCAACGGAATATTTTCCGTATTCATCCTTTTCATCAATACTGATATCTGTAAAATTAGGCTTATTGCTTAAAATGGCATCCCAATCCAGGTTATCGGAAATAGTTTCAATCTCTTTGCCGGAATATCCAATAGCATAAAGCCCGCCTATAATACTTCCCATGCTGGTGCCGGTGAGATAGTCAATCCTGAGGCCTGCGCTGTCAATGGCTTGTAATATACCAATATGCGATATTCCTTTTGCGCCACCGCCACTCAAAACAAGGCCGACCTTTGGACGTTGAGCAAACAGTGTGTTGGGAAGGATTATGCTTATGAAGACTATAAAGAAAATATTTTTATACAGTAGTGTTTTGTTTGCCATACGTGGAAGGATAGTTTATTGATCGACGAATTTACTCAAAACTTCTGTTCATTTACTCAGGTTTTACGAAATATACATTCCAAACTTTCTATTTAAGTATACCTGGCCATTTTCTTTAAAAAAAACAGGAATATTGAACCATTATTGAACCGGATTGAACTGGGTCTACACAAAAAAAACAGCCCCAAAACAGAGGCTGTATGTAAGCGTGTATGTTAAAGATTGAAATGAAGTGGCTTGAGATTGCGATCCTTGTTACTTTTTCTCTTCCTTTATTTCGGGTGCCGAAATTTCACCTGAATACGAAATCGCACTCCTGTTATTGCTGGTAATCATAAGTGTTGCGCTACCCTCAAAACCTACCGTGAGCGAAAGCCTGTATGTATCTTTCTCGTCTTTAACCGTAGCATCAACCTGGTAATTCTTCTTCCCTTTTGTAAAGGTGTATTCTTCGGCTTTACCTTCAAAATGAAGTCCTGATTCACCTCCGTAGCCAACGCCGCTGAATGCCCTGCCAAAATAAGGCATGTAGCTTTCAATCAGTTCAGGATGATATTTTACATAGTTGGGATTGGTTGTAAGATTAACCGTTTTGTACCCTGTAGGCATTGCCTGGCGGGCAACAAAAACAAACTCTTTCGCATTGATCAGTTCCTCAACCTGTTTTTGCTTTTCAATTTTTTTCTCTTCTTTTATTTGCTTTTTACTCTTCTCCTGCGCAAAACCTGAGGTTACAATAAGGGCCAGAATAACTGCTAATACTGAAATTTTTGCTTTCATAGGATTTGATTTTATGTTATGAAATGATAGAATATGTCCATTGCAGTACAAAGATACTATGTAATGTTGGTTTTTACCACTCGAATAATTGAAATGTAAAACAACAAAAAAGGACTCCTGAAAATGGAATCCTTTGTATTAATCTTATGTAAATCATTCCGAAAGCAAAAAAAAATCAGATGTTATTTTACCGCGTTATTAGTTTCGGAGCATACCAACTGCATTTCCTATATCTTCGGTAATGGCTCTGCCCGAAATAGTTGCCCCGCTTATTGCATCAATATCCTTTCCATACCGCAACTGTTTACTGCCATCGTAGCCTTTAAACTGTTTTAGCCAGGCTTTGCTGCAGATTTCCTGTCCATGTGTTGCGGCATAGTTATACACTTTTATTTCCAGAATGCTGTATTGGGTGCTCATCAGTGCGAAATAATCAAAGTATTCGTGCGAAACACTTTCCTGAGCCATAGCATTTTCCCCTTCGCAACCACCGCTGCGGCAGCTTAGCACCCTGCGTGTATAAGCCCAGCCAATTAATGTTTTATCCTGCACTACTTTATATAAAGTGGTGCTTTTATCCGTATCAGGCTGTTGCGAAACCAAAACAATAGTACTTCCCGGCCACTTTTTTTCGACCGTGGCTGTTAGTTCAGGTGGCATGCTGGTTTTTATCGGCATGGCTGCCGTTGAAAAAACCAGTACAACCGATAAATACAGGATGTTTTTAATGAATTTCATAGTAATGCTTTGAAAAGTATTCCGGCTGGCGAACCGGATTTCAGATTGCGGATGAACTAAAACCAAACACCTATTCCAAAGTTTAACGTTTTGGCAAACTTATCAGAAGCGGCATTTTTTGCAAACTCTATATCTGCTTTCACAATAGCTCCCGGTGTAATCTTCCATCCTAATCCGGTAACTATAAGCGTGTTATCATACAGATCATTTTTCAGGGTTACTCCATCAGTTTTGTGCTGCGTGTTGTATTTTTCGTACCTGATAAAAGGAATCAGTTCACTTTCTTCAATTTTGGTTTGCTGGAAAACATTATACCCAACTTCAAAATAATATCCCATCATAGCACTTCCAATGCCTTTGTTGGTATTGGCATTTTTTGCGAAAGTATTGTACGCTTCGGTGTAGTTAAGTGCTGCGTATACAAGCTGCCCTTTCAGTTGCAAGCCATGATGGCTGTATTTTGCATCAAGTGCTGTCATAGTCATTTTAAGAATAGAACTATCGGCTTTGGCAACCAGAGCTGCATCGGAACGGGAAATGGAATTGTAAATGGTCGATTGTGTATTTCCAACATACAGAGATCCTCCAATATTCAGGCTTCTGATTCCATAATAATCTACTTTGGTGGTGAAATTTGGTGAGCTGATGTATGATTTTATACCTTTCTGACGGGCTTTACGGAATGCATCGTTTCCATTTATTTGGGCAGTTCCGTTATATCCGTTAAATCCATTCACAACGTAAGCCTGGTATTTTAATGATATTTCGTTGAATGATCCGGTAAATCCGGCTCCCAGCTCGCGCCAGGTGGTTGGAATAATTTTGGTGTCGACCATGGGCCGGTTTACGCCGTTAAAAGTAGTTGGCTCGTGGTACTCGTTTGTAATTCCCATTGGGATCAGCATAAGTCCTCCACGGAAATTGAGCCATTTGTTGATTTTATAATTCAGGAAAGCTTGTTCAACATACGCTTCATTTACATGTTCAAATTCAATTTCGGTAATAAAATTGGTGCGTTCGTTAAATTTATAACCGAATAGCAGAACCATACGGTGTACATCAAGAACTCCGTTTTTGTAAACATCCTTTTCCAGGGGCTGATTGTAATCTAATTGGCCATATCCGCCAATGTTGAGTTTTTTATCCGATTCCAGCATTTTAGCGGCAGTATTTATATTGCCATTTTCATTTTGTGCAAATAGAACCGCAGAAGCAAACAAAGCAATAATAAGTAAAGTTATTTTTGACATAGTAGTTTTGTTAAAGTTTACTCTGCAAAAGTAGACCGCCAGAAAACGCTGTGAAATACATAGATGTTGGGATTCTTTAGTGAAGCGGTATCGCTAGTATTAGGGATGGGGAAAGAAAATAGTGATTCGTTAATGGGAAATGGTTAATAGAAAATGGTAAATAGAAAATAGAAAATGGTAAATGGTAAATGGTTCACTTTGGCAAGCTCAGTGTAAAAATAGAAAATGGTTAATTCTGCTTTTCCAGAATAGAATTCAGAATGCAATTTAAGTTTTACTGATACTTTTAAGGGCGTAAAAATGAAGAATCAACATGTTCCCTTTAGGGATCAAGGTAAAAATATGTTGATTCTTCATTTTAGTAAAGTAGAATTAATAGAAAATGGAAAATGGTTAATGGAACAGCCAGCAAATAGCGATTAACGAATAACGATTAACGAATAACGAAAAACTATCAACAAACAACGAATTCCCCAAAAACTCAAATCAAATCATCAATACTCAACTCATCGGTATCAATAATTTTATTCAGTATAGCATAAACAGTTAATCCTGAAATAGATTTAATCCCAAGCTTTTCGGTGATATTTTTCCTGTGTGTTATTACGGTGTGTGTGCTTATGTTGAGCTTATCGGCAATTTCCTTGCTTGCATTGCCAAGGGAAACCAGTTTCAGAACTTCGGTTTCCCTGTCCGTTAATGAGCTTATAACAGCGTTTTTGTCAGGATGAAATGAGTTTATTGTATTTCTCACTTTTTCGATAACCTGGTTTTGGGAGTCGTCAAGGTAAATCGCCTCTAAGCATAAATTGTCGCGGCTGGTGGCCGGATCCGTAATACATTGAATAAACCTGTAACCGCTTTCCGAAAAATTGATAAGCTGCATTTTGTACAGGCTTTGAAATAAAGCTGACGTAGTTATAAAAATATAATTCGAGCCGCTGTGAATAGTAATATCTGCCGGATCGTTGAACATCCGTAAATGATCATGCAGCTGCAGGGAAGAATTTTGAAGCAAACGCTGCAATCCTTCGGCTACAATAGCACTTTGGTGAATGATCAGGATACGTGTATTCATGACGGAAATAATAGTTTTTCGATTTGTAAAACCTTAGGAACCATTATTTTGTCTTCGATGCGTGAATGATCGCGCAAATCGTCTTCGAAGTTGAACAGGGTGGTGATAAGCGTATTGCATTTGTTGTCGTCGTAATCTGCTTGCAGGTATTTGATAATTATATTTTTAAAATCAAGTAGCTTACTGTCCACATCACTGTGTTCCTCCTCAAACTCAATGATGCTCCTAACCGGCAGCAATTCAGGATTTGTAATGGCACTTCCCTGTAAATAAAGGGTATGAAGATTCAACACATAAGGGAAAGTGAATTTGTCTTCGTATTCGAGATGTTCATGCAGTTCCTGTTTAAATTTCAGGTAAAAACGGGTGAGCAGCGACAGATTGTTTGCTCCCGGAGCTGAGGCAATCAGAGTATTAAGTTGGTTCTCTATTTCAGGAATATAAAAAGTATAGTAATACAGATGCGTTTTCTTCAGGTATTCCACAATCAGCGGTAAAGGAAAGTCGAGGAACCGCTCGCGGGGGAAATAGTCCGGATCGTGATACGTATTCAATATCTCAATAAAAAACTCAGCATTGATATCGAGTGATTTACAAACATCATTCGCACTCTGATCACCAAAACCCAGGCGAATTCCAAACCTGTTTAATATAGGCAGCAACTGGTGATCGTGATGAATAATATCGGCGAGTTTCTGTGATAAACTGTACATGATGTTGAATTATGATGATGTAATAAGGGAAAAGGAGACTGTTTTGTTCATTGCTCAGTTTATGTTTCAGGAGGTGAATGGATCAGAATGTTTTTCCCGACTGCAAACAAGGTTTGTCCGGATAACGCAATAATAATGAGAAATTGTTTCCTGGTGCAGAGCTCGTTTTCAATTAATTTCGTTACCGTTTAATGATTGAATCATTCAGCGGATTACAAACTTTTCACTTGTTTTTCAATTTTGAAATGATTTTCAAAAGACTATCCCTGTTTTTAGCTTCATGGTAAAATTTAGGCAGTTTTTCTAAAAGCGTAAAATGGGTTCGCTCTTTGTGTTCCCTCAGGCCGGCACTGATATATCGCTCTAAATATTCCAGATGCTTATCATTAAATGCCCAGAATAATTCGCTTTTAAAAGAAGCCGTTAACCATAATTCAGCATTAAAAAACTGATTTGCCGGCATTTTTATTGTAGCTGAAGGATTTTGCCTCAGAATTTGTTTTAGCAATTGCTTTTTTTGTACAAGCCGGACACACAACCAACACCTCATCAAAGAAGTTTGAAAGGATCAGATTTTCATCCTGGAATCGGCCGGATTGATTCATTGTTAGATTATTTTAGTTTAGTTTTTCTAATTGTGCAGTAAAGGGATATGTGTATTTTTATATTATCAGTAATACTTCCTTTTGTTTTAATCTTTTACTCACAGGATTTCTTTTTAGTATACAATTATGCTTACTTATAGTCGGGATTCCAATTCCACTCCAACCAACTCCCCGTTTTCTTTGGTAATAAGCCATAAATTATTGCCGTCCAATACAACCTGATGTGCATCCCAACTACCCAAATCATATGTTTTAACTGTTTTGTTTCTCTTGTAGTCGTACACAACCACAATGTTTTCATAGTAAAACCAAAGGATAGTATCATCTGCTTTCAGGATTTCCCTATACTCATTTACTCCTGTTTCCGGCAGAGTGATAATTTTGTCTATGGCGATTTTCTTCTTTATTTTACCGCTATTTCCGAGGATAAGAATTTTATTTTCGCCTAAAATAAACGTAAAGTCTTTGGCGTACCGAATTTTTATATCGGAACCGTTAAAATGTTTCAAAAGGAAAGATGCTGTGATTCCTTTTTGGTTGTGTGTTAAATACTGGAAGTGTTTAACACAAGCGTAAAAGCCACCAACGGACAATTTGTTTTCACAGATAGTATCTGTTAATGTTCCGTCGTAATCCATTTTAATCCAGTTATCGCCTTCTGCATTCACTATGATTTTATTTTCCAGATAATACGGCTGTTCCGTAATTCCGTGGGCAATAAATTTTTGCCATGCAATGCTGTTTCTGCTTAAATCATAAGCGAATACTGCACCGCCGATTTCCGGAGAAACAGCAGTACAAAACATTAAATTACCTCTGAAATGTGGTTTTGTAGAAAGAGATTCAATATTTAAAGTTTGAATAGTGTCTCCCGTTCCGGAATTCAATTGAACACACCT
>JAIFMH010000084.1 GCA_020048595.1 Bacteroidota bacterium | reverse complement strand
CAACCGAACCGTAAAGTTTGCTTCCCAGAGCAGCAAAATCAAAACCAAGGTTAAGTGTGGTTTTCGATTCCCAACGCAGGTTCGGATTTGAACGGCCTTTTTGGATCGAGCCCACATTAAGTATCTGGTCGGGGCCAAAAATGCCACCTTCACCTACAGTTATATAGGTAGCATAATCATAATCACCTATAGCCTGCTGGTCGCCGATGGTTCCGTAACTGGCACGCAGTTTCAGGTCGTTGATATATTTTTTTGCATTTCCGAAGAAATTTTCCTGGCTGATGCGCCATCCTAACGAAGCTGAAGGGAAAATGCCATAACGGTAATTCTCACCGAACCTGGAGGAACCATCGCGGCGGATATTGCCCTGTACAAGATACTTATCATCATAAGCATAATTTACACGACCAAGCATCGACAACATGGAATTTTCAGAATCGGTTCCACTCATTACCATGTCCTTACTACCTGCACTCAATACCCAAAAACCGGGAACAAGATCGTGAACAGTCGAGGTCATCTGTTTCCAGTTGGTTTGCTGTGCGGTGTAACCGGCAAGTGCATCAAATGAGTGTTTGCCGATTGCCTTTTTATAGGTTAGTGTGTTTTCAAAAATCAGGGTAGTGAAATCTCCTCTTCGTTCGGTAACCTGGTTGGTATAATTCGACACTTCGAGGTAGCGGATCTGGTCGAAAGTTGTTTTTTCCCTGTCGTTCCACGAATTATATTCGACACCGAGATTCGATTTGAATTTCAGATCTTTCAATATTTCCACCTCGGCAAAAACATTACCCAGGATATTATTTCCATTTTGAATAAAATCGCGTGTTTCCTGCAAGCCTATAGGATTTGTGCCATAGGTCTGATACATTGTGCTTCCGATGCCATATGTGCCATCATCATACCTTACCGGAATAATAGGAGGCATGCGGCAAAGGTCGATAAATGGTAATCCAATCATCGGTTTGGTTTGTGAGCGGGTTAAAAGCACATTTTCGCCAAACGAAAAAATACCTTTCTTCATGCCTGTGTTTACACGGAGGGCATACCGATCGTGCCAGGGACCTTCAACAACGCCATTCTGCGTAAATACATTTCCTGACACCAGGTAATTCCCATCCTTGTTTCCACCCGAAATGGTAAGGTTATAGTCCTGGGTATTCCCGATTTTGAAAAATTCATTCTGCCAATCCGTATTAACCAGCACCTGGCCCTGATCAGGTTCGCCCGGCCAGCTTTTCCCGGCATTTTCGTAAGCCTGGCGGTTCACACGCAAAAAATCAAGGCTGTTCATCATATCGATGCGGTTAGCAATTTGCTGCACCCCGTAATTAGCCGACAGTTCAATATGTGTTTTCCCTTCCTTGCCTTTTTTGGTGGTTATAATAATTACACCGTTTGCACCGCGTGCTCCGAATAATGCTGTTGCTGATGCATCTTTAAGTACCTGCATCGATTCCACATCATTTACATTGAATTCGGGATGCCCGCCTG
Source organism: Bacteroidota bacterium (assembly GCA_020048595.1). Lineage (GTDB taxonomy): Bacteria > Bacteroidota > Bacteroidia > Bacteroidales > UBA4417 > UBA4417. The sequence goes on along the minus strand of JAIFMH010000084.1, from coordinate 5,963 downwards.
TGAGAATCATTCCATCAACCACATAGAGCGGTCCTACGTTTGAGAAACTGCCTACTCCCCGGATACGGATGTCGGCAGTTGAACCAGGTTCGCCTGATGTGCTGACCGAAACTCCTGAAACCTGCCCCTGCAATGCCTGTCCGATGGTAGGAGGCTGCAGTTTTTTCATCTCTTTTACATCAACTACGGCAACTGCTCCTGTGAGGTCTTTTTTACGCTGCGTACCGTAACCAACCACCACAAATCCTTCCAGTTGTTTCGATTCCTCAACAAGTGTAATTTTTAATGTTGATCCCGGTGTAACCTCAAGGGTTTGCGAAATAAAACCTATAAAGGAAAATGTAAGTTTCGCTTTCGCTGAACCGATTTCAAGATTAAATTTACCCTCAACATCAGTTATAGTGCCACGGGTTGTACCTTCGATAAGCACGCTTACCCCTATTATTGTTGCCCCTGCCTGGTCGTAAACAACTCCTTCAACATGATCGGAAGCAGGCTTTTGTGCTGAAACAACATTACATTGTATTAATAAGAGGAAAAAAAACACAATGACTGGTAAATGCCGGTAAATGGGAGTGTGTGTGTTGTAGAAAATTTTCATGTTCCTGAACATTATATAAGTTATTGATGTATTTGATGCTAAGTGAATGCTTCATTAAAGAGGAAGAGAGAAAATGAAAGTAGCAGGAAGCAGATAATGATTTGGATTTCAGTTCAAAGTTAATATGCCGGCTATCCCATTCCTAGAGACGAAATTTGTTTTCTATTGTATTTATGTTCTTTTTTTTAAATCGCTCTCTTAAAAACGCGGTTTTGAACATAAGTACAATTATTTTGAACATTAATACAGGATTATTCAAATGTATTCTGAAGATGTTGTAATCAATTCTTGCTAAATCAATTAAATTTACAAAAAAATAGTGATGTGTTTTTCAGCATACAGCAGCCGGAACCATTTACGAAGGATAAATCATTATTTCAATTCCGGAACTATGCTTTACAGAATTAAAAGATTATTGATTTTTTGTTTTCTTTCGTTCGCGGGTGTTTACCATGCAAAATCTGAAGAACTGAAATATATTTTCGAAGGTATAACAAATGACAAAGGATTAACACATAATACAGTTTTCGATATTTGCCAGGATAATAAAGGATTTATGTGGTTTGCTACCGACGGAGGGCTGAATCGTTTCGACGGACAAAACATTAAACAATATTTTTCTGAGGATAATAGCCGTTCATTACCTTCAAATTCAATCTCAAGTCTGATTTACACATCGGATAATAATCTTTTCATAGGAACTTCCAATGGATTGGCTTTGTATCAGCCTGCTACCGACGATTTTCAGCAAATCCCTGATAATGGCAAAATCCTGGGTGAAATTATCGGACTTCAGCAGGGCGCCGGTTCCGAATTGCTTATTTCAACCGAAAACAATGGTGCATTTATTTACGATTACAGGCAAAATAAGTTCAATCACCTCAGTTTTCTGAAAGAGCGTATTTTTGGAATGGCCTTTGACAAGGAAGGTTTCTACTGGGCTTTTTCGAGGTTTACACTTTTTCGCTTCGATAAAAATAACAAAATAGTTGCCGAATACCACGTGAGTCCTGGTTTGTTCAACTCTGCAATTTCGAATATTAAAAGTGACAAAAAAGGTGTGTTCTGGATCGGGACTTTCGAAAAGGGGCTTTTTACGTTTAATTTTCAAAGCCGTAGTTTTAGCCCGTTTTTATCATCGAATGGAGTTGAAATGTACTATATCCGCACCATCGAAGAAGGTGTAAATCCAAACGAATACTGGATTGGAACGGAAAAAGGGCTGTATGTACTTAACATTCAGACCGGGTATTTTGAACATTACACGCAGTCGTTCGACGACAACCGAAAGACTATAAACGATAATGCCGTTTACAAAATATTCCGGAACAGGCAAAATGTATTTTTCGTCGGAACTTATTTTGGCGGAGTAAACATTGCCAAAACGCGCCATATTGGTTTTAACGCCATTTACCCCGACGATAAGCCCGGGAATTTGCACGGCAAAGCTTTAGGAACAATGGCTAAAGCTCCCGATGGAAATATCTGGATTGCCACCGAAGATGCAGGGATTGCTATTTTCGACAAAAAGAATTTTACGTTCAGGCATTTGCTGGCTAACGACAAAAATCCAAAAACCATCTCAACCAACAATGTTCATGCCTTGCTGATGGATAAAACTGTTTGCTGGGCAGGTCACTTTATGGGTGGGATTTCTGAAATCAACATTCAAACAGGACAAGCCAGACGGTTTATGAGTGTAAATGGTAATCCGTTTTCGCTGAGCAACAACTTCGTGTTTGCACTTTATTCCCTTTCACCCGATTCTATTTTAGTCGGTACTATTTCAGGAGTTGATTTGTTCGATAAAAAAACGGAGAAATTCACCCGGTTCAGGGAAAATGAACTCAACGATTGCCATGTATATGATATTTTTACTGCTCCCGATGGGAAAGTCTGGATTTGCACCTACAACAAAGGGATTTTTATACACGATAAAGCCCATCGCGGACTCATGACTCATTACCAGGCCGGTGATGGTTCGGGTTTACCCGGAAATTCAATTATCAGTCATTGTGTGGATTCGCACCGGCAAATCTGGATTGGCACACGTGGCACCGGATTATGCAGATACGATACTAAAACTCAGGGATTCAAGGTCTGTAATAGTCATAAAATGCTCCTAAACAATGTGATATATGGCATAGAGGAAGATAAGAACGGAATGTTGTGGGTGAGTTCCAACAAAGGAATCAGCCGTTTGAATTTTGCTGATTCCACCTCCATCCATTTTAATTACAAACATGGAATAGCCGGGAATCAATACAATTATAAATCGTCGTTCAGGGACGATGACGGAGTAATGTATTTTGGCAGTGTAACAGGCCTCACATGGTTTCAGCCTAATGATATAATTACGCCGCGCGAAACCCCTGCTGTATATTTCACAAACCTGAAAATTTTCAACGAAGTAGTGCTTCCCGAAAAAGGGAATCTGCTTGAAAAACAGATAGATTTCAGCGATAAAATTGTATTGAAATACAACCAAAACTCCTTCACACTTGAGTTTTCGAGTGTGAACTATTTCGAAGGCGATATTGCCTACCAGTATTATCTCGAAGATTTCGACCAGGGTTGGTCACCTTTATCCGAGAAAATGCAAACAAATTATACAAATATTTCACCGGGAAGGTACATTTTCCATATCCGTGCAACCAATAAAATTGCTAATTCGTTCGGTCCCGAGCGAATTTTGATAATTGTTATCACACCTCCATTCTGGGCAACCTGGGTAGCCTATCTGCTCTATTTAATTTTACTGGCTGGTTTTGTTTACCTGTTTTATCGCAACTATCAAAACAGGCATAAAGAAAAAGTGGCTCTGGCTATTGAAAAAATTGAAAAGGAAAATCTAAACCTGCTTCACCAGCATAAGATGAATTTTTTCACTTATATCTCGCACGAATTTAAAACACCGCTCAGCATCATCATTGCTTCCGTTGAAATGCTTTTTCAAAGAAACGAAACTCAAACAGCTGAAGTAAATGAAATCCAGCAATCAATAAAGCGGAGTGCAACGCGTCTTTTGGCCCTTGTAAATCAGCTTATGGAATTCCGTAAAATTGAAACTGATCATGCAGTGCTGAACTTAAGCAAGGGAAATGTGATAGATTTTGTGCATCAGATTATCAGTGTTTACAGGCCATTACTGAGTAAAAAAGGCATAGACCTGAGTGTACAGATAAACTATGTTGAAACCGAAGTGTATTTCGATTTTGATAAGCTGGAAAAAATTCTTACCAACCTGCTTACCAATGCTGTTAAATATACACCGCATGACGGTACTATTGGATTTTGGATCAATGTTACATCCGAAAGTATAGAATTCTCTGTGAAGGACAGTGGAAAAGGGTTGAATGCCACACAAAAAGAAAAGATTTTCGAAGTGTTTTACAGTGAAGACTTTTCGAATAACCTGGTTGAAAGCAGCGGAATAGGATTAGCACTTACTGCCAGTTTGGTGAAACTGCTGAAAGGTGAAATTGCCGTGGAAAGTGAACCCGGGAAAGGCTGTATGTTTATTGTAAAATTGCCGTTAGCAGAAGGTCACGCTGATACTCCGGTATTAGATAAGCAGCTTTCGGCTTTCGATATTCCGGATGTGAGTAATGTGTCTGATATTTATGAAGCAGCCGGGGATCAATTACTGGTTGCAAACAGGGAATTCAGCATTGTAATTGCTGAGGACAATAAAGATTTGCTTATGTTGCTTCATAAAAATTTCAGGAGCAAATACCGTGTCAAATGTTTCGAAAACGGCAAGGAAGCCTGGGATTATATAGTCGAAAAAATACCGGATGTGGTGATTACCGATATTATGATGCCAATAATGAGTGGCACTGAGCTATGCAGCAAAATAAAAACCGATATTGACCTTTGCCATATTCCGGTTGTAATGCTTACAGCCAAAGCTACGCCTGAGGCCAAACTGGAAGGATTGCAACTTGGAGCTGATATTTATATGTCGAAACCATTTTCGATGGAAGAACTGGATGTGAGAATAGGCAATATTCTGAATACCAGGCGCGTATTAAAAAAGCGTTTGAAAGAGCTTGCCAGGTTTGAAGGTTTGGAGATTCCGGCTACCAATAACGAACAGGCTTTTGTCGAAAAAATATTTGCAATGATTCATGAGAATATAGCCAACGATGCTCTTGATGTGCAATTTTTGGCCAACAAGTTGAACATAAGCCGATCCAACCTGCACAGCAAAATCAAGTCGCTTATGAAAATGAATACTTCAGAGTTTATCAATACCGTAAGAATTAACCAGGCAAAAGAACTGATGCAATCAGGTAATTTAACTATCTCGGAAATATCCTATAAGGTTGGATACAGCGATAATGCGTATTTCTCAAAAATCTTCAAAAAAATTTCAGGATTAACACCGGGTGAGTTCAGGAGAAATCAAACTATTGAAGTAAAAAAATAAACTCCGGATTAACTATTTGAATTGCTTGCAGCATAAAAATCAAGAATAGGATTCTTTATAAAATCGGTACCCCGAAGTTTCGTTCCGGAAATCTTATAAAGCTACATTTCTGTAGCTTTTACTGCTTCCAATCATATTGAAACTTTACAGAAAAATTCCGTCTCGGAGAAGGTGCTTAAATTCGCATCGAAATTTGCATATAAAGTTGTTGAAACTACACCATCCTGTCAACCCTTCAGCACCCTATATACCTCGAAATCACCAGCCTCTGTATCTCCGATGTCCCTTCACCGATTTGTAGCAGCCGTTGATCACGGTAAAAACGTTCAACAGGATAATCTTTCATCAGGCCATACCCGCCGTGTATCTGAACAGCTTCGTCGGTAACTTCTTTGGCAATTTCGGAACAGTATAGTTTCGACATGGCGGCTTCTTTGGCAAAAGGCATATGGTTATCTTTGAGCCAGCAGGCTTTGTAAAGCAGGGTACGGGCAAGTTCAATTTTGGTGGCCATATCGGCCAGTTTGAAGCTTATTGCCTGGAATTTTGAAATGGGTTGCCCGAACTGTTTGCGTTCCTGTGCATAGCTAAGTGCCATTTCGAAAGCGCCCTGTGCACAACCTAATCCCATAGCGGCGATAGAAAGCCGGCCATTATCAAGTGTACTGAGCATGATGCGTGAACCATCGCCAACTTTTCCAAGTACGTTTTCGTATGGAACGCGACATTCGTCAAAAAAAAGCTCGGCAGTATCGCTTGCACGCCACATCATTTTGCCATGCATGGCCCGGCTCGTAAACCCGGGAGTGCCTTTTTCAACAATAATGGTAGTAAACTCTTTCTTCCCATTAGTTTCTCCGGTAACTGCCTGCACGGTAACACCGGCCGAAATATCAGCGGCGCCATTGGTAATAAAAATCTTTGAGCCGG
>JAIFMH010000308.1 GCA_020048595.1 Bacteroidota bacterium | reverse complement strand
ACCTTAAAACCGGGATGTTTATTATTGCCGGTAAAGATGGGTATCACGGCACGTATTCATACAGTGAAGTAATGAACCGGAACGACCAGGCTGAATTCCTTGTAGTTCCAACGGAAAACGGCGCTGACGGAGGCAATTTCCAGGTTTACCCGGCAGTGGATTTTTTCTCCGACAGAGCTATGAAATCGGTTGAATCCATACGATTTGTAAATATTGGGAATTAAGCAGAGAGAAAGGATATCTTTGCCATTGTAAAACGCTGAAATGAAAATCAGGATGAAAACGCGACTGAGATCAGGCTGGTTGATTTTAACTTTTATATTGCTGATTTGTTTTAATGTGAAAGCACAGAAACAAATGACAAATATATCAGGTGACCTGATTGTTTTTCATGCAGGGAGTTTATCTGTCCCGATGAAAGAGATTTCCGCTGAATTCAGCAAGATTTATCCCAAGGTTAAAATCCTTTCTGAGTCAGCAGGTTCGGTAGCATCAGCACGAAAAATAACTGACCTCCACAGGCCCTGCGATATAATGGCATCTGCCGATTATTCGGTGATTGACAAAATGCTGATTCCCAAATACGCGGACTGGAATATTAAATTCGCGTCGAATGAAATGGCCATCGTTTACACCGGGAAAAGCCGGTATGCGGACAAAATCAATCCACAAAACTGGTACGAAACCCTGATGAAGTCTGATGTAGATTATGGCAGGGCCGATCCAAACAGCGATCCATGTGGCTACCGTACCGTTATGATGCTTCATCTGGCCGAAAAGTTTTACAAAAAACCCGGACTTGCTAAAAACATTATGGGCAAGGACCAGGAATTTAACCGTCCGAAAGAGGTGGATCTGCTTGCCCTGCTCGAATCAGAAAGCATTGATTATATCTTTATTTATCGTTCGGTTGCCATTCAACACAACTTAAAATATATTGTTCTTCCCGACCAGGTTAACCTTAAAAATCCGGCATATGCAAGCTTGTATGCTACAGCAAAGGTTGAGATAAACGGAAGTAAACCCGGCGAAAAACAGTTGATGACGGGCGAACCAATGATTTACGGGGTAACCATTCTTAAGGATGCGCCCAACAAAGCTGCTGCCGAAGCATTTGTAGCCTTTATGCTTTCGAAAAACCAGGGAATGAAAATTCTGGAACGCGACGGACAGCCTTCGGTAATACCTATGCCGGTGCAAAACTTCGATAAATTGCCGGCAATACTCAAGCCATTCGTTACTAAAAAATAAACTTCCCGCAGGAGCGGGTTTTACATTCTACACTTTAAATTATGCAAAGGTATTCTTCTTTCCAGCTTGTATTTTTATTCCTGGGGGCTTTGCTTTTGCTTTTTATACTTGCTCCTTTACTGGGAATGTTCTTTGCCACACAGTCGTCCGAATTGGTTGATACCTGGCGTGAAGCTGAAGTGCGCGAAAGCATCTGGCTTACGCTTTGGGTTTCGATGGCGGCAACATTTGTATTTTCCTTTGCAGCAATCCCCTTTTCGTACCTGATGGCACGTAAGGATTTCCCTTTAAAACGACTGGTTACCGGCATCATAGATCTGCCTGTTGTAATCCCGCATTCCGCAGCTGGCATTGCCATACTTGGGTTTGTTTCCCGGAATTCTGTTCTGGGCAAAGCCGGATCAGCCGTTGGACTCGACTTTGTAGGGCACCCTGCCGGAATTGCCGTAGCAATGGCTTTTGTAAGCATTCCTTTTCTTGTAAATGCTGCCCGTGATGGTTTCCATGCTGTTCCCTTACGCCTCGAAAAAGCAGCACTTGTATTAGGCGCATCCCCGGCCAGGGTATTCTTCACTATATCTCTTCCATTAGCCTGGCGTAATATTGTTTCCGGCCTGATACTGATGTTTGCACGGGGAATGAGCGAATTTGGCGCTGTAATCATAGTTGCCTATCATCCAATGATAACCCCGGTTCTTATCTATGAACGGTTTGGAGCTTTCGGCCTGAAATATGCCCGTCCTGTTTCGGTGCTGTTTATCCTTATCTCACTTTCATTGTTCATCCTGCTTCGCACCCTTTCGCGCGAAAGAAACAAATCACGGTAAGTATGCTCGAACTTAAAAATATATCACTCAGCAACCCGGGATTCAGTTTGAAGAACATCAGTTTCAAAGTGAATAAAGGCGAATACTTTGTCCTGCTGGGAATGTCGGGTGCAGGCAAATCCATGTTACTCGAAATGATTGCAGGCCTCACCAATCCTGACAGTGGTGAAATAATTTTAAATGAGAAACCCATCAATAAAAGTAAACCGTATGAACGGGAAGTTGGATTGGTTTTTCAGGATCACGCTATTTTCCCTCATCTTACGGTTGGCGGCAATATCGGATATGCGCTAAAACGACAGTCGCTAAGCCATTCGGCGAAACAAGAACTCATACAGTCTATTGCCGACCGCATACAGATCGGGCAACTTCTGCACCGCCAGCCTTCCACCTTATCGGGAGGCGAACTTCAGCGTGTGGCATTAGCCCGCACTTTGGTTCAGAAACCCGAAGTACTGCTGCTTGATGAACCCCTGGCAGCCATTGACACCAAACTTAAAGCCGAAATTCGCTCGTTACTCAGGCAACTCAACCGCGAAGGCCAGACCATTGTACATGTAACGCACGATTTTGACGAAGCCATTTCGCTGGCTAACCGTATAGCTATTGTTCACGAAGGTAAAATTATACAGACCGGTACACCTGAGGAAGTTTTCAGTTCTCCCCGTTCGGAATTTGTTGCTCACTTTGTAGGAATACGGAACTTTTTTAAAGCAAAACTAATTGAAACTGAAACGGGTTGCATTGCCGAACTAGGCAAAAGTTTACGCATCGTTTCCACTCAAAAATCCGGTTCCGGAGAAGGTTACCTTATGATCCGCGGCGAAGATTTAACCATTTCGGTTGAAAATTACGAAAGCAGTGCCCGGAATAATTTTATGGGTAAGATTATTGAAGTGTCCGGTTCAAGATCGGGCATGGATGTTATTATAAATATCGGGGTTCCGGTGCATGTAATTGTAAGCAAAGAGTCTGTAAAAGATCTGGGCTTAGTTGAAGGAAAATCCGTTTGGGTTCATTTTAAAGCTTCGGCACTAAGCATCATTCCCATCCAATAATACGTTAAAGGAATAATCAATTGTCTTAATCAGCCGGAGCATTAAAGATAAACTCTAATGGCTGAATACTCTGAATGTGTTTTTAACGCTTACCGGAATATTCCGGAAACACCACACTGATCTTTTCAAATTCGGATTTTAATCCGGCATAATAAAAAAACCACCTGCAAAACAGTTGCAAGTGGTTTTTTTGATGGTTCCTTTGCTGCCGGAAGCCTCACCCGTTAGCAAAGCTTCCTCTCAGTATATTAACTTTCTATTTCTGCTAAGTCTTCCTCTGTAAGCTTAAGATCGCAGGCATGGCTTATCCCGTCGACCTGTGCCGCGCTTCTGCCGCCTACAATAGCGGCTGTTACCGCAGGATTTCGTAAAGTCCAGGCAATGGCCACTTCACCGGCCGAATGACCATATTTTTTACCGATTGATCTCAGTTTTTCAACAAGTGCCAGGTTCCGGGTAAGTGCTGGCTCCCGGAAATGACCGCTGTTTTTTCGCCAGTCGTCGGATGGCATGGCTGCTATCCGCTCCCGTGTCATGGACCCGGTAAGCAATCCCGATCCCATGGGTGAGTACACAATCACCCCTATTCCGTTTTCGTTGCAAAAGGGCAGAATTTCATTTTCATAATCCCGGTTTATCAGTGAGTAAGGCGGCTGTAAGGTTGATACCGGCGCAATTTTTATGCTTTTGCTCATCTGTTCAATATTGTAATTTGAAACACCTATATAACGGACTTTCCCTTCCAACCGCAATGTTTCCATCATTTCCCAGGCTTCCTCCAGATCCGCATCTTCAGGCCAATGCACCTGGTAAAGGTCAATCGCATCCATATTTAACCGGCGCAGACTTGCCTCGCATTCCGTGCGGATTGATGCTGCTTTTAGATTTTTGGTTACATTACGTTTGTCGTCCCATACCAATCCGCATTTTGTAAAAACATATGGCTTTTTGCTCATGCCTTTTAGTGCTTTACCAACTAATTCTTCCGAATGGCCAAGACCATAAACCGCCGCGGTATCAATCCAGTTCATCCCGTTATCAATGGCACGACGTATGGCAGCAATAGCTTCGCCGTCGTCCTGCGGACCCCATGCATATTCCCAGTTGCCACCACCAATAGCCCAGGCTCCGAAGCCTGTCCGGGTGATTTTCATATCCGTATTTCCAAATTGCTTTGTTTCCATTTTAATGCTTTTTATGATTTCAGGCTAAATTAAGCATTTTGTAACCAGGGTCTGCTTAGAAATATCAGAATGTATGTCTGTTTATACATTGCATGCTGATCCGGAATTAACCGATTCGGGAATAACGGAAATGATGAAGCAAGATGGTATTATTTGAAAATAATCAAATATTCAGCTTCGAAAAAAGTAAAAATATTGATTTTTGAATTTTCAAGGTGGGAATGATATGAGTTCGGCAGGGACAAATTATATACATTCCAGCAAAGAGGCAAATATCTGATAATCAATACCAAAACAAATTTTTTTAAACTATATTTTGAAATTATCTCATTTATATGTAACTTTATACAATACGTTAGGGCGGGTGGTTCCACCAGGAAATTAAAGAATCCGAAACACTCCATGGGCATTAACCCAAAACTGAACAACTATTGAAAACACTTAATTTATAGGTTGGAGAAGATCGGGTATTACATTGATTTCAGGAATGTAGAATATTATGTTTTAGTACTCGTAAATTAAATATAAACTAGTATCACAAATGCATCGGCTATAATTGTAAATATTCACCCCCACATAATCGATGGAGACAAATAATAAAAGGTATGTGTGTTTTCTATTTTAATTTGAAGGACTAAAAGGAGTTTGTAAACCCAAGAATTTGCCAGTCAGCGCATACCTAATTTATTGATGTAGTCATTGACAGCCTTCTTTATTTGACTGGTAAACTATCAAATCTCGTACGTCAACAAAACACAGAAGATCGGATTATAGCCTTTCTTCTTTTAATATTTATTTATACTGGAATTTATTGAACAGAGAGGTATTTCTATCATCAAATTAATTAGAAAAGATAATTGACTATCAACCAATTAAAACCATTGCTATGAAAAACACATTAATTATTATGCTGCTAGCAATTTCGACTTCACTAATCGCCCAGATTGAGCGTCCCAAATGGGATTTCGGGGGTGGAGTACGGTTAAATTACATGGGCCTTAACGGTGGATTTTCCGGCTATCGGAATTCTGATGGACACAGTTTTGACCTTAACTACGAAGACATTGGTATGAACACGTATTCGCCGAGTTTTGCCGTTGCTCTTGGTGGAAGGTACAAAAAGTTTAACCTTGAATTTGCCGGTTCGAAAGGAAGTTATACGGGTGGTTTTACCACACCAGCAGATATGGTAAGGGATGATATGCAAATTGACTCAGGTTCTTTAGTTAGTGGTTCTGTTGATATGAGCATGTATGCTATATTCACAAATTTTGCTTTGATACAAAAGCAGCATGATTTAGGCGTAGGTATTGGCTTCATGCTATTAAATATGGGTTCAAACTATACTACTCATGATGTTAATAATACGGAAGTGAAACTTGGTGGTGACGAATGGTTCCCTATGCCCTTTTTAATGGTAAGCGGCAGGTTGAACTTCGACAAATTCCGGGTTAACATTTCGGGAGGTGGTGCATTTTTTAAAGGGAAAATGGACGATGTGGATTATGATGTAAAATATTATACTGTTGACGCCAGTGTGGCTTATGAATTTTTAAAAACAGCCCGGCTGACATACTCGGCTGACATTGGATACCGGTATTTATTTATGGACCTGAAGATGGATAATGATATGGGCTGGTACAAGGAAGAAGACCTTTACCAGGGACCCTATGCTACTATTCGTATAAAATTCTCGAGTGAAGAGATGTGGAAATTTGTAAAACGGAAGGATCGGAAATAAGGAAATCAGTAAATAACTATTTTAAACAAAAGTGTTATAAAAGGAGCAAATCTGATTTTAGCTCAGATGCTGATTTTAACTTTGATCAGCACAGTGGTGTATGGAACATTTGTTTGTTGTTGGACCAGCAGCAGCTGGTGCAGGATTGTGGCTGCAAAGCTTCAAAGAATTCCCTCCGAGGCAGAAGCCGGGCAGTTTCAATCTCAACAAAGTGATAGAAGACCCAACAGGCGTTCAGGGTAACGGGTAATAGTTGGTTAAAAATCATGGTTGAGAACTAATTTGATTTTTGGGCAGGAAATTTATTCCTTTGAAGAGGGAGATCTTATATCTTCAACAATCTGGGGATTTCGGGCGAAAAAGATAGAACCACCTGCAAAAGACCAGCAAGGGATTGATTCTGAATTACCCATTAAAATTAAAAATTGCATCAGGTTTGAGGCAAATTTTCAGATTATGTCAGTCCTTACAAATAGATATAAATTGTATTTTTAGGCAGGGAATAAAAAGTCACGAAAAATCTTACTTCCTGACTTGTCCCTGCTATATTACATTCTAAAAGCATTACAGTGTCTTGGCAGTAACAATTTGTGTATTTTTAAAGAAAAATAAAATGAAATCACTGAATATTTTCCTTTTACTCTTAATTTTCATAGTAAACAGCTGTTCATCCTCGCCCGAAGAACACCTGGTATTTAATGATATTCCGATACATGGTAATCCTGCACAATTTGCAAATGAGCTGACTAAATCAGGATTTACTATATCACAGGTAACTGAAGAAAATCAGATTAAACTTAACGGAGTATTTTTAGAACAGAATTGCGAGATTTATGTGTATGCGACAAAAAAGAGTCAGCTAGCATATAAAGTCAGGGTAAATCTGCCGGGTGAAATTCCGGATTCACTTCAGGTAAGTTTCGAAAAATTACAAAAGCTGTTTGCATCAAACTATGGAATGGGAAAAACAAGGTACAAACAATACAGAAATCCCGAAAGATTTATGTTTAACGAACCCGGGCTTAAAAGACAAATAAAGAAAGGAGACCGCACCAGGTACACTACAGATTCAGGCTTTATAACCTTGGAAGTGCAGGACGGATATATTTCAATAACGTATCTGGATAAGGTGAATAATGAAATAATGAAGATAGAAGTGGAGGAGGAAGATAAACAAGAGAGTGGCGAAGAGATTTCCTTTTAATTGTTTGTTATTCTGTATCACGTATCCGAAGAGGGATTTGTACAGATCAGTTAAATACTGTTTAAATAGGGATTGCTGAAAAACAAAAATCGAATGTCTTGTGTTTTCCCGGAGGGAATCAACACCAATAGCTAAATGATTGTGGAATACGGGATTGTCCGTAGAGCATTAATATTCATTGTATTATGTTGAT
>JAIFMH010000150.1 GCA_020048595.1 Bacteroidota bacterium | reverse complement strand
GTTTTACCGATAATTTATCCCAATCGTAAACCGTTGTTTTTAACTTCTCATGCTGTTGAGACCAGGCTGAAAGTGTATAAGTCATCATCAGTAATAAAACGGCTAAATTATTTTTCATTTTATTGGACATTTAAATTAGTTTCTTGATATATTTGTTAGAATCAATCCTTTTTATTTATAAAGTCTTCTTAATAGTTCTCCGTAAATTTTCCAGCACATTTAATTTCTACTTTATAGTTTTCTTTTCCCAATGAAACGATTCCCCTTCAACAACAAGTTTATAGTCACGTGTACCCTCGGGTGCGAATTCAGAAGGAGCCGACTTTTTCAATTCTTGAATAATTGAACTGTATTTTTCATCTCCTGCCAGGTTGTACCATTCGTTGGGATCTTCTTTGACATTGTATAGTTCTTCTGAGCCGTTGGTGTAATAAATATACCTCCAATTCATGTTTATGACAGCATAGTTGCCCGCTCTATGACTGGGAAGCAAAACATTACGATCTTTAGATGCTGACGGATTCTTCAATGACGAGACAAGGGAAGCTCCATCCAATTGTTTATTCACAGGAAGATTACAGAGTTCAATAAAAGTAGGGTACATATCTATTGTGCTAACCGTTGTTCCCACCTTATCATTCCTGGCAATCCCTTTGCCTGCCCAGATAAAAGGCACATTCGAGGTGCGCTCCCAGAGAGTATGTTTCCCCCAATTCCCCTTCTCTCCGTGGTGATAGCCTTGATCGCTCCATGCAACAACAACTGTATTGTCTTTATAAGGGCTTGCTTCAAGTGCATCAAGGATGCGTCCCAGCATAGCATCGGCGAAAGATACACAGGCAAGATAAGCATGGATTCCCTCTTTTACAGCACCTATCCGCTCGAGCTCCAGTTGGTACTTCTCCATCCGGCTTGTCATTTCCTTGCGAATTTCAGTAGGTATGTCATCCAGGTCATCCGTTTTATAGGCCGGCAGCTCTAAAGCCTCCCTGTCGTACATATCCCAATATTTTTGAGGGCAGTAATTCGGGAAGTGAGGTGCATACACCCCAATCGCGAGGAAAAAGGGTTTCTCATGTTTGCGTTGAAGGACTTCACATGCCCATTTCGTACACATAACATCGTACATTTCACCTTCCTTATCATTGTCAATGGCTCCCCATTCCATAAAACCGCCACCAATCATTTCACGACCGCTTTTAGTATAATAAGAGCTGCCAGGGTAAGGATCAGGAAGTAGACCGACACCACCAGTCGGCCAACCTGATTCTTTAACTTCCTGGTTTCGCGCGAAAAATTCATCCCAGCCGCGGAGGTCAACAAATCCAGCCGAGTGATGAAATAATTTACCTGCTCCATAAGTATTGTAATTTCCTTGCTTAAATGCCATTTGCATAGGCACAAGTTCCGGATGTTCATAATGAAAGACCTGGTAATTGTAACATCCAGTCTTTGATGCATGCAAACCAGTAAATATTGCCGTACGGGATGGAGCACTATAAACGCCGGGGGCATGAGCGTTTGTGAATGTAACTCCTGATTTTGCGAGTCGGTCGAGGTTGGGTGTTTTAGCCTGACTGTAACCCAGTGGATTCACCCAGTCATTAAGATCGTCCATGGCAAAAAAGATCACATTGGGTTGAATACCTGTTTTCTTGTTTCTTTCTAGAGCTCCATCCTCTGAGTGAATGGCTATATCTGAATATCCTAAAACAGAAATCACGCCAGGGATAAAAAGAAGGTTATGCAATTGTTTCATCCAATTAAAGGTTTAAATGTTATCAAACTCATTGAAATTTTTATTATTAGCTGCAGAATCCCAAGCGATTTTACAATTTGGGTTCCCATCCTTTTTCATAGGTTCGGCTCCATAGTTTTTGTGCATCCGGATCTTTGATAATATGTCCGTTTTCCGGGTCAATATTCAGGTCGCGACCAACACGCCAGGAAATATTACCCAACTGCATGGCGAGCACACTTTTATAACCGGTCTCCACATCACAGTTCGGACGGCGGTTGTTTCTTATTGCGTCGAGAAAATCGGCAGCATGCAAACTATCCATGGTCAAGCTTGGACTGGCAGTATTTCGCCCCTGTAAATTGTTCGGTTCAGCCGATTCCGATTTTACTTCGCTGACCAGCTTCCCGTTAAGGTCGTATACTTTGTAGCTATCGTCGCCGGTATCCAAACTTCCGTTTTCGCCATAAAAAATAATTCCGCGGTCGGCACCTTCAATTTTTCGTCCGTTTGAGCTTCGGCTTTCCCATACCAGGGAAATGCGACCGGGAAAATCCATTGAAACTACTTGTGTGTCGGGAGTCTCCCAATCGTCTTTAAAATGATAACGCCCCCCGACTGAAGTAACACGTGTAGGAAAGTCCACTCCAAGTCCCCACAGGGCAACATCTACTTCGTGTGTACCGTTGTTTAATGCCTCGCCGGTTCCCCAGTGCCAGAACCAGTGCCAGTTGTAGTGAATCAGTCCGTCTTTGTATGGCACACGTGGAGCCGGTCCCTGCCAAAGATCATAATCGAGCCATGTCGGAACAGTTCCGGGTGTGAGAAAAGTAGATTTGCGTGCGTTGGTGTACCAGGTTTTTGCCATATAAACCCGACCAATAATTCCATTGCGCAATTGTTCGATCCCTTGCGTAAGTATTGGAGCCGAGCGGCGTTGGGCCCCCATTTGAACAACACGGTTGTATTTACGTGCTGCAGCAATAGCGAGTTCGCCTTCATGTGGGTTATGACTCACCGGTTTTTCAACATAAACATGCTTGCCAGCCTGACAACCCATAATCGTGAGCGGGGCATGCCAGTGGTCGGGAGTAGCAATATAAATAGCATCAATCGTTTTGTCTTCCAGAACTTTGCGGCAGTCTTTTTCCGATTTCTGGGTGATTGCCGGGTTGACCTCCATTGCGGCTTTGATGGCCTTTGGAATAGCTCTTTCGTCAACATCGCAAATGCAGGTGACATTGGCATTTTTTTGACCGGCAAAAGTTCCCGACATGCTTTTACCCCGACTGTTAACTCCGATCATGGCAAGGTTGATACGATCGTTTGCCCCAACTATATTGCGATAACTTTTTGCCGACATTCCTGTGGCCATTCCTCCAATTGCCAAAGCTGCTGAACTGGCAGCCAGATTTTTAATAAATTTTCTTCTTGATGACATAGTCTTGATTTTATTAATGAATTTGCGATCAGTTTTTCTTTGCAGATTTAACAATTAACCTGAAATATAGCAGTAAGAGTAAATTTTTTTATTAATAAAGCATTAATGGAATTAACAACATTGAAGAAATTTTTCCAAAAGCAAGACCGATCATCTTTTTTTATTTGAGCAATGGAATTTACCTTTTTAAATCCCTTGCTATTAATTTACAATTTTAGCTTTATCCAGAAACTCTTTATCAGGTTGAAAATCTATCTTTTCTGCCAGTCTGGCATTCAACCAGGTTGCAGATTCCTGATTCTTTGTCACAGGGATATCAAAAGGACTTTCTCCCTTCAGGATTCTTTTTGTGGTTTTTGAAACCCAAATTCCCTGTTCCTTTGCAAGCTTTGTAATTCCAAGTACAGCATAAGGCATCATAAAATCTTCACAGGTAACAACAGGTACAGAAATGTGCTGATAAACAAAATTCACGGCTTCATCACTGTCCCAGCCTTTAATAGCTCCGTTGGTGGGAATGTAGATAATATCGTATAGCTTATTCCCTTCTTTAAACTGTGTTTTCCAGCTGTCAAAATCATTAACCAGCTCATGTTCGACAGATAATCCTACGCGATTATACAGCGAATCAAGAATTAACTCTTCCTTTCGCGATGTGGTGGTGTTTTCGGTAAGCACCAATAACTTTTTCATTGCCGGATAAAAGGATTTCATCGTAATTAAAGTTTCGGCTAAGGGAAGTATTTCAAGCATACCCGTCACCTTAACAGCCTTGAGGTCATATTCCTTATCCGACCAGTTTACCCCACAAAATACTACTGGCAGATCTGTGTTTTGAAAGTAGGGCTGAATCAGGTATTTCACTGCATTATCGTCAGAAACAATAACGATATCAGGATCAACCAGGATTATAGAGTCATATAACCGGGCAGATTTTTTTTCAGCATAATCCTGTGAAGAATTTCTTTTGGTATCCATGATATAGGTAACCAACTCAAAACTATCGGTGGGAAATTCCCCGATTATAACATCCATGATTTCATCACTTGAGGGATGCCCTCTATGGTATGAATTTACATACACTACTTTTTGTTTATTGGTTTTTGGCTGACCGCAATTTTGAAAAAATAAGCTCAAAATAATGATTATACTAAATATGCCATTGTTTTGATTGGATTTCATAAGGTAGAAATTTTATAGCCCAGTTTATTTCATTTCAAATTTCTTAATATCATTTTTAAAAACTAGTTCAATATAAGTAGTAAGAATCTTTAAATGTTGTATTTCTAAACCCAACAATACTTTAACTCACCCCTTCGCATCTGCGAAGCTCTTCCCTCTCTACGAGTGGGGAAGCCCGATATATCGGGCTTGGGGAGAGTGAATGATGAAATACGACATTATATTATCACCATTACTTAAGTGCCTGCTCTTTTAAAATAGTGATCTTATTTATTAATGAATCGATCTGAAATGTTCTGGTTAAAGGCTCTGCATTGGAATACCAGGTGGAAAAGATACCATGTTGCCCTTCATAGATATAGCGTTTTGCCTGAACAGCCTCGTCATGAGCCATCTCAAGATTTTCAAGCAAAACATCTTTTTTTGCCTGATTTTTATAAGCATAAACATAATGGTATAAAGTTTTACTTAAATGGGCCATGTAATAGCTGTATATCCGAAGATTGTCGTTAAAAAAAGTTTGTTTATCCGAATCCAGTAAAAGCATCATTTTTGAACAGCGGTCAGCCACCGATTCGAACTGTGATATGGCTTTTTCCATTCCGTACAATATGGCATCTACCTGGTTCTGACTTTTATTAAATTCATTATCGATACGAAAAGTGCGTCCCGGAACACTTTCATATCCAATTTTATGTAATGGATTCATATTTAGCTCCTCTTTTGAAGAATAAAAAACATCATAAATATGATCAAAGGCTCTCGCATATCTTAAATCCTGAAATATGAACTGGCGTTCCATGCCTTCAAACTCTGTCTTTTTGGGCAGCCAATATGAATTGTAAAAATCTTTATACAGTTGGGCTACTTCCGAAGCATGTTTTTCACCAAAATATTGTGTACAATAACCAATCATAAATTCATCGGTATTGTATCGGTCATAATCCCACAGCATTTTTGCATTAGCCGATAACTCCAAAACAAATTCTCTTACATTACCAACATTAACCACAGAAAAAAAGAGCGGTGATTTGCTATTAATGTAGCGGTAATTGAACTCCATCTTCCAGGGGCTTTCGGCTGGAGCTACATGAGCACCTGTAGAAGCGAATCCAAAATTCATATAATAACCCAGCTTAACAGGTTTTTCCGAATTAAAACTGACCAGATCGTCATACGGATATGGATCACGTCGGGCAGCAACGTAGGTCCAAATTATGTTTTCACCTTCAGGTGGCTTTAAATACCCTGCAGCCATTAATGATGCAATTTCATCGTAAAAAGTGATACGCGCATAAGGATTGGGATTCCCCGTCACTTCTTTAATCATATCAAGTTGAATCCGGAGCATTTTGTTAATTACTTCTGCCCTTTCCTTATCACTTTCAGGGGCATCTTCGAAAACACTCCAAAATGGTTGATCTACCTTTCCCCTGAATGCGATTGTCCAGAGGTTTTCAATTCCACTCCTTTTGACAGTCTCTGCATTGTACCTGAAGAAATCTTTAATAGCAGATTCGTTAGCCAGCAATAACTTCGGAGCCTCCATCATTCTGACTTTTTCCCAATAGTCGTCCCAGGTTCCAAAGGAAGTGTTTAGTCCACTGGTATGATGAGAAGTAATGACTAATCCATATTTGTCAATTAAATAAGCATAATCGGTCAATTTATAACCTGGTAAAATTGTAGAATAGGTTTCAACGGTATTCAATTTAAGCCGAAGTGTAGTTTCGAGCCAAACATTTTCGTTTTCCGGAGATTGCTTTTTCCATGGGTTGAAAAAATCCTGGTCGCCGGGCAAAATGCTGCGATATCTTACTTGTGGCGATTTGAAAAATAAATTGAAATCGCCGTCAACTTTAATTTTCTTATGTCTTATTGGTACCCATGAACTCCAGTAATGTAATGGAGGAACGCCCAGAACTTTTTCCGAGAAAGTGTATATGGCAAAAATGGTACCTCTCAGGTCGAAACCCTCCAGATATATCCTGTTGTTTTCTGGATCGGCATAAACGCGATGAGATTCAAAACCATCAAGTTTCATTACTTTGTCAGATGGGACGGAAAGTAATCCTGATGCACGGTTAACAATAACTAACTCTGTTACATCATCTTTGTTATCCATTTTGCTATAAACCTCCGGGTCGAAATTCATAACCCCTCTGAAATCTTTGA
Organism: Bacteroidota bacterium; assembly: GCA_020048595.1. Lineage (GTDB taxonomy): Bacteria > Bacteroidota > Bacteroidia > Bacteroidales > UBA4417 > UBA4417. Next base: position 933 of record JAIFMH010000150.1, on the reverse strand, counting down.
TTAAAGCAGACAGAGCAATTCTTATCGGTTCTTCCTCTTCATCAGAGATCACAATTATCAGAGTTTTCTTGCCGAATTCAATAGCTTTTCCCTTAACCGAATTTGCATTAATTGAAACCGTAAAGAACTGTATTAGAATTAGCAGAAGAAGTACTCTAACTTTTGAATCGTTGTTTAATCTCATATTGTGTTTCCTTTTAAGTGTTATTTCAAAGCGCAAGCTGCTGCCATGGTAGTTACACTGCTTGTGCCTATATTAGAACCTACCAGAAAAATGCCAGGTAGAGAGAGCGGCAGTGTCTGAATTAATTTTACGAGCACTTGTCATAATTTTTTCTAAATAAATTATTATTACTTTTTGTTTATGTGTGTATTAAAAAACCTTAAGTTATATCGGTCTGGGAGAATATCTGAAGACGCATATTGTGTGTTTCTCCAGATGCCAATGATAGAGCATTAGGTCCGCAATTTGCTGTTTCAACACAAAGCATATTCAGGAATTCACGTGCACCAAAATCAGGCATACGAATGGATTTTTCTGTCCAGGGATTCCAAACCACAGTCGAAATACTGTTATCTTTCACAATGTAAATGCTTCGTTTGAATAATTTGTCAACAATGATGCAGGTATGCGCTGTGTTTATATAAATGCGATCCGTTTCTGCTGAAAATGAGATCGGGCCACTTTGCTGTTGAGGAGATTTTCCGCGAGAAAGCGAGTCTATATAGCTTTGGTCTTCCAGTCCCGAAACGATCACCGACCTGATATCCCGGATGGAAAAATAGGAATGCAGTGCTTCACTGAACTTAAAATCGGTCCCCGAGTTATTAGCAGTTATCAGAGACACTGAAAGCCGTTCACTCAACTCCACCCTAAGTTGTAAGGATATCCCTTGTGGACAGGCTGAGGCCGGGAATTGGAGTGTCACAATA
>JAIFMH010000331.1 GCA_020048595.1 Bacteroidota bacterium | reverse complement strand
ATTACAAATTTCTTACGTAACATTTTTCATCCTTCACCAATTGATATTTATTAAATTATATTTTACGTTCATGTAATTATATTTCGGATGTTTCTTACACAACAAAAAGCTTTGTTGAAATATTTATTTTGGTTTAAACATTTGCATATCATCACCACTTACGGGCAAATATTCTGCATTGTGTAATCTGAATGTAGCCCAATAGCCTATCCAGCGATTATCAGAAGCAAGAATTTTTCCAACTCTTCTTATAATCTTTATTTTTACATCTTCATATTTTTTATTGTTAATAAGGTTTGTCCCATCCTCGTTTACCATATTATACAATTCCTGTTCACCCCCATTAATATTATATCCATAAAACCAGTGATGTTCTTTGTCTTCATAAACCTGAAATCCAACGCCATAATTTACGCCAACATGCCACCCCGTCTGGAACAAGCATTCCTGTTTTTTGCGTTCTCCTTTACCGGTCAAAACCGGACCAAGATCCTCACCATCAAGTATATCAAACGGCTCTATACCCGTGAACCCCAGAATGGTTTTACTTATATCCAGCGATGAAACCGGCATTTCGTAAACTCCATTTTTCTGATTCACATAATCAGGACATTTTATATAAAGCGGCACCCTGAAAATATCTGGCTGAAAGTATACTCCTTTATCGAACAATCCCAATCGACCATTTATCTCGCCATGATCACCAGTGAAAACAATGAGTGAATTTTCCCAGAGCCCAAGACGTTTAATTTCAGTCAATAATTTACCTACGGCATAATCAACCACTTCCATTTGTAAAAAGTGAGCCACTATATAATCTTCAACGAGCTTTGGATCATACGCACCCCAATATCGTCTGTAAACATCATAAATAGCAGGTTCATCCTTTATCGGTTTGAAATCAGATATTGATACTTGGTTATAACTCTCCGGCAATTTAACATTGTTTCTCAATTCCCTTTCACGATTCTCCAATCCTGCAGGAATGGAAAAAGGCTGATGAGGATCAAAAAAATCGAGCTGTAAATAGATAGGTGAATCATGTGCCTGCTTTAATGCAGCGTTCAATTTTTTTATTGCTTTGTCTGCCAAATATGAAGAGTAATGTGCTTCGATAGGAAATGGTTCCCCATTTTTCTGCTCTATCCAACCACCGAATGAATTTCCATGTGATTTTCGATCCTGTTGTTTACCTCTTAATTCTTTTTTGTATTTAAATGGTTGCACTCCTTTATTATCGAGAAATGCAACGTACTGATCATCATCCAGTAAAGGCGGTGCCCAGCGATCCCATGCTGCATCATTTTCCCCAAATGCCTTAAAAAATTTCTCCGCTCCAACATGGCATTTGCCAATATGCTTTGTGTTATAACCCGATTTTCTTACATACTCCTGAAAAATTATATCTTCTTCCTCCAGATTGCGTTTCATTCCATTGGGGGCACGTTCACCATTTGTTAAATAGGGTGGGTACTTACCAGTAAATAAACTTGCCCTAGCAGGGCCACATAGTGGACTACTGCAGAAGGCGTTGTCGAACCTGGTACCTTCCTCCCCAATACTCCTGATATTTTTAAGATTCACATGACCCGCAATTTTTCTTGACATAAGATAGGTATCAGGTGATATCATATCCGCGGTTATCAAAAACACATGGGGGCGTTTTTTAGTTTTCTTAATTTTAAACGGCCACCTGCGTTCAAGGTCAGCAAGAAACAAAGTTTCCCATTCCTGGTTATCTGGTAATTCGGGTTCATTTAATTTCTCTGAATTCCCTAATACATTACCACCTAATCCCAAAGCCAAAGAACTAGTCATTCCGGTTTTTACAAAATTCCGCCTGTCCATGTACACCTCCAAAAAATATATATATTCGGAAATACAGAAAAAACAAATATCAGCTTTTTCAAAATTACATTTACCATATTTATTCTGTTTTAGTTTCTTATTTAATTTTTAAAAGCTCGATACCCTTTCCATTGCCCATATTTCCGGAATACATTCTATCTCTGCTGTTATTCCAATGTTCATGCACTCCCAGACTTTCAAGTCCGGTACCATCATTTTCGGGATCGTATGTTGTTCCTGACGGCGGATTATTGGCTAGCGCGCATTCTTGAAACTGATTATCCTGGTTACCATTAAAACTGGGATTTCCATTAATAAGATTAGGCTCATTTGATATGAAATCGTAAACAACAGATTCAAGCGCAACCGGATCCTGCGAAATAATCAGGCTGGAAAACCAATCATTATTAAAGGATGACATCCGTACAATAGGTTTTGATTGGTTAAACGCTGTGTATAGTCCATCAGCTAGATAAAGCACAGTTTTCGAATTCGTGATTTTGTGTCCTAAAAGAACCGGTGCTGAATGCGGGTCTTTCATTTTGTTGGGGGTGGGATAATCCCACAAAGCAAACGCATGCAGAATTGAGGGATTAAATATTTTTTTTTCGAATGACCATACTGAACCAAAATGATTTTTAGCAACGGAAGTAATGCCAAACACACGATGCGGTCTTACAAGCGAATAATTAATTATATAAGAAGCTTCCGAAAAAGATTTTGGAAAACACATTTTATACCGGCTGCCATCAGGCATATTGAACCAAACCAGCGAGGTGGAATCGGGTTCAGCTGTCCGATACCCTTTTAAACCGGAAGCATTGTTAACCTCAATAATCACATCCTGAAATTCCGGCGAAGGATTTGCTCTGATTTTATCTACAATTGGTCCTCCGATAAAACGAGATGGATCTGACAAAATTATATCTTTTCCGGAGACACCAAAAACTTCAATTAACTGAGAAACTAATGCATAGACCATTTGAGGACTTGGATAACCTCTGTCTGTCCATGCATCTTCCGTTTTACCAGTTGGATTTAGATTTAGTTTAACAACAATTTTCTCACCCTTCGTATATCCTTTTTCGCCAAGCCCCTTCAGCTTGTTATTGAATTTGAAAAGTTTATCCCATGCTGCTTTAACACTCTTGGTTTCTGTGAATCCCTGGAGTATAGCCGATAACATTTTATGTACTTCATTTTGATCGGTATTTCGATCATCCCAATATTGACCTGTTGTCCCATCCCAGCTGGTTGCGTTAAAATCCTGTTTCCAGGCAACCCGACCAGGATACGAACCCCTCGCGATACCCATCGGTGAATTGACTCCTTCAGGTGGAGTTAAGTTTTGAACAGGTTTTTCATTATCAGGTAACATAAAACCAAATGTAAATAAAGCAGCAACCACAGCCACCAGAATAAAACCGAGTGATGATTTTTTATTAATAATGTCAAACGGAGTTGAGTTTTTTTGAATTTGCATATTTTACGTACACCTCTCTTCGTGATTTATTGTTTATTGTAGAAATTATTTTAGTGCCATCCGTATGCTATTTTAATAGCAATAATTAATTTTAGTCAGCTTCAATAAACGCCTCAAACATTTGAAACGGATTCATCCTATTTCTTCCGCACAAAAATATTTTTCACACTGAATTATTTGAGAAAAAGAATCTTATTTGCTTTAAAGCGCCCTTCGTTTCCCTTTAATACAACAAGATAAGTTCCGCTTGTTACTGTATGATTGGAATTATCCTTGCCATCCCAATAAGCAGTGCGCATACTGTTGGTGCCAGTTTTTCCATAATAAAGAGTTTTAATTTTTTCTCCAATTACATTGTAAATTTCCAGAGATACTTGTTCTCCAGAGCGTACAACAAATGGAATTTGTATTGAACCATTAAAAGGGTTTGGATAACTATGAAGTAAATCAAAATCGGCTGGTGTATCCTGTTTTTCATTTTTAACAGCGGAAATACTTACATCCGTTGTAAATTTTAATCCCTCAACACGGTTTCCACGATAATTAAGATTTGATTCTACTTCACAGATATTGAGAGCAAAATCGTACGTTCCTGATTTCTGAATTGATTTTACAAGAAGCGTGTTGATTCCTTTCTTTATTGAAATCTTTTTTATTTCGCTTAAGAAAGTGGTGTTATTAGCATAAGTTCTTGTTCCTGTAAAACTATAAGCCAAATTCCCATTAATATAAATTTTCATCGGTTCATCGGAACCAATCCATAATTCTGCATCCTGATCTTTGGATGATGTGAAATATGAAAATGCATAAGACGCCATCTGTGTTAGGCTGGAATTAAAATATGTTTTCAGATCAATTCTATCATTAATAAAATACGTGCTTTTACTCCACCCACTAATTCCCGCCTGTGGAATGAAATTGGATTCACCAGAAATAAATTCATAGTCAATTGGGTTAGCTATATTCGTTGCATCAAAAGAAGAACTTATCAGCCACTCTCTATTTCCCTGTCCCCACACCTGGTGAGGAACAGTTGTTTTCTTTCTAAATTTCTTTTTCACTGCAGATAAATCTTCGCCCACAATATTTATTTTGGAAATATCATTTGTACCAAGGCCCATACGTTCTGCAAGTGTTATATGTTCAACATCATCCGGGTTTAATCCCATTAAACGCGCACAAACATTATCTGTTGCAACGGGATCTTCACCTGCAATAATCATATTCATTCTAACCTGGTTGGATTTATCGGAGAGAGTTGTTTTTGAAACATCGAGACACATCAATGCATCAACTACAACAAATTTGATTTTAGCAATGGTGCTAAGATCGACGATTTCTTTATCCGTCCACATAAGAGGTGCTTGGTCAGTATGAATTAGCCTGTTAACCTTATTGTCAGCAACCACACCAGTAGCTTTATAAAAACCATAAAAAGTACTAGGCGCCAATCCAATTTGATTTTTAAGCGCAACTGTAATTCCTGTATCATGGATTTTCATCACCGGCACCGTAATATAAACATCGGCGTTCAACACATCCTGGTGAATCATGTATTTCCCTTTTTGAGGCTGTGCAACACCCCCGCTGGGCAACGTAACTTCCTTTAGTTCGCTCCTAGGATCGGTATCTGAGTTTCCATTTAAATTTGTTAGACGCATATCAATTCCTAAAGCAGTCATTCTTGCCGGCAATTTATGATAGCCAGCATCTTTCGTCGGATCTGAATTTCCATACATATATGTCCATGATTTATTTCTACCGGCAGCAACAGCAGTGCTTTTTTCATAAGTGGTATATGCTTCAGCTGAGCCATCACCCACAAGAATTTTTATTTTGCCATGGTCAACTTCATCAACCAATTTAACAACTGCCTCCACGACTCGAACATCAGTATTTGTTCCATTTCCATTTAGTTGATCACATGCAACCAGGTTTGGCTTAATAAGAACTGTCATTCCACTTTTAATTTTAGATGAAAATCCGCCAGCAAGATTTACTGCTCTGCGAACCATCTGATCAATTGTCTCCTGCGATAGATCGGATGTAATTGATGATGGGTTTGCAAGTGAGCTGTTATCCGATCTGACCATTGCAACGCTTGTAGATGCATTTGGTTTAAAATTCATTTCGGAATTTAGAAATGAAGCTTTGTAGGTATAATCGAACTTCTGGTTTGCCTGTTGAATATCCCAGCCAATCCATATTGATGACAGAACAAGGATGAAGAATATATTTATAACTTTTTTCTTCCTATGATAAAATAATCGTAGCATATCTTATTCCTCCTGGAGTTAGAACATTGAATAAATAATTCCTGATACATATGAGAATATCAGTGTTAATGATAAATAGAAAAACAATACTTTTTTACCGAGTAATTTGTTGTATGCATAAAACGTTTCGGCTTTGGTAGCGGGACCGGAAATAAAAAAAGCGAGCACAGCCCCTTTATTCATACCCATCTGCATTAGAGTATCGATAAATGGAATAGCCGCGCCTCCGCACGAATAGAATGGAATACCAAGAGCAATTGCCGCAAGTGTACTGCTATTTGCATCTCCCCCGAGCATTCGTTGAACCAGGTCTGGAGAAATTAAAGCTTTCACTGCGGCACTTATAAGTATGGCTATGGAAAATGTTTTACCCACGTAAATTGAGTTTCTATACATCTCCATCCAAACGGACCTTTTCGGCATTGTTTGTGCCTCCGCTTTGCAAGGTTGTATAGTATTAATTGACCGGAAGAATTTTATCGTTAAAAATCCGCCGGTTACCGCAACCAGAAAAGCAACACCGGTTCTAACAAATGCCATTTCCCAGCCAATTTGTGTTACTGTTAAGAAAAAAATACTAGGATTCATAAGAGGCGATGAAATAACAAATGAAATCATTGCGCTGAACGGAACGCCCACAGCCATTAATGAAATTCCAATTGGAATTGCCGCATACGTTGGAAGAGGTGAAACTAATCCAATGAGCGCCGCAAGCAGTATTGATATTATTTCGCTTCGCGAGCTAAAATTAATTTTCCTGTTTTTAAAATACTGAACCGCGGCAACATTGAGTGCGATACTGATTAAAAGGAAGGGACCGATACTTACAAAGAGTTCAAAATAATTATCGATAATTCTTAATGTATACGTTCCCTCGAGCCAGTTCCGTATTTCAATATAGAAGTGCATTAAAAGGCTTAAAACAAAATGAGTTATTTAAATACAATATTTTGAGAATATGCTAACTGCCGTAAAGGTTTCAGGGTCGACTAGTTAATAGTCAATATGGTTTTTCATACCATATGAACTATCTGTTTACTTTAATAGACACCATCTAGTGGATCCAGAGAAAGCAAGCCAACATTTGAAAAAACAAACGGCAATATTATCTTCATATACAGAACTATTTTAATGGATCGAGTTTCCATATACTATTATTACCCGAACCGGATTGACGAATAGTGCGAGGCCATCCGGTCATCTGCCGAGCTCCTTTTTTTGTTACATCGGTAAACCTGTCCCAGCTTTCAAACGTTACACTCTTCTCTTTTTTTATCGAACCGTATTCATCCGAAGTCAATACTAAGTTTTTCAGGACCTACAACATTTGCATAAGTGAGCATCGCAATTTTATTTCCCAACCTGTGCAACCTTCTCTTCAAGTGTCATTTGTGAAAGCAATGCCTCAACTTTTTATCATATTGCTTTCACAATATCTTTAGTCAGCAGTAAAATTGGTTTGCACTTGCCGCTCAAACGGTACACTGATCATGATCAGCGCAGCAATCACAAACGATTTGATTTCCATGTCTCGTTGATTATTCTTTTTCAAAAGAAGGATAGGTAAAATCTGATTCTTTCGTTGTAGTCAGAATTCTAAGAGACTCACTTTCAAATGTGCTCACCGGTTTGTTCTTGTATTTTTTTAATGCAATTTTATCAAGGATATACCCTTTTGATCGTCCCGAAATTGCTATAGAATAAACTCCTTTTTTAAAATTCCTGCAAACAGGAGTTATTGCATGCGATTTTTCGGCATCGGCGTTAGTGTTCCAAGTCCAGCTCTTAGGATGCCCAAGTATGGCAATTTTATTCCAATTATCAGCCAGAGACTGTTGCTTAGCAACATCTTTTCCACCTGTAAATTTCACCCACATATCGTTTCCATCTGGGTCCAATGTTTCCGGGCGATTAGTAGGATCGGCCATTCTTGCGCGGAGAAACAATTGATAATTACCTGGTTCAGTAATTTCGAAACTGTAATTCAGAGTGCCTTTACCTGCCTCAATGCCTTGTCCTTCCATATTCCATTCGAGGTATCCATAACCCGAATGTTTTGTAGTATCTGCTTTATATAACCAGCCTTCTGTTACCGGGTAAGATTCGACTTCTATTATAACCATACCATTTTCAGAAAGATAATTTCCTTTGGTGTTCATTCGCTGTTCCCTGGTTTTATACCAGGTCTCAATTACCCCCTTTTGAATTTTTGATGGAAGTATTACTGTATCAGTAGGTACAAATGTCTTATCGCTGCAAATAAAAATTCTGTCTATCTCGCATCCATCCTCGCGCATCGAAAGCATCATTTCATGTTTGCCTGGATTGTTTACTTCAATAGAAATTGGTGCTTTAGTATCACGCTGAGTGTTAGACCATTTCCACGCTTTCCCCTGAAACATCATCTTCCTGCCAGATTCTGGCCATGTGTTATCAATGCCTACGTGCAATGTATTGTCATCACCATCAATTGCTAAGGCCCGCACCCAGACATAGTAGGTTCCGGCTTTTTCAAAAGAAACAAAATAACTCACGATGGCTCCCTTTCCACCTTCTCCATAAATACTGGTTTTTGAATTGATTCCATCTTCATCTTTTTGTCTACCATCAGGGAGCAATTCAAGGTATGCATTTTCGCTGGCACCTTCTAAATGAACAGGATCGCTGTCGGGTCCTATAAGTGGAGTTAGGTTGGTAGAAACTAAATGCCACATCCTTTGTTGAGTAAGCATCTGGCGATAAAAATTTTCTGCTTCTATTGCTACCATTCCAAGGGAATCTTGGTAGAGTACATTGACTCCATAAAATGATCCGTCAGGATTTATGAGTGACTTCTTTTGTGTTTTAACTTGTTTGCCGGCTTTTAATGGCTTAGGCAATTTGCCTTTATAGATTGTAACTTTGGGACCAATTCCTTCGGAAATAGAGTAATTACTGTCAGGTGTCAGGATAAAACGATCGAACTCCTCACCATCTTCTCTCATACAAAACTGAATATCGTGAATACCTGTTGTTGGAACATCGAGGTAAGCACGTCCAATTTTCCAAGGGTTACGGCTCAAGCGGTTATCACTTTTCCAAATCCATTCCTTCTTTTCAACAGGAGATTGAAGTATTTGTGCCGAGATTGGCCACGTTCCGTTAATTCCTGCTTGCGCAGTATTGTCTTCTTGATCGTTGCTTCTAAGTCGGGTCCACAGGTAGTAACGTCCCGCCTGTGGAAACCAAACTTTATAATGCATTACAGCAAGGTCGCCGTCTGCACCCAAATTATCTCCCTGAAAAATTGGGTCATGGTCACTATGAAATAGATCTGGCAAAGCTTCCATGTAGGCATTACCTCCGGCATCAGAATAACTTGCATTATCATGATCTGGCCATACTTCCGGTTTGTGATCGGAGCTATTGATGTGCCATGCACGTTTGCTGGTTTGGGTTTGTTTGTAAAAGTGTTCAGCCTCAACAACTATGAATCCTTTTTTTGAACCAAAAATTATTTCTACAGATACAAAAGGTTTTTCGGTTTGGGCCTGAAGTATAGTCGCTACATTAAAAGTAAAAAGTCCAAGAACTAGAAATGAGTTTAGTTTCATGTTTGATCTTCTGCAAAGAATGAATTTAATACGTTTAAAAAGGATAAAGTATTAATAGGTTCATATCTCAAGATTTTATTAGTTATCCAGAAATATTTTTGCAAATACATTTTTAGATGCTCAGAAGCATCCTGTTCGGTTGTTTACAAATACCTGCGTAAATAATCGTACTTTCTTCTTACATGGCATTTTGAACCACAAAATCCATCGTTACCATAAACTTTCCAGTTGCATGTTTTACACGGATTAACAATGAAGTGTTTGATTTTGATATAAACGCCATAACTTATTACCCCAAATAAAATAATACCAAAAGGCCAATGCCATATTGGTATTTGAGGCGATATTCCGGATGTGCCAATCCCTTGTCCAAATATTAAAGGTACACAACATTGCTGAACGACCAATTCGCCCTGCACACGGTATGCATGATATTGGTAATCGGGAAATACAAGCTGATCTGTCACAAGACCGGCAACTAACGCCAAGACAAAAAGAGCGCTGGCATAAAATGCGGAAGTTTTCAAACCCATGGAATTTCGAATAGCATTCAACTCTCCCAAATTAGTTGCGGGGCCGGCAATCAAATAGGCAACTGCCGCTCCTGGAGTAGCTCCAAGTAATAACAGCCCCTGCACAATCGGAATAGATGGAATGCTACATGCATAAACCGGTATTCCCAGTAATATCACATAGAAAAGTGTATAAAGATCCTGTTGTCCTAACCAGGAAGATATCCATTCCATTGGCAGGAAAGTAATTACCAAAGCCGCAATACTAAGTCCAATTGTAACATCAACACTTACATCGGCGCCTAATTCGAAAAACGACCATTTCAAAGTTTGCAAAATTTTATTTTTTGATATTTTTTTTGCATTGATTCCCTTATTGTATTGTTTTTCGCAATTTTCCTGTTGATCAGCGTTCGTTTTGTTTACTAAAATTCGATTACCAACTAATCCAATTGAATAAGAACCCACAATAGCAATAAGCACAAAAGTAACTGTTAGTTTAACTCCTAAAAATGATAATGCGAGCGCAACCAATACAGGAGAAAGAATTGGTGTGGATGTCATAAATGCCAGAATATTGCCAATGGCAGCTCCGCTTCGGTATAGTCCAATCCCAAGAGGAATAGTTCCACACGAACATAATGGCAAAATACTTCCAATGCCTACAGATTTAAGTAGTGCAGTCTGTGACTTCTTTCCCAAATGTTTATGAAGTACATCTGCTGGAACCCAAAATTTTAGAATTCCAGCAATAATAAATCCCAACACAATGTATGGAGCCGATTCGAGTAACGTATTAAAAAGTGTACTTATCATGCGGTTATTTTAATTTTGCACTTGCATTTTCTAAATGAAATGCAGCCTCATAAGGTTTCGAAGTATCAATCTTTAATATACCCGATACAATAGCCTCGGTTTTAATCATATCATTTCGATTTAAAACCCATGGCTTAGCAAGATGAGCAAGTACTGTCCAGCGCATAGCTTCATCGGGTTGTAAAACGCAAGCTTGTGCTAAACCCAATGTTGGAAGTATAAAAAAACTTTTCACTTCAGTTGTTGTATCATTTATCATTCTACAACCATTTCCAAAAAAAACTAAGGCACCAGAAAGTTTAAGCTCCTTACCTTCGTTGTCTTTAATTTTTTGTGGAATAGAAAAATTGGCTGATTGTCCATTAATAATTTTTGCTCGTACTTTATAAAATGGTTCCCAGTTATTCGATATTTCATCTGTATATAAATTATCGAGAGTTGGCATTCTATTACCATCTCCCTTGCTTACTTTGCTAATTTCTATGAAATAGAGAGCTGTAAGTAAAACAATTACAACCAGGGCAATCAACCAATTCTTCTTCATTCATCCAACTATTTCAATGGATCAAGCTTCCAAATTATGTTTTGACTTTTTCCTGTTTGGCGAATAGTGCGAGGCCATCCGGGCATCTGCTGAGCTCCTTTTTTTGTTACATCGGTAAACCTGTCCCAACTTTCAAACGTTACACTCTTCTCTTTTTTATTGAAGCGGACTATTCCGAAACCATCGCTAAGTTTATCAGGACCTACAATATTTGCATAAGCATGCATCGTTATTTTATTTCCCAAACCATCAACATAATCTCCGGTGAAGGGGAGTGGATTTTTATCGTCTTTATTTTTACCGGGCTTCTCATCAAGAGGATGCCACCATCTATTATAATAAGTATTGACAATAGCCGGCGCAATAAAAGCAAACGGGCCATCGCCATGCTCATTAATTCCGTGTTGAATCAGCGTTGCCAAGTGTTGGTCGCCAGCCAGATGCACCGCCCCGGCGGCTTTTATTGCCCTAAGTGCATCGTTTCTACCGGATTGTGGCCAACCATTACAATCCAGGTCTGCGTGCAAATAATTATCAAAAGTTCCGTGCCTGTGAGCGCCTCCGCAAAAACCAGTCTGAGAAAGAACAGCTTTCATTGAAACGCCATTGTATTGCTTGCCCCAGTTTTTTAAGAAAGTAAGCTGGCGTTTTCCAAGCAATTCTAAACCAGGAAGATCAATGGATTTTGGGTCGTATTCTGGATTACGAATATGGTCGGGACGTGGCCCTTGTTGCGGAATTTTCCCTGCCGGTCCGCTCTTAAACTTCCGGTCTTCAATAATGGCAAAATCAATCCCGCCCACATTTACGTTTGTATAGTAAACGCCAATTCCCTGCTCAATTGGAGTTGGATCATAAGCATCTGGTAAATGTGCGGTTTGACAACGCTCAACCATTTTCACATACTCATGATGGTAAAAATAACCTCCATCGTCACCGGCTGATGAAGCAGATATTTTCCCACCTTCGCCCCAAATGTTGCCATGTCCAATATCATGGTCGTCGGGAATGGTTACGCAAGGACGTTCCCTGAACAACTCGCGAAACTGAAGACCAAAAAGCAACCATGCTGCTGTATGCTCGGTATGGTCGTAGCTTTGATCGCCGGCAAAAAATACTATATCAGGATTAAAATAATTGACATTACGAGTATATTCCTCTCGTAATCCTCTGCTTTTGTTTGAGTTGCAATTTAGTGAAGCAAGCACAATTTCATTTTTATTTATCGGCATTCTCCGGATCAACCCTTCAAAAACAGCATTTTGACCATGACGTAAACGATAGGGAACATCTTTAGAATCGTCCCAGTTTTCAATCCTGAATAAGGCTGACCAACCAATATCATTTACTTTTGCTTTGGCTATTTCTTTCCATTTTCCATTCTTTTTAAGTTCCAAACGCACTTCGCGTGTTTCATATGGGTAAAGTGGAAAAAGCTGGGCACTCATTTTCATTACCTTATTTTGTGTGGTATAAATTCCAAAACAGATAACCTTATCGCGTGTAACATCCACATCGATAATTTTTGCAGAATCATTTTTCACTGCTTTGGCGTGGTTCCACCAATCGTTTATACAATAGGTATCAATATCCTTGAAAGGAGCAATCACAGGCGGTTCTCCAATCTGAGCTTTTGCTATACAAACAGAACCCAACAAAAGCATCAACAATAATAATGTTTTCATTTTCATCACCCTATTAGTTTAATTTATTATTTCTACTTCTTTTCTGTCTCAAGAAGACAAAATGCAATTTTTATTTATTGTCAGGTATTCCTATACCACCAAGGTCGGTAAACTCTTTTAACGCTGCAGCGTCGCCAAATTTCCAGTCGGGACTCATTGCCATAATTCTAATTGACTATGGATGATAAGTTCCATCCATTTTCCACTTATTTTTATTTAATTTTAGTGTCTCGAATTACGTGCACAGGCATGGGAAGAAAATCATGATCTATGATCATCTTTCTTTCCATTTCTTCTCTTAGATTTTTCTCTATCTCATTCAATTCTGGTTGTCCCGAAAGATTATTTAACTCAAAAGGATCGTTTTGCAAATCGTATAATTCGAAAATGGGCCTCTCTTTGTAGAAATAAAATTCCTTATGCATATCCGACAATCTATTCTCTTGATTTGCTTTTACAATGTCATCCCAGGCCTTTGTTTTCACCATATCTACCTGCGCAAACTCTTGTCTGGGTGTTGCATTATAAATATAATGATACCGTTCGGATGTCACCGATCTCGAAAGATCATATCCATCGGTACGGAAGAGTGGGCCGTTGTGATAACCACGCTCGGCAAATATATATTCACGCTTATTGTTATCTTCGATTCCTTTAATGGTATTGCTAAAAATTTCCCCACTAATCGGAGTTTCAAATTTCATTCCTGCCAAATCGAGAATTGTAGGTGCAATATCTTCGCCACTCACAAGGGTTTTTGAAGACGTATTGGGTTTTGTAACTCCCGGGTACCTTATTATTAGAGGCACGTGAAAACCACGGCCATGAAGTGTGCCCTTTCCCCTCAACAACGCTTCGCCATTATCGCCAATAAATATCACAATGGTGTTTTTTGTCAATTTTCTATCTTCAAGCACTTTCATAACGTATCCAAATCCAAGATCCATCTCACGCAGATCGGAAAGATAACGGGCGTAATCTCTTCGCACTTCGGGCAAATCGACAAAATCAGGTGGTAAAATCAATTGATCGGGATCAATCTCTTCGTAATTATCATCATATCTGCGATGTGGCTGATTAAATCCAAAATAAAGGAAAAACGGTTTACCCTTTGGAACCTGATTCAGGATGGAGTCCACTTTTTGCGGTACCGAAGCTAGGCCAGCTCCTTTGGTACTGAATTGTGAGACAAAGTCGAAACGAGACTTGGCATATACCATCCCTTCATTTTTCAACACTTCATATATAAATGGATCAACATTTTTTGGAGGGCCATCTAAGTGATGTGACCGGCCAGCTAAACCAACCCAATAACCCGATTTTCTTAAAATATCTGTAAAAAATGGTACTTCTTTTCTCGCTGGTTCATAAAAACGGGTAACCCCAATACTTACCGGGCTACAGCCAGTAAACAAAGATGCTCTTGAAGGGGCACATTGCGGAGAGGTTGTATATGCCCTTTCGAAACGAATACCTTGCTTGGCGAATGCATCCAGATTGGGTGTGATGTTGTATTTCAACAGATTAACATTGTTATAGCAACCCACATGAGGAAAACTATGATCGTCGGATACTAAAAGAACAATGTTGGGTTTGTCTTTTAAAGCATCTTGTGCTGATGTCGACATCGTGAGTGCAACTGTTGACAACAGAGGTAATATTCCGAGTCTTGATATTCTAAAATTCACAAAATGCTCCTTTTAAAATCGTTTTATTCCGTTACTGTCAAAATTGAAAAAATGATAATTCTATCCGTTACAAAATTGAATTCCCAATTTAATTTTGTAACCATTGCAACATCATTTACCATCAGGTATTCCTATACCACCAAGGTCGGTAAACTCTTTTAATGCTGCAGCGTCGCCAAATTTCCAGTCGGGATTAATTGACAGATTTCTGAAAGAATCTGTATGATAGGTCACTTCCATTGCTCTGCTATACTTTATCCACCAACTATATGCTCTGCCCATAGATTCTCTGGCTTTCTCAATCTGTCCTGCTTTTTTAAAGGTTGCTCCACGAACTTTGTGTGCATAGTAAATGCCGAGATATGCCATTTGCTTCACATTATCGATCGCCATATCCAGGTCCGCATTTCCATTGCGCGTAATGGTATTAATTTTTGACAAAGCTTTTTCAGCATCTACTTGCATTTCGTCGGCAACAGTATATGATGATTTTTTCCCTTGGCAATTACCTGCGGCAGAAGTTGCTATATCACAAAGATCAGATCCCTTAGCAATAGTAGTTTCATTTGCAAACCCATCGATAGTTCTAAATCCGGTACACCTTCCGGGATCACTCCAGCATGCCTCTGGATACCAGTGAAAATCAAGACTCCATGCACCCATGATGAGTTCAGTTACTTTTGGAAGTGTTCGCGAAGCAAGTGTCCATGCCTGAAAAAGATTGTCTGCAGAAACTGTTGGGAATCTTTTTGCCAACATATTTTTAAAGACATCATCGCTTATCTGCGGATTATAAGAAATCCGTCCCCAAAGCATTTCCATATACCATCGCCTTTCAACCTCAAGCTGTCCGTTCATGGCTTCATTTTTACAGAAGTACGTCCGGGTGGGATTGTAACCGTCCGAACCGATGTACATAGAAATCACATTTTGTTTTTCAGGAATACCGGCCATATAATCGCGTACAAATTTGGGATCGCCCCAGTTAAGATAGAAATAGTCGTCGTTGCGAATAGTAATCCAAGTTTTAATCCCCAATTTTGTTGCAGATTCTATTGCCGCTCCCCATTTTGGGGTTGGAGTGGAATACATATGTGCCTGAGCATATTTGAAAGAAAAATTCGTTGTTACATTCGAAACCGTTTTGAGGGGAGCATAAATTGAATCAAACAACTGGGGATTTGAATAAACACTTCGGTGAATAAGATTGAATTTCCGCGAAGGGTGTTCGGTTAAGTATTCCTTAACAGGTTTTCCTATTGCTTGATACGTCCATGAGGTGTTCTCTTCGGGGCTTTTACTCATGCCATCTCCTGCGGTAATACCAAAACCATCCAGATCAGGATAGGTGTCAATAAGTGCTTTCATACATTTGTTCATGTAATCTATAGTAGCGGCATTACTTAGATCCTTGGTTATTTCAGGATATTGATCTTTGGCATAATCAACATAAACATTCCAGTTAAAGAAATAGAATTTCATACCACGGCTGTGAGCATACTGCATCACTTCGCGCCAGAAGGCTACACGCTGTTCATGATTCATTTCTTTAACAAAACCGTCGAAGCCCTCGATTCGGGGAAGGCACGCTTTTGGATAATCTGCCAATTTTACAAGTGCCGGAAATGGATGATGCACCCACACTGATAATACGTTATAACGATTTCGAGCCTGTTGGTCGATTAAGTTTATCCAGAACATCATATCCCAAACATGTGGAATAGCTTTCTTAGCCGAATTAGAAGTCCACCCGCCCACATAGGTTGGAATACGCCTGTCAAGAGGCATATTTAGTTTCATACCCCTGTTTAACATGAAAGGAGACTCCTGATTATTATACAATCCGGAAAAACCATCATGGGAAATATTCTCAGCAATTTGCAAACCGCCGTACATTGCACCATTGATGTCGCCACCCAAAACCCAATATGAAGATTGACCCTTTTTTGTAGTTTGCAAACCATACGCTTGTTCTCCCACACCGGTAGGAATAGTTCCTCCCTGACGTGTTAGAACTTTGGTAACAGTGTTGTTGGATGCAATAGCTATTACCACTTTCTTGTTGGCATACTTTTCATTAAGAGAAGTTAGCGGAAGCATTTCGACAGTGAAATTCTTTGACTCCAGCGCTGCCTTGACATCCCCGGCAGCAAATTTTATTTGAGCCACATTTGAATCAAAAAACACTCCTACCTTTTCGGCAAAAGCCAAAAAAGGCATTGTGAAAATAATCAGACTTATAACGCCAATGCACATTTTAATTTTTCTTGACATAATGTTCTCTTCAGTTTATTTTTATTACTCTGTATTATGTTGTGGTTATGTTTTTCTGTGGCATACTATTAGTTTAATTAAGTATTTCTACTTCTTTTCAGCTACAAGAAGAAACAATTTAGTTTTTATTTATTGTCTGGAATTCCAATACCACCAAGATCGGTATACTCTTTCAACACTAACGTGTCAGCAAATTTCCAATCGGGAGTAATTGCCATAATTCTAAATGAATCTGGATGATAAGTTTCATCCATCGTTCTTGTATAGTTAATCCAGCAGTGATATGCTTTGCCCATAGCTTCTCTGGCATTTTCGATCTGTCCTGCTTTTTTATATGTTGCACCTCGCACTTTGTAAGCATAATAAGAACTCAGGTAAGCCATTTGCTTCACATTTTGTACTGCCATATCCAAATCAGCACTGCCA
This sequence comes from Bacteroidota bacterium, assembly GCA_020048595.1. GTDB lineage: Bacteria > Bacteroidota > Bacteroidia > Bacteroidales > UBA4417 > UBA4417. Next base: position 6,127 of record JAIFMH010000331.1, on the reverse strand, counting down.
TCACTTTTTATTGTGTTTATTAATGACAATGCCTTTTCAGCATCCGCCAGCATTTCGTCGGCAACGGTGTATGACGATTTTTTCCCCTGGCAATTACCTGCTGCCGAAGTTGGTATGTCACAAAGATTGGAGCCTTGGGCAACTGTGGTTTGATTTGCAAACCCATCGATAGTTCTAAATCCGCCACTCTTTGCACTACTCCAGCAAGCCTCTGGATACCAGTGAAAATCATAAATCCATGCACCCATTACCAGTTCGGTTACTTTAGGAAGTGGCCTTGAAGCAAGTGTCCATGCCTGAAAAAGATTGTCGGCAGAAATTGTTGGAAATCTTTTTGCGAACATATTTTTAAAAACATTATCGCTTACCTGCGGATTATAAGAAATCCGTCCCCAAAGCATTTCCATATACCATCGTCTTTCTACCTCGAGTTGTCCATTCAGCGCTTCATTTTTACAGAAGTAGGTACGGCTTGGATTGTATCCGTCGATACCGATATAAATACCAACTACTTTTTCTTTTGAAGGAATACCGTACATAAAATCGCGTACAAATTTTGGATCTCCCCAGTTAAAATAAAAATAGTCATCGTTGCGAACAGTTAACCATGTTTTCATTCCCAATTTTGCAACTCCTTCAATCTCTCCTGCTGTCCATTTTGGAGTTGGAGTAGAATAAGTGTGTGCCATGGCATATTTAACTGAAAAATCCAGTGTTACATTAGGAACCGTTTTGAGTGGAGCATAAATTGAATCCAAAACTTCTGGACTTGTTCTGATAGATCTATGAATGAGATTGAACTTCCGGGAAGGATGTTCTTCAAAATAGTCTTTAACTGCTTTACCCAATGCGCTCCACGTCCAGGTTGTGTTTTCCACAAACGACCCGCTTAAACCATCGCCGGCAGAAATTCCAAAGCCATCCAGTTCCGGATATGTATCAATCAGTGCCCGCATGCTTTTATACGTATAATCAATGGTAGTTGTGTTTGTTGTATCCTTGTTTATGGTAGCATATTGGTCTTCGGCATAATCGACATATAAATTCCAGTTAAAGAAATAGAATTTCATTCCCCTGTCGTGAGCATACTTCATAACTTCGCGCCAAAATACAACGCGCTGCTCATGATTTAACTCATTTACATATCCGTCAAAACCCTCTATGTTAGGTAAGGAAACCTTTGGATAATCGGCCAGTTTTACAAGCGCCGGAAAAGGATGATGCACCCACACTGATAATACGTTATAACGATTTCGAGCCTGTTGGTCTATTAATTTTTTCCAGAAAGTAATGTCCCATACATGTGGTATGGCTTTCTTTGCAGAATTCGAAGTCCATTTGCCAATATATGTTGGAATACGCTTATCGAGTGGGAGGTTAAGTTTCATACCTCTGGCTAACAGGAAAGGAGACTCTATATTAGTATATGCCCCGGAGAAACCATCCTGTAAAATATTTTCAGCAATTTGGAATCCGCCATACATGGCTCCATTCAAATCGCCCCCCAAAACCCAGTATGAAGTTTGACCCTTTTTTGTAGTTCGTAAACAATACGCTTGTTCACCCACACCGGTAGGAATAGTTCCTCCCTGACGGGTTAGAACTTTAGTAACAGTGCTGTTGGATGCAATAGCTATAACCACTTTCTTGTTGGCATACTTTGCATTAAGAGAAGTAAGGGGAAGCATTTCTACTGTGAAATTCTTGGACTCCAGCGCTGCCTTGACATCCCCGGCAGCAAATTTTATTTGTGCCACATTTGAGTCAAAAAACACGCCTACTTTTTGGGCAAAAGCCAAAAAAGGCATTGTGAAAATAATCAGACTTATAACGCCAATGCACATTTTAATTTTTCTGGACATAATGTTCCCTTCAGTTTATTTTAGTTTTATAATTTCACATTTCGGCACGCCAATACCGCCATTGTTATTATATTCTTTTAATACAATTTCGTCTTGAAAATGCCAATCAGGAAGAACCGCGTTTGTCCTCTGATTCGCCTGTCCGGTATACATACTATCCATCAAATTGGTGTACTTTATCCACCAACAATATGCTTTTCCTAATTCTGTAGTTGTATTTTCAGTTTTTCCTGCCAATTTATATGTTGCTGCACGTACTTTATGAGCATAATACAATGATAGGTATGACATTGCTTTAATATTGTTTACAGTAACCCCAAGTTCGGCATTTGCATCCGTTGCAATAGCATTTACTGTATTTAATGCCGACAAAGCATTTGCTTCTATTTCATCAGCAAGCAGATAAGAGCTCTTTTTGCCATTACAACTATCTTTTGCACTGTTTTTAATATTGCAGAGGGATGAACCTGGTCCAATATCAGCTGCTGCAAACAAATCGACAGTTGCAAACCCTTTATAAGTTAGGCATGCCTCAGGATGCCATTTAAAATCCAAATCAAAATCTTCGTGCATCAATTCCGTAGTTTTTTGAATTCCACTCGATGCATTACTCCAAGCTAAAAACAAATCATCAGGTGATACACTTGGATATCTCAACTTCATGTGATTCTTAAATAATAAATCAGGTGTTTGAGGGTTGTAAGCTAGCCTGCCCCAAATCATTGTCATATACCATTGTCGTTGAATCTCCAAAATTCCTTGTGAAACACTATCTTTACAGAAAAATGTCCGGGTCGGGCAAAATCCGTCGGAACCAATATAGAAGCCTGCAAAATTTTTACCATAATCTGTCATACCTTTTATATACTCACGTGCAAACGATGGATCACCCCAGGTATGGTAATAAAAATCGTCGTTACGGACAGTAAACCAAACCTTCATATTGTTATCAACTAACTGTTTAGAGTTATCAAATTTTTCGAAATGTTTTGGAACAGGCACAGAATACAAGTGAGCCTTTGAGTATTTGTACGACATTTCAAATGTTACATTTGGCAATTCAAAAAGCCCTGCAAATGTTTCTTTTATTTTAGAAAGACTGGTTTGATGCCAACGATGCAAAAATCTTAACTTACGTTGCGGGTTTTTAACTGCAAAGTCGTACATAGCCTTACCATAAGCTGCCCATAAAAAATTCTGGTTGCTCTTATTTTCTCCATTTGTAACGCCAAAACCATCAAGGTCGGGATACGTTTCGAGAAGCTTCATCATGCTTTTATACATATACTCTTTATTAGCATCTGATGTGTCGGCATTGGCGAGTCCATATTTTCCATGAGCGTTGGACACCCATACATTCCAATTAAAGAACATAAATTCAAAACCACGTTCATGAGCAAGTTTCATAACCTGCCTCCAGAAATCGATTTTCTCCTGAATAGACATTTTTTTAGAATATCCATTAAAACCGGTCACATCTTGTATAGCCAAATCAGGATAATCGGGCAATACAACCAACGAAGTAAAAGGGTGGTTGTTCCATACCGAAACATAGTTATATCTATGACGCGCCATTTCATCAAACCAAGTCTGCCAGAAAGTTATATCCCAAATATGGGGTATTGCTTTTTGGTAAGAAGTTCCTTTGCTATTACTTTCGTAGGTTGGACTTTTTTCATCGAAAGGAAGATTGAGTTTAATTCCTCGCTTTAGAATTTTTGGCGATTCCTCATTGTTGTATGTTCCCGAAAATCCATTAAACTTGATGTTTTCGGCAATTTGGAAGCCGCCATACATGGCACCATTTATGTCTCCACCAAGAACCCAGTATGAAGTTTGACCCTTTTTTGTAGTTCGCAAACAATACGCTTGTTCGCTCAAGCCGGTCGGCAAATCAGCAACTCCTTGTGTTGATGCGAGCGATGTAACAATTGTGTTTGATGCTAAAGCAATTACTACTTTCTTATTAGCATATTTTTTTTTGAGTGAGGTTAGCGGAAGCATTTCGACAGTGAAATTCTTTGATTCCAGCGCTGCCTTGATATCACCGGCAACAAATTTTATTTGGGCCACATTTGAATCGTAAAATACGCCCACTTTTTGAGCAGATGCTATAAAAGGTGATATGAAAATAAGCAGCGTAATTATGGCAACATACATTTTAAATTTTCTGCACATATTATTATCTCCAGGTTATTTTTTTCCATCTCCTTATTATAATCGAGATTACTTATTATTATTTTATACTTCATTTCTTGTCAATGAATTTCAATAATCTACCAAACCTTTAACACTACATTTCCTTCTTTAATAATTTCAAATGGGCCAGGCGTCGGTTTTTTTATGTTACGTTTGTTTCCAAAAAAATCTTTGTCGATGGTAAGCGGCTTACCATCGAAAGTTAAGAATGGTAAGTTCGGAATAACTGCCAGACCTAATCGTTCTGTTGTTACTTTCTGTGTTTTTACTTCTTTTATTTTCTTATCATTCGTAATTTCCAGATAATAGCTGCTATCCTTTTCCACTATCTTGATCTCGGGGTTTACTGGAGATTCTAAATAATTCTTTTCTCCTATAAAAAGATTGGCACCGTTCATATAAATATTGCCATCAACTGCAACGGAGATAATTTCGGTTTTCATATAGCTTTTTAATCCTGACCATCTGTTGTCTTTTTGTTCAACACCTCCTACAAAAATATTGTTGAAAAAGCGATCGTCTCCACCTTTAGTATTTTTTAGTCCTGCTATTATGGTAGAGTGAGCTGGATGGTATGGAGTTAATCTACCTTGAGGGCTTAAACTCAGATTTCCGGCAAAAAGGTTATGTGCATAAGTTCCCCCTTCTGACCAATCTTGTAAAGATAATTTTGAAAGGAATATATTGTTCTCAACCAGAAAAGGACCATGATTTACTTCCACGAATAAATCGTCCCAATCGTTGTTATAGAATAAGTTGCCAGTTACTTGAGTTCCCTGGGCCATCCAATCGAGCCAAAGACCTCTACCACATCTTGATAAGCGATTATTTTTTATCAATACATCAATAGCCGCATGGAATTTTATTCCGGCTATCTCTGCTCCTCCGAAAAGATGTTTAACGCTGATATTGTAGATATTATTTTTCTCAATAATACTGAAAATAGCACCCAAGCTTCCGCAAATTCCAGTCTGTTCGCAATTGGTAATTGTATTGTTTCTAACAATGTGATTTCCAATATTATCCTTATTCCAGCCTCTTTTTAAAGCTCTGTTAATGGTTTCCACATATCCTTCGGCAGCATCTTGAGATTTATTATCGAATTCGTCGCCATATTTCCCGAGTGTTATACCAGAGCATTTAGAATCACTAATAAAGTTGTTTTCAATAATCCAGCCTTTACTCCAGTTTGTTCCTATTAGACCAACTTGTTCAGCGGTTGGCGGTGCCCAGTTGGTTGCAGCATGTGACATGTAAAAACCATGTACTGTAATATAATTGACGCCTGTCTTTACCGGATAGAAACAACTTTTTCTAACATTAATCTCTACCAAATCTTTGTTTGGATCGGCACCCTGAAAATTGGCATAGATAAAAGTGCTTTCTTTGTTACTTTCACAAAACCAAGTATATGTTGAACCTTTAGGGTCTAACCTGTCATTACGTTCTTTTGGATTGAATACTTCTTCTATCAGAGCCATTTCCCATAACGATTTACCATTGAGGTAAACTTCGCCGGTGTGATGTATCCTGTTTCTTGAATCGAACCAGTCCCCATGTATTAAGTCTTTATAAGGGTTGAAATTGCCAAAAAATGTATTCGGAAGCGATACTCTCCAAACCGAACCAATAACTTTCTCCCAACCAGTAACGATTTCCGATCCTTTAATTTCTACTTTTTCTCCAACGGCAGCTTGATAAGCTATTCGTTCGGAATCAGAGTTTCCTCCCATAGCAGGTTTAATCCATTCGCGATAGGTACCTTCGTGAACAATAATTACATCGCCTGGTTGAGCTATATTGGCTGCTGTTTGGATAGTAAGAAATGGTGCTTCATTTGTTCCTGAATGAGAATCATTGCCATTTTTTGCAACGTGATGCTCTTTCGCGGAAGTTCTAATCGTTAAAAGCATTGCTACTAAAACTATTAATAGTCTGTACATCAAAATCCCTTTTATTTGTTCATGGGAAATGTCGTGCCGGTGAGACAAATAACAAACACCTGAATGCTATTACTGCGAATCTTTTTCTTTTTTAAAAAACTAAACATATATCTTAATAAGATT
>JAIFMH010000160.1 GCA_020048595.1 Bacteroidota bacterium | reverse complement strand
AAAATCGATGAAGCATGGAAAAGCTTCCATGCCGCAAAACGAATGGTTGTTTATGCTATGAGTGATGATGAACGGATGGCTCATGCTAAATCACTGTTTCGGGAAACCGGGAAACTGAATGAATGGCGCAGAGAATCAATAATCAGCCTCTTGGGAAAACGTCCGGAGGGAGTAACAGTTCCTCCGACTGTTGAAACGCTTATACATGCTATGGCGCTTAAAGACGAAGCTTACGACAACCAGTTTTACCTGAACAGGCTGTCGCGGAACCTGTTCTGGCTTCTTTCAGGATTGCTTTTCCTGGTAATTTCCGGAATAGTAGTCTATTTCGCTGTAATTATCCACAATATGGGCAGCAATTACGCCAGGGAACTGAACCTTACCGGTTACATCGTAGGAGTGTTGCTTTTTGGGCTCCTTGGCGCGCTTACCAGTGCCATTGTGTCGACCCGACAACTGTCGGATTCGCCACGGATCAGCGAACTTGGCAGCAGCCAGGTGATTACAATGAGTAAAATATTTATAGGCGCGGGATTTTCAGTTTTCATCTTCTTGTTGCTGCAATCTTCTGTTGCCGAACACATTAAACTCTTTAGCTTCACCATTTCGCATCCTCTCGATTATTTCGCTATTGCTTTTGCTTCCGGATTTACTGAACGCCTGGCACAAAAATCCATTGAACTTTTAATTGGAAAGGAGAAAGCGGTTGAAAAGAAAAAAGAAACCAGTTAACTGAAAATTGGAGTTTAACTATTATCGTCCGGATGCCCTCAGCGTGATATAATTTCCGGAATAAAATCAAAATATGGAGAAGCATTCTTCTGGACGGCACTCTGAACCAGTTATCCACAGTTGGAATTTATTTTCTATTAATTATTAATCTTGCTACATAATCCTCAGGCTTTATCTGATTTCCAATTGTTGGATAGGGAAGCAACTGAAGGAAGGAGATGTAATAACTATTAAAAATCAGATCAGAAGATTTTTCATTCAAATCGGCAAAAGATTGGCTGTTATCAGGATTCTCAAGTTTCAGCCTTATTGCTGCATTCCCTTCCCATACACATTCTGCGCCCTTGGGGCAGCGCGAGTCGGTAATCACCGTATCAAAGCAAATATAGCTCCGGGTTTCAGAATCATATAAACAATCACCATACTTTACATCGATTGTATCATTTAATCTGAGGTCATTATACTTTTCATATTCAAGCACATACACATTTTCATAATTGTACGACGGATACATGGTGATGCAGGCATTCAATTCGGTATCTTTTGCTTTCCTGACCCTCACTTTTAGTATTTGCCCGATCTCAAAATCGCCTTTAACGAGATTTACTGTCTGGTAATAATTATAGGGGCTTCCGCCGATTTCGTTTTTTACAAGCAATGAATCATCCGGAAAACTCAGAATACATGTAGAGCAGTTCATATCAAAACCTACAATCTCTGCTGTAAGTTGATCGTTTGTATTATCCTGTTGTTTTTCGCAACCGAAAAACATGAACAACAAAAAGAATCCGATTGCAGATAATTTTTTCATTAAGCCTTTGATTTTATATAAAGGTATTATTTTTATTATTTTGGTTGCATGCAGCAGTTCTCAATTCCAATGCAAACTTAAAAATAAAATCCCACCCTGAATCCTGCATCCAGCAGTGTGCCTGAATATCCGTAATCGACCCAGTAATTGTTGTACCAGGTATCAAAACCTTCGTTGTGGTTATTATGGCTGATACGGATGCCGGCACCTGTATACACATCGAAATATACTTTATCACCAACCAGCCATTGATAGCCCAGGTGAAAATTACCGCCGAACTTATACAATTTCGTATTTAAACTGCCTTCCTCAACTCCATAATATTCAACGCCGTTTTCGGTATAGGATTCTGAATACTCCCGGTTTTCGGTAATTGAAAAATACTGAAACATAATGCCGTATTGCGCATAAAATCCCTGGGGTTTCATGCTGTTCGGTTTCAGGTATATTTTATGCTTTACATCAAGTCCCAGGCCCGACAATTCTTCAATTTCATGCCCGTACCTGCTTCCGGTAAGCATGTAAACCTGCGGCGAAAAAATCAGCCATTGATTCGAAGTTTTTGAAATACTCCGGTCGATATCAAAGCGCATACCGCCCGAGATGGTATACTGTGGCACAAAACCAATACCCAGTCGTGAACCAAAAATTTCTTTTTCCTGTGCAAAGCCGCAGGTTGTGAATAGTGCGGATAGGGATAAAATTAGTAGTAGCTTCTTCATAATTACAGTTGTATTGAAATAGTACTTATTTTTTGCAAACCACCGGCAGTTTGTTTGTACTGATGCAGGCCATCGGTTCCGATCACTATCAGCCTGCCTGTCTGATGAATTACATCCTGAGCCTGTATATCACTGAAATAATTGATTTGAACCGGGTTTAACTTGTCGGCAACGTTATACACTTTGAGTCCCTGGTCGCATACATACAATGTATCATTATCAATATCAAGCCCAAGTGGAATGGCCAGGTTCAGTGTTTTTACCAGTTTGGGCGAATTCAGGTTGCTGATATCAATTATCTGCAACTCATTTGCTCCATTGAAACAGCGCTGGTTCGACGTGTTGAGTGTAACATAAGCAAAGTTGTTTTGAGCCACCACCGGATCGCACGAACGAATATGCTGGAAAAATGTGACTTCTTTCGGGCTTGCAGGATTACTCAGATCGTAGACCAACATGCCGGTTTCAGTTCCCAGCAACAAAGAGTTTTCATAAGGGAAAATTGTTTCGGTATAAATTCCCAGCGATTTATCGGCAACTTTTCTTGGGTGTTCCAGATCCGCCAGGCTTATTGTATGCAATGAAGACTGATCAACTGTATACAAATAGTCGCCGGAAATGGTAAACCGCGCCAGCGATCCGCCCTGACCTGAAACATCACCGCTGCTCATATCTTCTTTTTCACTCATGGCGCAACCTGTCATTACTAAAGGAATGACAAAAAGCATAAAGAATTTTTTTATCGTTTTCATCGTTTTCTGTTTTTAGCTTTTCTTTTTCCAGGCTACAAGAATTCCGTTTTTGGGCCGGAATTGGTTTACATTATAAGGTGACCAGTATCTGTCAGGCGATTCGACTTCGGGGAAAATATTCCTGATCCTTTCTGTTACCTGAACGCTGGCGAAATTGTCGGTAGTTTTTAATGCTATCAGGTCGATGGCATTATCAGCAAAAAGCACATTGTTCTTCATGGCCATATCAATGCATCCGTCAATATGCAGAAAAGCAATGTTTTGAGGCGCTGCCGGATTGCTGTTATCAATCACATGAATACCTTTAAATTTTTCATTTACAAGGATATACTGCCCGTAAATGTAGATTTTACCTGTGGTGCGAAGCGGTTGAGCAGCTTCCATTTTCACGGCAGATTCCATAGCTGTACGGTCCATGTATATGGGCGAATAGTTGCCGTAATAAATGGGCTCGGAACTGGAAAGCAGAATGCCGGTAGCCAAACACATAATTGTGAAAAGCAGGGAATTAAGAGTTTTTTTCATTTTGTATATGATTAAACATAAAGGTTGATTGGATACTGATCCTCACATATAATACACATGAATACAATTCTACCCTGATCTGAAAGGAAAAAATAAATTACGATTGACGAGGTACGAGGTACAAATTCAAAAAAATCAAGAAATTAAAAAGTAAAAGGTCTTTCGTAACACTTCGGCTTCGATCAGTGTAAAATCGTACTTCGTAAATCAAAAATCGTACTTCAAAAACCTTTACCTTTGCAGCCCAAAAACAAAAGAAAAAAACATAGTATGAAAGACATCAGTTACGCATTAGGCTTAAGCATTGCAAGCAATTTAAAAAATTCAGGTGTTGAAGCACTTGATATTGAGCATTTCACAAAAGGACTGAATGCTATATTAAACAACGAGGAAATCAGCATGTCGCCCGATGAGGTGAACAAAATACTGAATGATTTTTTTGAAGGTATGCAGAAACAGGCAGAAGTAAAAAACAGCGAACACGGAAACTCATTCCTGGCGGATAATAAAAAAGAACCAGGTGTTATCGAATTACCTAGCGGCCTTCAATATTTGGTTATCAACGAAGGATCCGGCGTAAAGGCTACAGCAAAAAACCAGGTAAAAGTTCATTATACAGGAACATTGATTGATGGAACCGTTTTCGACAGCTCAGTCAGCCGTGGCGAACCGGCAACATTCGGCGTTACACAGGTTATTTCGGGTTGGGTCGAAGGTTTGCAGTTAATGTCGAAAGGCGCAAAATACAAATTTTTTATCCCATCAAACCTGGCTTACGGAGCACAGGGAGCCGGTAAAGTTATCGGACCACATGCAACTTTGATATTTGAAGTTGAATTGCTGGAGATTATGTAATAGTCTATTTACGTTTCGTATTTAAACAATCTGAAACTCTCAAATAATAAAAAAAAACCTGTCAGATTAAATCCGGCAGGTTTTTTTATGCGCTTGTGTTAAGTCTATCTGATAAATGGATCTCCCATTTTCATAACTGTTTTCCCCGCCAGGTCATTGATGATAATCCCTGCCATCATATACCATGCAGCGCCTGCACAAACTATCAGTTCGTAACCGGCAATAACATTAAAAACAGGATCGCCGAAGTGGCCGATATCTAAAAGTATAAACCCCAGTAGTAAAGTGCCGAAAGTAACAACCATTGCTTTATGAACGCGTAACGAAGCTACAAACATTACGGCTGTGTAAAGTGTCCATGCAACCAGGTAAAACCCTACATCGGTTTTGGAGGCTTCATATATTTTGAAGGCATTCAGCATCCAGATAATTCCCAGCCCTATCCAGAAGGAACCGTATGCTACAAAAGCGCTATAGCCAAAATTATTCCCCATTTTCTGCTCCTGGAAACCGGCGATCATTTGCGCCAGACCACCGAAAATAAATCCCATGGCAACTACCGGTCCAAGACCCATAAGGCCAATGTTATGAAATTGCAAAAGCAGGGTTGTCATACCAAAACCTGCCAGCCCGACCACAGCCGGGTTTCCGTTTTTCTTTTCTGTCATGGGATTTTTTATTAGTATTCACCAAAAATACAGAATTGTCCTCATATTTTTGGATTATTTTGCAAAATGCAATATCAAACCACATTAAATGAGTGGTGCAACTAATAAATTATCTTTATTTCCTTGTAAAACTCCCGTGGGATTTCCCTGAACAGTTCGGAGGTTTCCTTTGGCTGTGTTTCCCTTATTTCGCTGTCGGTTGATTTTCGGATGATGAATTTCCTTTCGATGGTTGTGGTAACAGGCCGGTCGTATTTACTGGTCATTGCAAAATTGTCGATACCACCGTTACTCATTTTACTCATTTTTTCCATATCTTTATTCATGCCCGAAGGCCAATACTGTTGCATTTGTTTCATGCCTTGTGCGGTTTCATCAGGCATTGCCAAAAAGCCTTCTTTAACCGTTGGCTCTATTTTCTGCACCATTTTGTCGTTTAGTGACAGTTGTTTGGCTCCTTTTGCAATACTCAGTAAATCGCCGAATGTAAAGGATTTAGCCCTGATGGTGTCCAGGTATTTTCCATCCATTTCCTGGCTCATTTTATCGGCTTCCGGCCCTAATGCATTACCCATATCTTCAAGCGATTTGAGCATTTTTTTTGCGCCCTCATCTTCTATTTCCGACAAATCAAGATTCTGCTTTTTATAAGCCGACTTAAATAGCGGCCTTATTAAAAACTTATCAGCAGGCAGGTATGCTTCTCCCTCTTTAGTTTTTATTTCGGACAACACGGGAAGACTGCCGTAATGCAGGTTATTTTTATCAAATTCAGTATCTACTTCAGTTTTCCAGCCATCGTCCGTCATTTGCGGAACCTGACTTTTAAAACCTGTAGTCTTGTTTGCCGAAGCAACCGGGTATTCATCAATACCTTTCAGGATGCTCTTCTCTCCGTTATTCCCGATAAGTTCGGCCATCGAAATATGATACACTATTTTGGTTGTTGTAGTGGTTTTTGCCTGTCCGATTCCACTCCCTCCATATTCGCCGATTGATAGCTCCTCCAGGTCATCGGTATGGGTTAAATTTGTTTCGATGGTAAAAAACAAATCAGGGGAACCGCCAATATCCTTAATATAAATATAGTTAGCTGTTTCTCCCCGTTCGCGGCAATTGCAAACAGCAACTGTATCTTTTTTCGGCTGACCGAAAACATACACATCGTAAACACCGCTGTAAACTTTATCTTCAAAAACATATTCCCCGGTTGAGGGGTCGGTAAATACATACATATCGTCAGGTTTCGCACCCGGAATACCCCAACCGCGAGGCTCCAGGATCACTTTCTTTTTCGCCAATACCGGTCGGTTATTGGCATCCCGCACAGTGCCTTTCACTGTGTTTGCCTGACTGTAATAAGTGTAGATATTTTTATCCTTTACATCATCAGCTTTGAGATTGGCTGTTGGCATGGCTACCCCGTTCAGGATATGTATGTCGTTCCAGTCCGGGTTTGTTTTTGTTAGTTTTACGATGGCTTCCAGTTCTTTGTCTTGTTCCAGATTCTCGTACCGCTGAAGGCACCCACGCAATTTTACCGATGGATAATAGTGCCCGGGATCTCTTTTATCTATCAAAAATTGAGGAAACGAGGGATTTCCTATAAGTTTCCAGTCGGATTCGGGTTCTTTGGAGCCTGAGTTTGTGCGATCGTCGCCTGGCCCCAACCTGCGGTAACGCACTTTTGCTTTTGGCGTGCCAACAAAAGCACTGATACTCCAGGGTTGCGTGGCATCCTGTGCATCCACATAGTATATTTTCCCGGCAACACTGCCATCATTTGGTTTCGAAGTAATAAAAACAGCACCAACCTGCACCACAATCTGCTGATACCCATTGGTTGAACTACCAATCTGCAGGTTAAAATTATCCGAGAAGATTTCAAATCCTGTTTGCGGTGCTTCGGGTGGCGCCAGGCCGGCATGAATATAATATGTACCCGCCCTGCCAGGAGCAACCTTAACGCCAGCCTCCATATCGAATATGTCGAACTTCAATTTCTTTATCACTTTTTCGTCCACCATCTGCCCTACTCTTTCCCTGTCGAAAGTAAACATGTACGCGCCTCCGCCGTTTGCTTCGGTAAGCGAAGTTTTTATCAACAGTGAAAATCCGTACGGGTCGCAGCCATCAGAAAGGTTGTCCACTGCAAGTTGTATGGCCTTATCAACCCGGGTATAAAACAATTCATATTTATCTATCGCATTCTGTGCCCCTACATTCAATGCACTGTATATGAGCAAACAAGCTAAAAATGACTTTTTCATTTCATTTGATAATTTTATAACCGGTGAACTTTCCTTTTGAAAAACTGGTGTGTGAATGAGTGAATATTATTCAGGCATCGAAGGCATTTCGGACATCGTAATTCCGGCAGGTACCTCAAAACGGGAAGCAGGAATTGAGACATTTTCCTCAAATTTTGTTGCTTCCATGGTATA
>JAIFMH010000249.1 GCA_020048595.1 Bacteroidota bacterium | reverse complement strand
ACATAACCCAACTCCTCGAAAGTGTAAAACTCACCGGTCCAGGTGTATCCAAAAAACTGGCCAATTGGGTTCCCTGTTTGGTTTTTGTAATCCAGGTCGTATTTTACTTCATCAATATCAATGATTTTATTCACTGCTTTCGAAAAACTCCCATTGGCTGACACGTTAAAATCACCAAATTTTTTATTGAATCTAGCCTCAATTTCAAACCCTTGATTTATAACCTTTCCAAAATTTTCGGCCGGCAACTGATTGCTTGTCAAACCTAACACTTGAGTAATCGTTTTTCGTTTGGCCAGGATGTTCGAACGGTTTTCAATAAAATAATCGAACCCAAGGCCAAATACCCCATTTTTGATTTCCATATCAAAACCATAGTTTTGCTTTTTTGCAATTTCCCAGCTTACATTTTCGTTGGCGAGCGAAGCTTCTTGCAATCCGGAGTATATATTCAGCGCTTCACCAAAACGGTAGCGTAAGTAGTTACTAGATCCACTGGGGTCGTAAACTGCCAGATATAAGAATTGATTGTTACCGATCTTATCATTGCCCACTGTACCATACGAGCCGCGCAATTTAAAGAAGGTAATTTCTGGCAAAATTGCTTTGAAGAAGCTTTCTTCAGAAATCACCCATCCGACCGAATAGGCAGGAAGCAAAGAGTACCTGTTTTGGCTTACAAACTGGGTTGAACCGTTGTATCCAACATTTGTTGTTTGCTACCTTGTCCTGGTTGTACAAGGCAAGACCGGTTAAGGCATGGTTGCCAAAATTACGGTTATACGAAATAGCCGATTCGAAGTAATTATTATTCATGATAGTTTCATTACTCACCGAATAACCGGGCAGTACAGGAGCTTGCGACCTTGTGTAAGAACCATCGGTATTATATATATAGGTTGCAGGAGCTTTATTTAGTTTAAAGGTGTACTGCATGGTTGAGTTAATACCTGCCATTGCCCTGAAGGATAATCCTTTTGTAATAAAATCAAGCTTCTGGTTAACCTGTATCGAAGATTTTAAATTGTTATCCTTTTCATTCGAATAGCCACCACCCCTAAGCTGACTATAGGCTCCATTATCTGAATTGGAGGAAGCACCGATTGTACCATCAGGATTGATAAGAGGTGTCATATTTGGCGCGTGCCATACAATGTCGTCCCAAAAATTACCTGGTCTATTTTCAGGACCACCAACGCCAGAAGTATTATCACCAGAATTAGGTGATCGTGTGTCCTGTATTCTTCCGTTTAGGTTCAGGTTTATATCGGTAGTTTTTGAAAGTGCAAAATCGAAGTTCATCCGAAGGTTAAACCTGCTATATGCGGCATTGGTGCTGTTTTCCATGCCTGAAAATTGCTTGTAGGCACCTTGCTGATTTACAAATTCTCCGGCAATAAAATATTTCGCTTTTTCGGTACCTCCCCGTAAATTTATGTCATAACGCTGTTCGGGAGAATATGGTTCAACAAATGCATCGAACCAATTCACATCGGGATGGGTGTAAGGAGAATCGCCCGTACGGTAATGCTCCAGATCTTCAGCATTGTAAAGCAAGGGAAGACCTGCATTTTTGAGGGCTTCGTTGTATAAACGTGCATAATCGTACGATCCAAGGAATTTTGGATAGTTTATAATTTTTTGCATTCGGTATTGCCCGTTTATTGTAATTGTGGGCTTACCAACCTGTCCGCGTTTTGTAGTGATAAGAATTACACCGTTTGCCCCGCGAACCCCGTAAACTGCAGTTGCAGAAGCATCTTTCAAAACAGAAAAAGATTCGATATCATTGGGGTTTATGCGTGCTAGTTCACCTTCCATTCCATCGATTAAAACTAAAGGAGAAGAATCGTTAATCGTCCCAAGACCGCGAATGTTGATTTTTGGATCATCGCCTCCAGGGGTTCCGTCCTGTAATTTCACGATGATGCCAGAGACCCGGCCCCCCAACGAATTTGAAAGGTTTGAAGAAGAAACAGTGGCCAATTCGTCAGCTTTCACGTTGGAAATAGCGCCCACTATACTTACTTTCTTCTGTGTGCCATATCCAACTGCCACGACCTCTTCGAGTTCTGTTGTTGAAAGTTTCAGGGACACTTCCAATCTTTTTGACCCGGAAACTGGGACACGTTGTGTTTGATATCCGATAAAAGAAACCATGATCGCTTTGACTGATTGCTCAACGGACAAGGAAAAATTTCCAGAAGGGTCGGTGATTGTACCTACTGTTGTGCCTTCAACAATAATGCTGGCTCCGGGAATTCCCATACCGGTCTCGTCGTTTACCACGCCCGAAATGGTCATTTTTTGGGCATGAGCCTGAAATAATGTGAGGCAAAATATGATTAATAAAATATATTCTTTTTTCATACTTGATAATTATTGATTTAATAATTCCATTGATAGTAACATACTAAAATGCTACCAACCTGCATTTTGAACCAAGCTATTGCTTCGGTTTAATTCGCTTTGCGGTATCGGGTATAAATACATTTCAGGCTTGAAAACACGGGTTTGTACTTCGCTTGGCTGATAAGTGAAACTACCATCTACCTTTTTTATGATTTTCAATCCTTTTACAGGGGTATTCAAAACATTGGTCGCTAATTTCCAGCGGCGTAAATCAAGGTGTCTGTGTTCCTCAAATGCCAATTCTATCTTACGTTCCTCACGTACAATAGCACTGAATTCGTCTTTGGTAACAGAAGAGCTGATAGCAGGCAGGCCAACTCTTGCCCTTACCTGATTCAAAGCAGCAAGCGCAGTTATACTATAAGTGCCAGAAAATGTTGGTCCATTTGCCTCATTTTGAGCTTCGGCATAGTTCAACAATACCTCTGCATATCTAAAAATCGGGAAACAGTGATATGTATTACCGGTACTTCCACCAAACCATTTGGCACTTTCTGACATAAATTTTTTCAGGTAAAAGCTTGTTTTGGTTGAATTTGCTGTACCAAGATCGTTACCTCCTTCGTAGGTGTCGATTACATCGCCCATCCAACTTGCACCATTGTACAATACCGAAGCATAAAACCGAGGTTCTCTGTTTACGAAAGGATTAGCAGCATGAACTGGATTGTTCCAGTCAAACTTAGAGCCATCCTTCATTAAGTATGAATCAACAAGGTTTAGCGTTGGGCACGATCCACCGCCTCCGTCGGTATAACCACTTGGCCCGTTTAAGCGTTCTACTGTGTTGTTTTGACCAGCCATATCAAGAAATATGATTTCTTTATTGTTACTTATTGTGGTAAAGAAATTCTGATAAGTTGCGAATAGCTGATAATAATTTAACGCGATTACATCGTTGGCGGCGCTTGCGGCAATTTGCCATTTGTTTTGGTTGTATGCGCCATGTTCAACTGTATTATCAGGGGTCGCTGAATTATTAAAGAGCGGACTGGCAGCGTACAGCAGGGCACGAGCTTTTAGCGACAGCGCAGCCCCTTTGGTTACGCGCCCAAAATCCAGTGCCGCAACTGGCCACTCAACAGGCAGGATAGCTGCTGCTTTGTCACATTCGTCAACAATAAATTTGATGCACTCGTCATACTTGTCGCGGGCAATATCAGTACCTTCACCAACTTTGAAAATGGAAGTTACTATGGGTATGCCGCCATATCGTTTTACCAGTTCGAAGTGAAACAGTGCTCGCATGAAATAAGTCTGTCCGGCAAGAAGGTTAACCGTTTTTTCCGATTTAAACAGTCCTTTAGGAATACTTGGTTGGACTTCATTCAAAAACACATTTGTTTTCCGAATGGCACTGTACATTGAAGCCCAAACATCATCGCGGGTATTTGAAGCGGCCCAGACACCAATCGCCATGTTTTCGGCTTCCGTATTGCTCGGACTTTCCACCGCCTCGTCGGTTGCTGAAGCAATCATTGATGTTCCACCCAAACGGCTATATCCAGTTGGGAGAGATGCATACATATCGTCAACAAAACCTATTACATAGGTAGAATCTATCAGGATATCGTTCACATCAAGGTAATCCTGTGGCAAATCATTAATGCTATTCTCGCAGGATGTGTATACCATGCTGACCAGAGCAAATAATAAGATATATACTATTCTTTTCATGTTGTTCAATTTAGATTTACTAAAAAGTAAGATTTAGGCCGGCCGAAAACATTTTGGAAATAGGATAATCTGTTCCATCGCTGTTTGCTGCCGGATCAATCCTTTTAATATTCGACCAGGTCATCAGGTTATTACCTGTAACGAAAATACGCAGTTGTTGCAGGCTCATTTTTTTAACCAATGTATTGGACAAGGTATAACCCAGTTCGATCGATTGTAATCGCAAAAAATCAGCTTCATCGACCCAGAATGTGCTAGTAGCTTTATTGTTTTGAAACTTGGTTAGTGAAACGCTTGGGTAAGTGGCATTTTGACCGTCGCCAGGCTGCCATCTCTCGAGACTCCAGTCGGTGGCCGAGCCTGTTCTGTTATTAAAGGCGTAAGCCAAATTTCCAGAATAACGAACAGTACGGTTAGCAACACCTGAAAATTGCGCGTTTAAATCAAATCCTTTGTAGTTTATTCCTCCTGAAAATCCGTACCAAAATTCTGGGAAATCGCCATTGCCCAGGTAGGTTTGATCGCGTTCGTCAATTATTTTATCATTATTCAAGTCTTTATACCTCAAAGATCCCGGGATAACTTCACCAATTGTTGATTGATCGGGGTAATCGGCAATGTTATCAGTTTCGGTAAAGAAGCCTTCGGCGATGTAACCAAAACGTGCGCCAATCTCATGACCTGTACTTTCCATCCACGGATACTCGCGAACTTCCTCGTTTTGTTCAATAATTTTATTTTTTGCATAAGTAGCATTAGCCGAAAGATAATAGTTAAAATCACTCCCCAATTTTTGAGTCCAGGTTAACATACCTTCAATTCCTTTATTTTCGACCACTCCTATTGGGTACAAATATTCAATCCCTAGAATACCAGGTGTACCACCCACCAAAAGGTCTTCTGTCCGTTCAGAGAAATAATCGACCGTTAATGATAATTTATTGTTGAAAACCGATGCATCAAATCCAACGTCCAGCTTTTTTGTTTTGGCCCAGGTCAATAAGTCATTAGCGTCAGCCAGCTCTCCAAATCGTCTGGCATTGTAGCCTAATGTAGTTCCAAAGGGGGTAGTGCCAACCTGGTCATACTGGTCGATATAGGCAAAATACGCGCTGTTGGTAAACGAGTTAAAATCAATTCCGGTGATACCGGCTGATCCGCGGATTTTAAAATAGTTGATAAAATCAACACTTTTCATAAATTCTTCGTCAGAAGCTACCCATCCTAAAGAAACCGCGGGGAAGAATCCGTAGCGTTTCTCTTTAGGAAACTGCTCGGAACCTTGATAGGAAAAAGCGAATGATGCAAGATATTTCGATTGCAGGCTATAATCAACCCTTCCTTTTAACCCACGATTCCAATGGGGCAAGCGTGTGATGTCCATTTCGGTCATCCGGCTTTCAGCAAGTAATTTGGAGTCAAATTTTGACGAACCAAAAACTTTGGTGAATCCTAATCCAAGTTCTGAATAATAGAAACGGGTCATGTTCGACTTCGCACTTCCATTGGCCATGTTGGTATCGTCGCCCATTTTGTTGACTAATACACTTCCATCAGGTTGTATTTGATTTTGGTAAACAGCAAAACTTTTCGACCGGTTAATGGTATGATCGCCGTAATTATTATATCCTGCAGATCCAATTAATGACAAGCCTTTTAAAAAATCGAAATTGTATTCAAAATCGACACCTCCTGAAATGTAATACCTCTCCCATATCGAATAGCCTGATTTATTTAGCTGCCCGTAGAAATTGTTTCTGTAATCAGGTGTTCCTCCCAATGAATCAGAGGCTAAAAAAATTGGATAGGCATTGGAAGGAGTGGATAATACATCGCCAATAAAACTTGTTAACCCAGTGGTCGAATAGGTATTGGGCATTACCCTTTTATCCTTTTTTGCTTTTATGTTTGCCGAAACTTTCAGGTTATCATTTACCTTGATATCGACATTGGCATGCACATTAATAATATCCAGTGAATTATTTGTATTGTAGGTATTCTCACTGACAGTTGGTTTTAACAAACCACTATTTGAAGTATGTCCCATGGAAACCCGGTAAAGCACTATATTATTTCCACCACTTAAACTTAGGTTATTGCGTGTTTGTATAGAAGATTTAGCAAAGTAATCGGAAAAATAATCATTGTTCGGATGTCCAACCGGATCGGTACCATTTCGATATGCCTCAATATCTTCGTTGCTATACAAAGCGGGTAGTTTTTCGTTGGCAAGTGCTTCGTTGTAAAGTTCAGCATAATTTGCCGCATTGAGCAAATTAGGAAATGTCGTAGGCATCACAACTGCTGTTTGACTGTTTAGTGATAATTTTACATTCCCTTTTTCGCCACGTTTTGTATTGATCATGATCACGCCATTAGCAGATCTTAATCCATACATAGAGGTTGATGCTGCATCCTTAAGCACCGAAATACTTTCAATATCGTAAGCGTCGAGTTGCGATGCATCTGCTTCATGCCCATCTAACAGAATTGTTGCATTACCAATCATCGAGCCGAAAGTGCGTTGCCCTCTTACGCTAACTGTTCCATTCTCCCAACCAGGTTGGCCATCACTTTGCATGACCAGTAACCCAGGCAAACGACCTGAAAGGGTATTTAAACGGTTGGTACCCGGCAAGTTTGAGACTACACTGCCATTGATATTTGAAACAGCTTCGCTTAAATCTCTAACACTTTTTTTTGTGTTGAGCAACTGAACTTTTTGTGTTCGATCTGATAACAAAATAATCGTATCAGATTTTGCCGAAAATAAACTGGTATTGAATGTGTAAAACCCATATTTGCCTATTGATATCTTGACTTCAGGAGACACATCTTTAAAACCAAATTTTCCGTTAGCATCAGTAATTGCAAGGCGGCTGCCGCAGTTTACGACTGCTCCGCTAATGCACTGAAGGTTCTCATCCAGGACAACTCCTTCCAGATGTTTGGCCTGCAATTCATATGTACCAAATGTTATCAGAAAGAGAACAAGTAATACACATAACATAACTTTTGAATCATTTTTCTTCATAAGACACACGTTTGAATTAATGACTTAAATATTAAACGACCGCATAACCGCTGCCATATTTGCGAAAACACCGATGCGTGTTCTCAAATAAAAAAGTGAATAATCGACCGACATTAAAGATTGACTGGTACATCTCTGATCGCTTTTTTTTGCGAGCCAGAAAGCGGAAACGCTTTTTTCATTAAATTTTCCCATAAGCATACATTTATTTTTGTTTAAGTTTTGTTAATTACTTTATTTGAATTTTGTATTATCGATTTTTAATACTGCTCCGGATGAAGTATTGTATCGGCCTCCCATGAGGGCTAAAAACAAGTATTCAGGTTTCCCGTCTTTCATCAGAATCTGGGGGCGTTCAAACCGTTCGACCTTGCCACCAAAATAGATCGATGAGTCGCCATATCCCAGCTTGGGTGCCGACCAATTAATACCATCTTCCGATTCAACCATTAGCCCAACATGGGGATGAATTACGCCCATATCTCGCATCACCATATAATATTTTTTGTGATATTGAAATACATAGGCATCTTCTACTTGTGCCTTAATGCTTGAAAATGACAGAACCGGGTTGTTTTCGTACTTTTTATAAGGACCTTCAATTTTATCGGCTATTGCCAATCCCATTTTTCGCATTTTATCGTTATTGAAATCCCATGACTTATAATAAAGCCAGAATTTACCATCGGTATTTTGCAACAAAGCAGGGTTGGTTGTAAGGTAACTGTCCCAATCTTTCTGATTTGGGCTAATATTTAAAATTGGATTTTTATCGCTAACCCGGGTCCATTCTCCATTGAGGCTATCGGCCATTGCCAGTCCAACGCGTTGTGTAGCTGCATGGCTAATTTTTCTTTCGTTAGCCAGATCGACATTATTGCCCAGATAAAACATGACATATTTATTCCCAACTTTTTGTATGGTAGGATTGTGAATTGTATTGGCATCCCAATACCCTTTCCCTCTACCTTTTAGCACAGTGCCTATTACCCTGTAAGGTCCTTCAGGCTTATCAGCAACAGCATGAGCAATTTCACTGTTTTTCAACCAATTATCGTGGGAACCAGGCCATCTGGAAAAGAAAACATGAACCTTACCTTTTTCATCA
>JAIFMH010000186.1 GCA_020048595.1 Bacteroidota bacterium | reverse complement strand
GCGATTGTAAATTCAATCCGGTCAATTCGTTTTAGATGCTGATCGGCTGTCGGTCCCCATGCAAAGCTGATATGGCGTTTTTTGATGGTGATCTTTTTCCATTCAATAGGGAAATCGTAGTTGCGGTTACTAACCCACCAAACATTATCACCTGATTTATCGGCAAATTTTATTTCAAAATTATTGGCCGGCGATTCAGCTTTCACATAAAAAGTGAACTGGTAATTCTCTGGCAGATCGAGCGGGATAAGTTTCTGAATTCCGCCGTAACCGGTTCCGTGGGTGAAATCGTAATCGAAACGGATAGCATTGCCCGTTAATCCTTTTTCGTTGGATAAGTTAAGAGTAACTCCATCGGATTGTATGAAATACCAGCCATTTTTGTTTTCGAACTCATCAAGGGTTTTGAACTGAGCGTGAATCAAAGTAGATGTTAATAATAACATTATCAATGATAGAATTCTTTTTCTGAATAACTTTTTCATTGCGTATCTTTCTTTTCAGATTAATCTATGTGCTTTTCTATTGTGTTCTATGTGCCTATGTGTTTTTTATTCTTGAACCACATAGACACAATAGATCACATAGGAAATGAAATTTGATTTTATCTGATGAATAATGAATTCTGATTATCAGTTCTAATCCAGGCCTTAGAGATTTTTTCTTATTTATGAAATCTCAGAGACTATTTTAAATATGCGTACCCAAGTCTGGTAAGGCCTTTCTGTATAATCGGATCCTTCATTACAAAATCCCAAACCAGTCCGGTTCTGAAATTTTCGATCATAATAAGCATGGGGCCCTGATCTATTCCGATATAATCATTGTTCACCCACTTAATGGTCGGATTGAAAGAATCGTAGTAGCCGTATTTTCCCCATAATTCTTTGCCGTACCTGGCATTGATTGATTTGATAGTTGGCAAAACAATTTCAGGTGCAAATGGCAGGGATGACATGGGGCCGTATGGGGCCAGGGTTCCGTCCTCGGCAATGGTATTATCGGGGCCGCTGGTTCCTCTTCCTGCATAGCCTTCAAACTTTTTATCACCGAAATTATAGGAACTGCCCGGGCCGTCGCTTGCTGTAATGCCCCAGCAAAGCGAATCGTAACCTACCCATCCTTTAGGATTTTCGATGGCGTATTCCCGCTGAACATAGGTTGCACGTCGCGAATTTTCGAAATAATCAATACCTTTTTCTTTCATGTATTTATCACCAAGTCCGCGATAATCAATAAATGCCTGCGAAAACTGGTGGCCGAATAATGGCGGAAATTCTACATGCGAAAGTCCTTCGTAAGGTGTTTTCCACTCATAGGTCGAAAGCCATGAATCATAGCTCTTCTCCACATCTTTCATCCCGGTTCCGGCAGCCAGCACATAAAGGAAAAGTCCCTCGTTGTAGCCGCTCCAGCCATGGTTTAGCAAGCCTCCTTCAGGCGACCATGCCATCGAAATGCAATTAGGATGTTTAGCTGTAGCTGACATTTGCATAAAACTCCAGTCCATTCTTCCAAGCAACATGGCTGAAAGTTCACGAATCTGCTTTTCGTCCTCATTATCAAGGTTATAATAGTTTCGGGCAAATATTATCCCCATCATCAACAAACCGGTATCAATAGATGAAAGCTCGCATTTCCATTCCCGTGTTCCTGAATTCATTCGTAAAAAATGGTAATAAAATCCTTTATATCCCGTTGCATTTGTATCTGTACTCTGAACGGAATTGGCGAAGAATTTCAGCATATTCAGCGTAATCTCAGCTGCCTGTTTGCGGGTGATCCAGTTTCTTTCGGCACCTATGGCAAAGGAAGGAATTCCAAATCCTGTTGAAGCAATGCTCGCAGGCGCCCAAACTGCAGCGCGGTCTTTTACAATGCCCTTATCCGGACTGTGTTCATTTAAAAAGAAAAGAAACGTTTTATGCTGAATGGAATCGAGCATTGCCGTTTCGTCTGCTGTTATAGTGTAATTGACTTTGCCGTGCGATTTAAATACAGCTTTTTGAGATTGGGCACAACCCGATGCTGCAATTAATAAGGCAATTAATATTACTTTGCTGAGTTTTATCTGGTTTTTCATTTTGTTTCTTCTTTAAATTTGTTCCTGTCTGTATACCTGAATAAATGGTAACTTCCTATCAAATATGAAGAAAATTTGCAGCTACCTGGTTTGAGTATTATTTGTAGCTGAAACCTAATTTTGTTAGTCCGCTCTTCACTTCAGGCGCACTCATAAAGAGGTTCCAGAGTAATCCGGTCCGGTAATTTTCAATCATTACAATCTCTGGTCCCTGGTCGATAGCCAGATAGGAACCAGCCCACCAGTTTTCCTGCTCATCAAAAGCATCACGAAAACCATATTCGCCCCATAAGCGATCACCGACAGTGTAGTAAAAATAGCGAATAGCATCCATGGATTGTTCTGGTGAATATGGAAGCGATGAAATAGCAGCTGTTGGGGAAATAACTCCTCTGTCATTAGTTGGTTCACTTACACCATAGCCATTGGGGATATCACTGGCCGTTAGCCCCCAGCAAGATTCGCTGTAGTTAGGATAGCCCTTTGGATTGGTTGCACAATATTTCCAATTGATTAGTGAATGGTTCACATTCTGTGTCCAGTAATTGGCATATGCATCTGACAGGTTTCGCGGATCCAAACCAAGGAATGAGTAGTGGGCGAAAAATAATGGTCCTCCGTAGTCATACCCTACCGGTAAAACGTAACCATAAAACGATTTCCCGTTTTTTATAGCTCCGTTCCTGGCATATCCCTGGTGATATGCTGTTGCAGGTATAGTATGAGTAGGAGAGGCTGCAGCCATCACATAGGTAATGAGCGTTTCGTTGTATCCCTGCAGTTGAAAATTCATATCCCATCCATAATTTGGCGACCAGTGCCAGTAAAGTACATTCTGACCGCCGCGTCTGTACCAATCCCATTCAATTCCGTTGTACAAAGCAGTTATTCTGTCTATTATGGTTTTCTCTGTCGGTGAGGAAGCATTAAGGTACTGGCGCATAGCAATTAAACCCTGTGCCATAAAAGCTGTCTCTACAAGGTCGCCGCCATTATCCTTTGTGCCAAACGGTATTACTTCACCAGTACTGCCGTTTATCCAATGTGACCAGGCTCCATGAAAACGATCAGCCATTTCGAGAAAAGAGATTATTTTGGTTAAATGCGTGATTCCCTGGCTGCGCGTAATAAAACCTCGTTCCATTCCAACAATAAGTGCCATAACGCCAAATCCTGAACCACCTGTTGTTACAATATCTCCCGATCCGTCCCGTTCATGTGCCATTCCTGAAGATGCATGAGCATTATCATAGAAATATCTGAAGGTCTGGCTTTGTACTTTTGTCAGCAATTCGTCATCACTCAAAGTTGCTGTGGCTGTGGTAAATACATTACTAAAACCTGCGAAAGTAAATCCGTTTGTTGCTTTCAATCCGGATGAAACAGCGAAAGAGTATTTTTTAAATTCCTGCAACTTTTCAGGATAAACCATTCTTGCAGATTTAAGATCAGAGCTGAAAGTTATGTTGAATTTTGCAGCTCCTTCGAGTGTAAATTTTGATTTAACCTGAATAGTGTCAACAGGAAGTGAGAATTCAACAGAAAAAATCGCCCCGGAAGCATTTACATTGGTCAACGAAACCGGAGTCATAAAATTCTTCCCATCAATTGTTATTGCTTGAAGTAATAAGGTTGCATCGGTTGTTGTAAAGATGTATTCAGCCCCGATAAAAGTTTCCCCTTTACTTCCTTTAAATGATTTTGAAATGGTGAGGGTGTACTGCTGTAGCTTCTTAAAACTGGCGTTGTGCTTTACCAGGACCGTATGATAATTATCTGCAAACTCAAAAAATATGGATGGTACTATCGTACCGGTATTATCCTTAAGAACAATGTTATTATTTACAAGTATAGAATCAACCGGAGCTGAAAAATTCAGTATAATTGGTTTATTTATTGGAACATCAGGAGTTATTGCACCGTTGATTAATTGTACTTCACCTGATACGCATTTTGATAATTCTATTGTTCCTGCATCGGCAACCGGATCTTTTTTACAGGAACCTGCAATCAGAAGTATTACTAAGAATAAAATAAATATGCTGGCTGGATTCCTCGTCATTGTAATAGATGTTATTGTAGGTATTTTGATCAACTGTGTGTAGAGAAATTTGAAAAAGAAGGAATGTATAATCCCATTCCTTCTTTTTCAAATTAGTAAACCTGGTTTAAAGCTATTTTTTAGTGCCCTTTAAAGAAAGTACTTCATCGGCAGTAATTGCTTTTTTGAAGATGTGTATTTCATCAAACATACTCAAATCCGAAAAATGATCCCAATAGCCAAAGTTTGGTTTTCCTGATCCAATGGATATAGGTTCACAGTTTGTCCAATCAATAGGTGCTGTTAGAGGTGCAGTTTTGGATACAAGGCCGTCAACATAAAATATGGCCTGTGTAGCTGAAACTGAAACTGCTAAGTGAATCCAGGTGTCCGAGGGTGTAACTGAAACAATAGGATTTACCCAGACTTCAGCTTTACCGGTTCCGATATTAGCGAACACGTTTTGTTTTGTGCCACTATTTTCGCGCGCCATCCTGAAACCTTTAAACCTGGTTGTATCATTATAAACAGTGTAAG
Organism: Bacteroidota bacterium; assembly: GCA_020048595.1. Taxonomy (GTDB): domain Bacteria; phylum Bacteroidota; class Bacteroidia; order Bacteroidales; family UBA4417; genus UBA4417. The sequence continues at coordinate 18,675 of JAIFMH010000186.1, read as the reverse complement.
GACGTGCAATTGCAAAAATACCTCCCCTTAATGGTGTAGCATTAAGTTTATACCAGAAGGAGATACTGAACTCACTTCCCAGTAAATTGGCAGTAGGATAGGTCATATAGGCATCTGTTGCCCCGGCATAAGCTTTGTCAACTTTTCCTTCTCCAAAACCAGGCATTCCAACTACTGTTACATTCTTTTTACCTACCAATTCAAAATAGTCTCCGTCTAAGGGCAGATAAAAGACTTCTCCATCCAAAGGTACATAAGCTGCAACCTTTTTAAAGTTTACAGTTTGAGTAGTTATCTTTCCTGACAGATCTGTAGCTATAACAGAAAGTGAATGTTCCCCGTTTGTAATGTTATTATACGGGAAATCTCCCATATAACGTCGGTAATCCAGGAAACTATCAAAGGATTTGATTTCGGCTCCGTCAAGTTTTAATGAAACTGACTTTAGCTCAATATCATCTGCTGCAACAAATTTGATATTGATGGAAGTAACTTCCTCATCTACCCTGATCTTTGTGCCTTCGATAGGATAACTGATTGTAACAACAGGTGCTGCTGTATCCGGACCCGGATCAACGGCCGATATTGGGTCGATCCCTCTTTCACATGCAACTGCAAAAACCATCGCTAGTGAACCTATGATTATATATTTTAGGATTTTCATCGTTCTTCTTTTTATTTGTTAACTATATTAGTTCTGTTTTAGGATAGGGAGAAGATCCACCTGTGCCTGAGGATAAGGAAGGAACGTTTTATCTGTTGCAAAGGATCTTCCTTCGTAGCTTAATTCCTCTGTTTTTCCAAGCCTTACCATATCATAAAAGCGGGTTCCCCATTCCATGGCTAACTCTGCGAATTTTTCGTCCATTACCTGGGCATTGGTTACGCCTGAAATACTGCTCAAACCTGCACGGTTGCGAACTGCATTCACTGCATCATCTGCTGATCCAGCTGATCCTGAAGCATTTTGTGTAAGAGCTTCAGCATACATAAGCAGAACTTCGGCATACCTGATGCAGATCATATTCTGGTTTGTACCATAATCAGTACGGCCGGGTGTGAGCAGTTCTGATGGCAGGTAATGTTTTCCGCTTGCAAACATGGCGCGGGCATAGTCGTTGAGTACGTCACCTGAAGGTGTTGTTTTTGAAATCCAGGATGGTAAATTTAAATATGCAGGATCTTTCTTTATTTCGGCAATTCCCCGATCAGTGAACAAAACACTGGTTTGTAAACGAGTTACTTCTCCTCTGTTTAGCATGAACTTTATATACTTGATGCTGGGTTCAAAAAATCCCCAGCCTCCACCTGCGCCGGCAACTTTGGGCGTCCATCCCTCAGGTCCGAAGAAAGCATATAAATAGCTGTAATTATCACCTGTACCTGATCCAAGGTCTGAGTATTGCATCTCAAGAAGGTTTTCGTTATTGAGTTTACCTTTTATCTTGAATAGGTTATAGAAATCAGGTTCCAGTGTAAATTTTGAAGATTTGATAATTTCACCTGTAGCGTCAGCAACTTTCTGGTAATTTTTCAATTCAAGATTTACAAGTGCTTTTACTGCCAGAGCTGTGTGTTTGGTAACACCACCCGGAATATCGGTGCGCTCATTAGGCCTTAAATCAACAAGGAAAGGGAGAGCTTCATCAATCTGATCCGAAATATGCTGCATTACTTCATCTTTTGTTGAAAGTGGAGCAACATAAAGTGTTGTAGGATCAGGATCCATGGGGATAGGAATTGCACCCCAAATGCGCGACAACTGAAGCAACCAGTATCCACGGAGTACTTTTACTTCGGCAATATACTGATCAGCAAGTGCTTTGTTGCTCGCAAATTCCTTATATTTTAGTATTTGTTCTATTGCCGAATTAGAATTCGTGATTTTGATGTAATGATTCTGCCAAACCGAATTGTACATCCAATAGTCTTTGTTGTACTTGAATTTATCCGTTTCAGAAAAATCCTGCTGATCACCTAAACCACCTGCATTTACATCATCGCCTCTTACAGAAATAAGTGGGTAATTTTCCCATTCCGTAGCACTTAATTTTACATAAATACCAATGAGTGGTTTTATCATATCACTGGTTTTTGTGTAATCAGTTCCCGAGGTATAGGTTTGGTTTTCGGCTAGTTCGTCTAATTTTTTTTCGCATCCTGAAGCAACCAGAAGTGAGATTGCCAGTATTGCAAATTGTATAAATATGGATTTACGTTTCATCTTCGTTAAGTATTAGCGGTTAAAATTTAACATTCAGACCAACGGTGTAGGTTGATGGTACGGGATATGTCTGTGAATCAATACCATTAGCTACTTCAGGTGAGAAGCCGTGGTATTTGAATAGGGTCAAAGGCCTGTCGGCAGTAAAGGATATCTTTGTTTCGGGAAAGTTTCCACCAAAAAGTTTTTTGCCATTAATTCTGTAACCAACCTGAACGTTTTGTATTCTGAAGAAGGAGCCATCTTCAACAAAAAAGTCACTCATTTTCTGATTCCAACCTTTACGAAGTCCTGCTGAAGATGGATAGAAGTCTGATGTGCCTTCTCCATGCCAGCGGTTTTCAGCCAGGTCTGCATCCATATTCAAACCAGGTGTCCAGATAACTTCACCACGTTTACGGTTTAGCACCTTATTCCCATTCTGTCCATACATATTAACAGATAAATCGAAATTCCCATAAGTGAGTCCCAGATTTATCCCATAAGTTAAACTTGGAAAGTAAGAACCTAGTACAACCCTGTCGTCGTCATCAATTATCCCGTCGCCATTTTGATCCTTATATTTTAAATCGCCGGGGACAAGTCCGTTTATAATTGCAACTGAATCTGCGTCAATTTCGGATTGGTTCTGGTATACACCAATTACTTCGCGGCCAAAAAATGCCATTAATGGTTCGCCAACAATGGATCTTTGTCTGAACTCTGCACTTCCTCCATCAATATAAGGCTGACCATAGAGATCCACAACCTCATTTTTTAAGGTTGAAATATTGCCTCCGATAGAATAACTCAACTTGTCGGTAACTTGATCAGCCCAGCTCAAAGAAAGTTCAAATCCTGAATTCTTGATCTCGCCTGCATTTTTTATAATTACATCCCTGGTGCCTGGAACGGAAACAGGAATAACGGCGTTTTTAGTGATACGAATAAAATAATCAAGATCGGCAGTAAGCCTTTCTTTAAAGAACCTGGCTGTTACTCCAATATTAGTTTCTTCAGTAAGTTCCCATTTTAAGGAAGATAAGGTTGAATTGGAAATTGTGCCGTTGTAAACAACACCTCCAAAAGGCCATTTAACAACATCCGATGTCAAAGCACCGGTAGTTGCCTGAACATAATTGTTACCCAACTTTCCCCAGCTTCCACGCAATTTGAGGAAGGAAACGGTGGAATTATTTTTCAGAAAATCTTCTTCAGTTAGAACCCATCCGGCACCAAGTGTTGGGAAGTAACCCCATTTTTCCTGGTATTTTGAACTTCCGTCAGCGCGATATGTAGCATATAATAGATACTTGTTATCAAAATTGTAAGCAATTCTGCCAAAATAGGATAGTCCATATTGCCTGTACCCACCGTCGCCTACACCTGCTACCGGAATGGTACCTGATTGTGTAATGTACCATGATTGTTCAGGATCAGTAGGGAAATCTTCGCCTTGTGCCCGAACCATCTGGTATCCGTCATCGCGGTATGACGTACCCGCCATAACCGTAAAATTGTGTTTTTCGATTTGTTTTGTGTATGTTAATACGTTATCCCAAATGTGATCGGAGTAGGTAGAGAAAGCCTTGGTTACATCAGATGTTAAGTTAGCAACGCCTTGTCCGATATCATATGGTAAATTAATAACTCTTTGTTCGAGCGAAGTATAACTATGGTTGTAGGATGATTTAAAGGTGAGCGCTTTTGGGATAAGGTTAAACTCCATGTAGAAATTAGCCAGAGTCTTATTTATCCTCATCCGGTCAGTGTTATAAGTAAGTGCCGGAAATGGATTTTGTGAATCCCTATAGCCAATATCTTTTGCATTAGCAAAATCTATAGGTGCAGCAGCAGTGTTAAGTGGGTCGTAAACAGGTAAAATAGGTACTGCAAAATAAGCTTGATTCCATGCACCGGCTTGCTCTGAATATTTTGTTGCATCACTTAAAACCACATTTCCGCCAATTGTAAGCCAGTTGGTAGCTTTAATATCAACTTTGGCTCTTAGGTTAAAACGCTGGTACTCATTCTTCATATCCAGGATGCCTTCCTGTGAGAAGTAGTTGGCTCCGATAGAATATTTTGCTTTTGAACCGCCACCGCCAACATTGAAACTGTGGTTTTGTATCAAGGCAGGGCGAAGAATTTCATTGTACCAATCGGTATTAATATTAGGCACATTCGGATTTACACGGCTTCGTCCATAGCGCTGCATGGCCATGTCAATTGATGTTTTGTCAGCTGCTGAGCCAGATTCCAAGGCCATGGTTGTAAATTGTTCAGCATTGGCCATTTTTACCACGTTCTGTGCATACTGATAACCTCCGTACCCTTCGTAGCTTACTTCTGTTTTCTGGTCATAATTACCCGATTTGGTTTCGATTAATACAACACCGCTGGCAGCTTTTACCCCGAAAATTGCTAAGGCGGATGCATCTTTCAAAACTGAGATCGATGTAATATCCGAAGGGTTAAGGAAGTCAATATTATCGAAGAACATCCCATCAACAACATAAAGTGGTGATTCATTACTCACACCAGGGAAATAGCCTATTCCACGTATTCTCACTGTTGAGGAGTTACCTGGTCCGCCGTTGGCAACAACCTGCAATCCGGCCACTTTTCCCTGAAGGCCTTGCATGGGCTGCGACGATGGTGTTTTTACAAGGTCAGCTGATTTAACGGTTGTAATGGCGGAAGTAAGGTCCTTTACTTTGGTTGTACCGTATCCTACTACAACTACTGCATCAAGGGTCGTCCTCATAGCTGTAAGTTGAATGGTAAGATTGTTTTCAGCACCAACAATTACTTCTTTGGTTTCATACCCTATGAAAGATACAACAAGGGTGTTTTCCGAAGCTGCCAATGTAGTTGTAAACTTGCCGTCAATTCCGGTCGATACGCCTTTGGTAGTCCCTTTTATAAGAACTGAAGCACCCGGTAAAGTTTCGTTGGTCTGAGCATCAGAAACTATTCCGGTAATGGTCCGTCCTTGTCCAAAAACTGAGGTTTCCAATAAAGACAATACCAGAAGCAAAAGTAATGCTTTTGCCCAGGGAATAACCTGCTTTAGAGGTAGTGATTTTTTCATAACATAAAGATTAGTTTGAATTAATTTGATTGATGGTTGGGTTTGAAATTCATTAGGGGTAAACTATGTTTTTTTGATTTTCCGCAATCGATTGTTTCAACTTTTAAAGTTACAAATAAAAAGTATATTTTCAGATGACCAGTATTAAAAAGCTTCATCATGATTACTACATGGCTGTGAAGCATTTTAAGTGTACCTATACAAAGATACATCAATGGCGTAAAACAAGCACTTAATTAATTATAAAACAGAACTATATGAAATATGAAATGCGATAATATTTTTTCGAAAGTCTGTTTGTTGATGTGGTATACATCAGTCAGAATTAAAACATTTAATATAAATTTATGTTCGGTATTTGTTGCGTTATCTAATATTTAATAGTTATTACACGTATCTTATATCAAAACTGCACTATATGAAAATCAAAAAGATATAATTATGATAAATGAGTGAAAGAATTAAAACTGCATAATGTACTCAACCAGGTTATTGTCCGATGAAAGTGAAAGTCTTTTTCTCAGCCTGTATCTGCGGATTTCTACTCCTCGTATTGAAATATTTAGCAGTGGCGCAATTTCTTTCGACGAAAGGTTTAATTTCAGATAAGCACAAAGCTTAAGATCGCTTTGTGTAAGGTCAGGGAAGGATTGTTTCAGTCGTTTAAAAAAGTTTTCATGTGCCTGGTCGAACAATGCTTCAAACATTTCCCAGTCATTATCATTGGATATATTTTTATCTATGAGCGTTGTCAGTCTCTGCAGATAACGTGCCGGATACCGGGCTCCGAGTTCTTCCTTTTGTTTCTCAAGCTCATTTTTAATTTCTATCAGAACTTCATTTTTCTTGATAATCGATAATGTGGAATCAGCAAGCTGCATGTTTTTGTGGGATATTTCAGCTTGAAGATTCTCATTCTGAAGTTTCATGATCTCTTGCTCTGAATTTTGCTTTTCTGCTTTCCGTTTTTCATCAGCAAGTAAATGTAGTCGGTTATGGTGTTTTGCAAGCCGTTGGCGATACAAATACTGGCTTACCAATATTCCGAAAAGTGATATTAATACATAGAATACCAAGGCTGCAATTGAAGCGTACCAGGCCGGTTTAACTTTGATTTTAAATGACACAGGCTCAGTAACTGTTCCGTTGGCATTGAGTGTCCGCACTTTGAAAATATACTGGCCTACCGGTAAACGGGTATATTTTGCCTCTGCTGATTCCGACCACTTGCTCCAGTCTCCATCAATACCTTCGAGCTTAAATTGGTATAGTTTTCGTGAACAGGGATTTTGAAGTGTTGAAAATGAAACAGCTATATTATTGTATGCGTTCCGGAGTGAAACTGAAGATCCTGAAAGCCCGGGTGTGAGCGTGTTTCCAGCAGCATCGTGGCAAACGATATCTCTGATAACCAGTTTTGAGGTATAAGTATCTGTCTGTGTCGCGACATTTTTATTAAATATGGCAAATCCGTTGTCGAGGCATATCAGGTGGAGATTTTCCGTGAGTGGAACAACGTTTTCGTAATTATCAACAAACGAAATCGAATATTGAGTGAAAATGAGCCTGTACAACATTTCCGGTTTATTATTCTTTAAACTGAAAAGGGCAGCTTCTGTTTTTGTGGCAAACCAGTAATCTTTTTCATCGGAAGTACTTATTGAGGCAGTTGATTCAAAACCTTGCAAATGAGCATTAATATCGGTGTATGGAATTATTTCCTGCTTCAGATCGTCCCAGGTAAATAATTGTTGTCCATTCGAAAAAACAACCCGACTGGCTATTTTAAATACCCTGATATTTGAAAGGGAAGGAAGCCCGTTTTTTTGATCAAAGATTTGTTTCTCAATTACAGTATCAAGTGATTCTGATAATCGCAAGCGGTATAATCCTTTTATTGAATGTCCTATCCATAAATTTCCAAGGTGATCAGCTTCAATAAAACGGGCAGGTTCCAGGAAACCTTTTACCTGGTGGCTGTATTCCCAGTTATTTCCTGTCTTTTTATACAGTACCAGGCTGGTATATGTGCTTTGTATAAGGTATTCCTGGCCTTTGATCAGGATTTTCTTCAACATATATCCACCGCTCACATTGTAGATTTGCCTGAGCGTTTTGTTATTTACTATGTAAGTGCCATTGTTATGGCTACAGAATATAGTTCCGTCAATTTCGTCAAGTTGCCACACCTGACCCTGCGAGTTTTGCAGAAATCCTGTATATGTGAATTGGTTTCCGTCCTTATTGTATGTGAAAATTCCACGGTTAGTACCTACATAAAGGGTATTTTCTTTAAGTACAGCCGTGTATACAGCACCTAATGCTTCCTTGCCATCAGGGTAAATATCAACAGGGTTGTTAAACGATACATGATCAATTCCATTATCAAGGCCTACCCAGATACTTTGATTGCTATCGTTACAAAGTGAAAGTACTGTATTATTCTGCAACTCATTTTCGCTGTATAAATGGTTTAAAATATTGCCCTCGAAATCAAGAATAAACAGCCCTTTAACGATTGTGCCAAAAACTATTTTGTTTCCGGAGAGTATACCGTTGTTAATCTGGAACTCTTTCAAAAACGGATTTGCAGGTACATTCCAGGGGGTGATCCCTTGATTATTGAGAATAAAAACACCTTTTGATGATGTTCCGATCAGGAAAGTACCATTCTTGTATGGAAGTATTGTTTTTACTTCGGTACCATGAAGTTCCTTGCTTAGATTTATGTTAACAAGCTTATCATTTTTAACTTCATACAAATCCCCCTGAACGGCATGAGCAAACAACCGGTTACCGGCATTGAGCAGAAAAACAATGGGGCCGGGAAGTGGAATCTGTTTTACGGTATGCTGATCGTATACAAAAAGGCAGGAGAATCCCTGGAAATAAACTTTGTTTTCCGACTGAACTATCCGCCAGATTTCGTGGTTGTGGAGATCAAAATCCTTTAATAACGGAACAAGTGATGTATACTTTAATTCATTGGAATTATCATTTACCCAATATCCGAATTCTTCGTTCGATCCTGTATAAATCCTTTTGTCGGGACTTACTGAAACCGAGCGTACAATGGTGCGAGCCGGCATAGGGAATACTTTCCACCTGACACCGTCATATTTCATCAGGCCGTTGTTGTTGGCTGCATAAACAAAACCTTGTTTATCCATATCAATCGACCAGTTTTGGCTTCCGGCAGCATACTGGTTGCGCGTGTAATGCGTTACCAGGACGGATGATTGAGCTACGGAAAATGTAGCTGTCAAAAATGTGAATAGATAGGTGAGAAATAGAGAAATGTTATTTTTCATCTCAGGGAAATGTGTTGATCTGGTTTGGAATCAACGGCTGATAAAATTAGTCTTTTTCCGGTTGAATTATATAATTCTGTTAAAAAATGAGTTTAATCACAAGATTTATGGAAGAAATACATTAAAAAAGCCACAATGTTTAATGTTGCGGCTTTAGGTATAATTATATTACGACTTCTTATCCTTTTTTTCTACGAAGTCGTTCCTGTTCAAGCAAGCTGAGTTCGCGTCCTGTTTGGCCTGCAATGGAAGTGTTTTCCTCAGCGCGACGGATGAGGTAAGGTAAAATGTTGCGAACCGGACCATAAGGAATGTATTTGGTAACATTATATCCTTCATCTGCCAGGTTAAAGCTGATATGATCGCTCATTCCGTAAAGTTGTGAAAACCAGATCCTGCTTTCGTTCCGGGCAAGGCCTTGTTTTTCCATCAGTTCTGTTAGCAAACGGTTGCTTTTTTCGTTATGTGATCCGTTGAAAACTGAAATCCTGTCCAGATGATCAAGTGTAAATGCAATACCTGCGTCATAATTTTGGTCGGTGGCTTCTTTATCCGGCTGAATTGGTGAGGGGTACCCTTTTTCAGCGGCACGTAAACGCTCTTTTTCCATGTATGCGCCACGTACAAATTTAATCCCCAGGAAATAATTGCCTTCTTCGGCCTTCTGTAACGATTGCTTTAAAAAGTCAAACCTGTCAGTCCTGTACATTTGTAAAGTATTGTAAACAATGGCTTTCTTTTTGTTGTATTTCTCCATCATTCTGGTTACAACTTCGTCAACAAATGGCTGGTACCATGAGTCTTCAGCGTCAATCATAATAGGAATGTCATTTTCGAATGCCGTTTTACTCAATATTTCTACGCTGTCCTCAAAAAAACGGATCGCTTTAGACGTTTCTTCGTCAATAGCTCCTTTTTCCGAAGCCAGAGTCAGAACCTGCTGAGATGCGAATGCAGTTGGTTTAAATACGGAGAAAGGTATATCCGGATGTTTGGAAGCATGAATCACCGAGCGAAGGGTTTCCTCTAGCGTCCGTTGCATGGTATCATGGTCTTTTCCTCCTTCAACAGAATAGTCAAGAATAGATTTTAATTTGAATTTACTCAACAATTTAACTGTCTTTTTACATTCATCCAGGGTTTCGCCACCAACAAAATGTTTGTAGAGTGTTGGCTTAATGGCCCATGCGATAGGCAAATGCATTTTTAATGCAAAATAAGTGAGGGATTTTCCAACTTTTACAAGTGCCGGATTGGCAATTGTGCTGAAAAGGATTCGTGCCCGCCTGAGATCAGAATTGCTTTTATAGCGAAACGCTATCTCAGTATTGTCGAAAGAAAGCATAAAAAGTAATTTGAGAGTGCAAATGTATAAACCTTTTAATAAGAAGTGAAATTTACTGATCACAGGTTACAATAGTTTCCTTCATTATCCATTTTACGCTTCAGGAAATTATTTACCTTTGCAATAACATTAATGTTGGTGATTGTGTAACTGTCTTAACGTTAATTATGTAGGATTTCTATCTTTTTTCTGGTTCCCTGTGTTTAGGAGCAAGGAAGAAGATATATTGTTTAAAGTGGTTGCATCTGTGTTGTTTATACGATTGATGAGTAAAGTTAATTTACTAAAAAGCATTTAAATAAGTCCGGAATTCTATCAATTAAAATAAATCGTGATTTTCACTAATCAATCCCTAATTTATATACTACCTTTAACAACATGAACATCTCTAATTCAATATATTCAGGAGTCGTAGGTTGGTCGCGGTTGCAGGAAGTTATTCTTGAATATAGCCAGTCGGGAATTTACATACTGGTCGACGAAAATACTGTTGGTCTCTGTTTGCCGGTATTGAAAGAAAAGTGCAATGGACTGGAAAATGCAATGATTATTGAAATTCAGAGCACTGAATCTAATAAAACCATTGCAAGCGTAGAAAAAGTATGGCAGCAATTGGTTGTTGGTAATGCTGTCCGCAATTCGCTGATGATCTGTTTGGGCGGAGGTTTAATAACCGATATTGGTGGCTTTGCTGCAGCTACATTTAAGAGAGGGATAAATTTTATTCATATTCCGACCACTTTACTGGCAATGGTTGATGCAGCTCTGGGTGGTAAAACAGGCGTAAATCTGAATTCCATTAAAAATCAGATCGGTGTTTTTTCGCTGCCTAAAGCAGTATTTATTTTTGATGAATTTCTAAAAACACTGCCTGATAGACAAAAATTGTCGGGGTATGCCGAAATGTTGAAACATGCAATGATCCACAGTGAAAATCTCTTTGATAAGTTCATCGTTTTGAATTCGCACGAAAAAGTCTGCAACGAAGTTAATATCCTGGAATCAGCTGCCGTAAAAATGGAAATAGTGAATTCTGACTTCACTGAAACAGGAATTCGGAAAGCACTTAATTTCGGACATACCATCGGTCATGCCATCGAGTCGTATTCGCAAAAGTATGATACTGATCCGCTGCTGCATGGCGAAGCTATTGCTATCGGCCTTATTTGTGAAAGCTTCATCTCAATGCGGATGTTTGGCATGGATAAAAATGATTTGAAACGGCTGGCAAACCTTGTAAGCTGGCATTTCCCGCATTACCGCTTCAATTCAAGACCTGGAAACGAACTCCTTGCTTTGATGTGCCATGATAAAAAAAATGCCAGCACGTCGAAATTAAATTTTTCGCTTATCCGTAAAATTGGCGATCCTGTTTATGACCAGTATCCGGGAGAGAAACTCATTCTCGAAAGCCTTCATTTTTATATTAACCTTGAAGTTGGCTTTTTTGTGTAAGAACACAGATTCCAAAATTAGTTATTTGCATCATTTCCAATACCTTCAGTGTTTATCTGAAAGGCATAATCCCATTTTCCAATAAGGCAGAAATTTGGCGGTGATGCCAAACCTGGCAAATTCCCAAAACTACCTGATCATGCTGTACGTTTTTCAATTCCCTATTATTGTTAAATTTGCATTTTCGGACTAAATCTCGCGGAATGCGTTGTATTACAAATCATCAGAATTTCGTTAAATGCGAAATTGCCTTACCGTTAAGTAAGAGTATCATTAACAGGTTATTGGTTATCAATCGGCTATCGGGTGGTTCGCCAGTCAGTGGAATGATCTCCGATTCATCTGATACTGTTGTGATGCAGCAGTTGATAGAAGAAATAGCCATTAAGAGCATTAATACTGAAACTGTAACGGAAATTAATGTCGGAAATGCAGGAACTGTTATGCGTTTTCTGACTGGATTACTTGCTGTTACTCCTGGAAAGTGGTTTATTACGGGTACTGAAAGAATGCAGCAACGACCTGTTAAAGCGCTTACTGAGGCATTACAAAGTATGGGTGCTGATCTCACTTTTAAAAATGTTTCCGGTTATCCACCTGTTTATATAAATGGAAATCCGGATCTGAAAGGTGGAGTTGTACAACTTAACGCCGGCATCAGCAGCCAGTTTATCAGTGCATTGATGATGCTCGGGCCTAATTTAAAAGGTGGAATTGTAATTGAATTGCAGGGAGATATCATTTCTGCTTCCTACATACGTATGACACAGGCGCTTATGCAAAAAGCAGGAGCTGATGTAAGTTTTGCCGGAAATAAATTGATCATTAAAGAACGGAATTATAAAGGGTTTGATTTTGCTTCCATACTGGAACCTGATTGGAGTGCTGCTGCTTTCTGGTACCAGGTTGCCGTTTTTACACCCGATGCACATATTGTATTAAAAGAGTTGCACAACGAAAGTGTCCAGGGCGATTCAGTTTTACCGGTGATTTATGCAAACCTCGGTATAAATTCTGCTTTTACTGAGGATGGATTACTGTTAACCAAATCAGGACAACCTGCTGTTCGCGAGTTTAATTTCGATTTTACTGATTGTCCCGACCTTGCCCAGGCTGTAATTGTTACGTGTGCGGCAATGGGAATTAAAGGACATTTTACCGGGCTCAAAACCTTACGGGTAAAAGAAACAGATCGTATTGAAGCCTTGAGAAATGAGTTGACAAAACTTGGTTATGGAGTGGATGTGGTGGACGATGAAATATTTTTGAGCGGCATCCTGTTTACAAATAAACATGATCATACACCGGTAGTAGTAAAATGCTATGACGATCACCGCATGGCCATGTCATTCGCAACACTTGCAATATTACGCGATGATATTTGTATTGAAGAACCGGAGGTGGTTAAAAAATCATATCCCGGATTCTGGTCTGATATGGCTGAGGCTGGTTTTGTTTTGGAATAAGGGGAAATGGAAAAATGGGAAAATAGAAAAATAGAAAATGGGAAAATAGAAAATGGGGAAATGGGGAAATGGGAAAATAGAAAATGGGAAAATAGAAAATGGGAAAATAGAAAAATGGGGAAATGGAAACCTGACAGCGTTTGAAAGATCTGACAACGTTTGGGCCGAAAGAAGAAAGTTGGGAATAGGGATTTAGAAAATAGAAAATAGAAAATAGGTGGTTTAACACCCTGCATTCAACATCCAACATTCAACATTCCATATCCTTTCAACACCCGGTTAATAACTTTGTAAGGGTAAAACGGCTTATTTTTGATATTTTTGCTTTTGAAACACTAAAACATTCCTATTAATGACGGTAGACATATTTATTCCTTGCTTTATCGACCAGATTTATCCTGAAACAGGTTTTAATATGGTTAAAATTCTCGAAAAACTTGGAGTGGAAGTGAATTATAATAATCAGCAAACGTGTTGCGGCCAGATGGCATACAACAGTGGATTTTGGGAAGAAGCCAAAACCATTGGAGAAAAATTTATCCGCGATTTTCCCAATAACCGTTACATTGTCGGACCTTCGGCTTCATGTGCCGGATTTGTAAGGAATTATTATGATGAGATGTTCTATAATTCTGCTTTGCATATTGAGTACCACCAGTTAAAAAAGAACTTTTACGAGTTTACCGATTTCCTGGTTAATGTATTGAAAATTACAGATGTCGGCGCAACATTCGAACATGTTATCACATACCACGATTCGTGTGCTGCCTTACGCGAATACGGTCTTACAACTCAACCCCGCGAATTGTTAAAGCAGGTTAAAGGACTTGAAATCAGGGAAATGAAGGAAACCAATACCTGTTGTGGCTTTGGTGGCACATTTGCTGTAAAGCACGAACCCATTTCAACGGCTATGGCTGAGCAAAAAGTTATGCATGCTATCGAAACCGGTGCGGAATATATTGTGAGTACCGATTCATCATGTCTTATGCACCAGCAGGGATATATCGACAAGAATAATCTCCCGATTAAAACCATGCATGTTATTGATTTATTGGCTCAGGGCTGGTAGTCTTTTAATTCTGGATTATTTGGTTATTTATCAACTGAATCAGAAATAACTTCGGAGAAATACGCATCCAATCTGTCTGTGTTTTCACAAAATTCCAATCCTTACAATGGAAAAGAAATATGTACTGCAAATAGCCAACGAACTTGGTGTTCGTGATTTCCAGGTACTTAATACAATAAATTTGCTTCAGGAAGGAGCAACCGTTCCTTTTATAGCAAGGTATCGCAAGGAAATGACCGGCAGTCTTGATGAGGTTCAGATTGCTGCCATCCGCGAACGGTACGAGAAAATAATTGAACTCGAAAAACGCCGCGAAGCCATACTGGCATCTGTTACAGAACAGGAAAAACTCACTCCTGAACTTGAAAAACTATTCCTTGGCGCTTCAACAATGAGCGAACTGGAAGATTTGTACCTTCCATATAAACCCAAACGCCGCACCCGTGCCTCCATAGCCCGCGAAAAAGGATTAGAGCCATTGGCAAAAATTATCCTGTCGCAGCAGGATCCTGATCCATACCGAAGAGCAACGGCTTATATCAATACAGAAAAAGACGTAAAATCAGAAGAAGAAGCTTTAGCCGGTGCCCGCGATATTATTGCTGAATGGGTTAATGAAAACCTACAGAGCCGTCAGCGTATCAGGAACCATTTTGAACGATCGGGTGAAATTTTATCGAAACCTGTTCGTGGGAAGGAACTTGAAGGAATTAAATACGAAGCATATTACGATTGGGCCGAACCACTGATGAAAGCGCCTTCGCACCGGTTACTGGCTATGTTTCGTGGCGAAAATGAAGGCTTTCTGAAGGTGAACATTGAACCTGATGCTGAACTGGCCAGGGAGGCTCTAAACAAGATATTTGTAAAGTCATCTAATGATTCTTCACACCAGGTTGAAGAAGCGGTAAAGGATGCATATAAAAGGCTTCTGCAGCCTTCCATCGAAACGGAATTTCGACAAATGGTAAAAGAAAAGGCTGACCTGGAAGCTATCAGAGTTTTTGCCGAAAATTTAAGGCAGCTGCTTATGTTGCCGCCATTAGGACAAAAAACTGTCCTTGCCATCGATCCCGGATTCCGGAGCGGATGCAAACTGGTTGTCCTCGATCGTCAGGGCCGCTTGTTACATAACGAAACCATTTATCCACATCCACCGCAAAGTGAAGTAAAACAGTCTGTTGCAAAGATCCAGAACCTGGTTAAAGCCTATAAAGTTGAAGCAATTGCCATTGGTAATGGAACGGCAGGCCGGGAAACAGAAAACCTTGTCCGTCGCATTCCTTTTGATACTGAACTCATTGCATTAATGGTAAACGAAAGCGGTGCTTCGGTTTATTCGGCCTCAGCCGTTGCCCGTGAGGAATTTCCTGAATACGATGTTACTGTGCGCGGTTCTGTTTCTATTGGCCGACGCCTGATGGATCCACTGTCTGAACTCGTTAAAATAGATCCCAAGTCCATAGGTGTCGGACAATATCAGCATGATGTAAACCAGGCGATGTTACAAAAAAGCCTCGAATCCGTTGTTGAGAGTTGCGTTAATAAAGTAGGAGTGGAGTTGAATACTGCGAGTAAGCAGTTATTGACTTATGTTTCAGGTGTTGGTCCCGTACTTGCTGCTAAAATTGTTGAATACCGGGATAAAAACGGTATGTTTAAATCACGTGATCAGTTGAAGAATGTTCCCAGGCTGGGAGAAAAGGTTTTTGAGCAGGCTGCTGGTTTTTTACGGATCAGGGAAGCGGAAAATCCACTCGATGCCAGCGCGGTGCATCCTGAAAGTTATCCTATTGTAATGCGTATGGCAAAAAAAGCCGGTTGTTCAATTGCTGATCTGATTACTAATGAGGACTTGCGTAAGCAGATTAAACTGGAGGAATTTGTTACCGATAAGGTTGGAATGCCAACGCTTACGGATATTATGGCTGAACTTTCGAAACCTGGGCGTGATCCGCGACAGAAGTTTGAATTGTTTGAGTTTGATAAAAATGTGAATTCAATGGACGACCTCAAACCCGGGATGATCCTTGACGGATTGGTTACCAATATTACCAATTTCGGAGCTTTTGTTGATATAGGGGTTCACCAGGATGGTCTGATACATGTTAGCCAGTTAGCAGATAAATACGTTAAAGATCCTAATACGATTGTGAAATTGAATCAAAAAGTGAGAGTGAAAGTTCTGGAAGTTGATAAAGAACGCAGACGCATACAACTATCAATGAAGAATATTCAATAATTCAATCTTGTGAAATTGAATAGTCTTTGAGATGTGATGAGCAACTGCCTTTAACCGGAGAACACAAACATCACTGAAAAACTATTTGAAGTTTTTAGAGCTTTGCTTACAACTATTGAGTGTATTCCAAAATCTGCCTGAAACTTTGAAACATAGCTCATCGATTTTATCAAAGGTAATATTTGGCAAAAAGAAAGGGAGGCAAAATATGCCTCCCTTTTGATTTTAATGATCTTTACTCTTTAAAATTAGTATCAATATTCTGCTTTCAAATCTACACGGCGGTTTTGAGCTTTACCAGCAGCTGTTTTATTATCAGCAATCGGTTTGGTTTCTCCGTATCCAACAGCAGTTAAGCGATCTTCCGAAATCCCTTTGCTGATGAGGTATTTTTTAGCAGCTTCAGCTCTTGCCTGACTCAGTTTGAGATTTCTGTTATCATCTCCAACATTATCGGTGTTACCCTCTATTTGCATCTGCATTTTTGGGTACTTGCTTAAAATCAGTGCTAGTTCATTCAGTGGAGCTTCGGATTCTTTTTTGATAATATCCTTGCCTGTAGCGAAATAAATTGCTTTTCCGATTTTGATAACCTGCTCTCTTTCAACTGGTGTCATGTCAGGACATCCCTTGTTGGCAATTGTTCCTGCAACTGTAGGACAGTTGTCTTCAAGGTCGGTAATACCATCTCCATCCAAATCTGGACAACCTTTTAATGCAGGGATACCTGCAACTGTAGGACAAGCATCTTCTTTATCCATTATTCCGTCACCATCTGTATCAGGGCAACCTTTAAATTTAGCAAGACCAGCTACATCAGGACAGTTATCATCCATATCGGCAATACCGTCTTTGTCTTTATCCGGACAGCCATTAAGTGTTTTTGAACCTGCAGCATCCGGGCAACGGTCGTCAGCATCTGTTATGCCATCGCCATCACGGTCAGGACAACCCTGTAATGCAGGAATCCCTTTTACATCAGGACATTTGTCATCGATATCGGCTATACCGTCGCCGTCCTTGTCAGGACAACCTTTTAATGATGCTAACCCAAATACTTCCGGGCAACGGTCTTCTTCGTCAACAATACCGTCTTTATCAATGTCGTGTTTGGTTGTGAATTTGTATTTCAAGCCAACATGAGGATGTACATAGCTGATGCCTTCTTTATCAGTAGTAAAAACATAGTCAGCACGACCATAGATAGCAAGATTTTCTGCAACTCTGAAATCTAAGCCTAAACCAGCCTGTGCTTTTAAATCATTTTCTTCATTTAGCCATTGATCACCCAATCCGAAATATACATAAGGTGTCAAAATTGCATTTTCTTTGATAACTCCACCGAGAAATTTGATCTGTCCGTCAAGATCAAAATACCAGTAATTTTTTGATGTGATAGTGTAATTCTCATATTCGCCTCTTTCAAGACCCAGAACACCGGTTGTAAATTGCAAATTGAAGTATGGAGTGAGATAACGGCTGATCGAAGCTTCAATAAGTCCGCCCTGGAAATCCATGTTCTTGAACTGATCCTGAAGCGGCAGGCTGATATCGCTAAAACTAGCCCAATGGGCTCCAACGCCAATCGACCATGGTTTATCCGCAGTTTGCGAAAATGATGTAAACCACATCCCAAGTACTAAAAGAACGGTAACTAACTTTTTCATAAATAATGATTTTTGAAGGTTTATAATTATTGGTTGAAGTATTATTATGTTGGTTGATTACTTTGAAACAGCATGCTTTGCATTTGTGAATAAATCATCCGGGTACAGGGTATGTTTTCGTGATTTTTTCTTCAAAAGACAATACAAGAGAAGTAGCGGCTGGTTATGTTTTTGTTGAAAATTTATCCGGATTATTTTTTAAATCCGAATAAATTATATCTCATTGGCAGACAGTATCTTAAGCTTTTAAAGATTAATGATTTGTGAAAAGAACTTTCCTAAGAACAAATATAAGAAAGAAATGTTTCAGCGAATAGTGATGCAGGTAAAATATATTGGTTTTTGCTCAAAAAAAGTTGCAATTATCCCCATATTAAAGAATTCAGGTTTACTCAGACCTTATCAGATATAGTTTTATTGTAACTTTAGTTTTCATATTTGATCCTATTGCATTCCTGTTTATATTTTTCTCAAAATGTAAGAAAAATAGGATTTTCATCAAATCTCCAATTTACACTTACCGTAAATTATTGCTTTGAACTTAAGTCATCGATCCGGGATTTCTGACAGAATTGTTATTTTGTGTTTTTAAAGTCTGTCGCTGCCTTAAGGAAGGATTTCATCAACGGCATACTTAGCGGGCTGTTAATATTCATTCTTTCGGGATGCCACTGCACTGCCATCAGAAAGGCTTTCCCTGCAGGATCTGCCCATTCAATGGCTTCTGGAATACTATCAGCACTCCAGGCGGTAATACGTATTCCCGGAGCCGATTTTTCTATAGCCTGGTGATGGTTGGTGGTAACCATGCCTGTATCGG
>JAIFMH010000067.1 GCA_020048595.1 Bacteroidota bacterium | reverse complement strand
GGAGGAATATTGGCTGCATAAAGACTGTTCAACCAATACATGGCATTGGCAACAATATTTACTGTTGTCGGCGTGGCAATATCCACATAATATTTTGATTTATCCGGACCGTATTTATCGCACAAATACCTGAGGATATACAAGGAATAAGTATATGGATCAGCCAAATAAGTTTGTCCTTCAAGAGGATATTTCCCAAATGCTGTACCATATAAAACCTGGCATCCTGTAGGAGAGTAGTTGGTTGAAACCATTTTATGGATACTGGCAAGTACTGCTTTTTCTTTTGCTAAATCAGTTGTTGTTACGCCAGCAATGGAGCCTTTAATGCCAACTTTCCATGTGCCTGGGATTTGCGCTAAATTTTCCTGGATACAATCCTGCGCTAAAGCAGAAAGAGCAAGAAAAAGGATTGAAAATAATATTCTGTATTTCATAGTTTTGGTTTTTATTCAAATAATCCGGTTCCAGTATTACTCATTGCATTAATTCCTTCCAGTCCGTTGACAATTGTAGTTTGCAAGCCACTTGTTTCCAGGGCATTTTTTACATCCTGAACCAGTTTATCTTTAAATCCGTCTTCATACCTAACTTCACCGGTTTCCGGCGTAATCCAGGCCTGCATATCATCGTCCCACATTTCAAGATCGCCAGTATGATATCCAGAGTTTTCTTCGATAGTTTTATTTACTTCTTCCAGGGCATCATGTACATCTTTAACTACTTTGTCCTTAAATCCGTCTTCATAAGTTTTCTCTCCTTTTGAATTAATATAAGCCTGCATGTCCTCGTCCCATATAGCCAGTTCGCCCAGGCCAACTTCAAATTCAGGTTCAAGTTCAAGTTTTCCTGCACTAACCACCAAGCCACTCTCGAAGCGATACTCGCCTTTTGAATTCACCCAGGCTTTCATTTCGGGATCCCACTTTTCCTCAATGCCATATTCATCAACAGGCAAAGGGTCAAGCACCAATTCACCCAATCCGACTTCAAACTTGTTTTTGCGTTTCTTTTTCACCGGCAGTTCGCCGGGGCATTTGGTTTTCATCATTTCCTTTAAGAGTTTCCGGGCTAATTCGGCATTACGCATTTTTTTATAATCCGCGACACCTAATTTTTTATTATTATTCAGATAAGCAGGATTAAGAGGTGCCAGTTCATCCGGTATGATTTTGGGAAGAGAAGCCAGGTCGTCAAGAATTTTTGAAAGAGGCATTAATTCTTTATCGTCACTTTCCGTGCTATTTATTCCTGATGCATTAATACTGCCATTACCGGTTTTCACATAAGGATTACCATATTTGCCAGGTTCGGTAATATCATTTTTATCCACGCCCATCGAAAGCGTAACATTGGGCATGGTCGAACCTTCAGCCTGTTTAATGTTCCAGTCGTTGTTATCAAAATTTGTTGCATCACTGCCCAGTTGCATTTCATCCATACCAACCGGAAAGGTTACCACGGCAGGGCAGGTGAAATTGGGAATAGTGGGTACAGGAATCTTAAAAGCTCCATCGCTCTTTTGTTTTACACAGGATTTTTCAAGTGCATATTGATTATACATTGCCGACTCGTACATTTCTGCAATAAATGCAGTCCATCCAATGCAATGCGTCATTACTGTGTTTTTGGGATTACCGGTAATATACCAGTTCCATGTACAAAAAGCATTGAGCCATACACGGAACTCTTCAATTTTTTTATTATTAAATTTTCGTATTAACGGATTAGCATAGGCCAGGAACTCATTATTCTTCCGGTCAGTATCAGGGCATTTATCGTTATCCTCAATTTTTGTCATTACCATTTGCATTGCATTTATTTCTGCCATTAGTGCACTGCCTTCTTTTTGATATTTCTCACTCCATTCCTTAGCATATGCCTGCAAAATATTCTGCACGTATACAGCCGGAAGGCTCATCATATTAACACCTTTCATTGATTCATTCATCATTGTTTCAGTGAACTCACTAATACCTTTGTCAGCTAATGCATTTATTTCGGCACTACTTGCTTCTAGCATTGATTCTATTTTGGCATCTAATTCTTCAAACATTTTTGAGTATCCGTTTTTGATGCTCATATTATTTTCGAAAGCCGAAACATTATCACTCAGTGCAGGTATTACAATCCAATCCTTTTTGAAATATTCATAAATGACAATGCGGCTTTTCATTTTATCAAAATCCATTTTCCCAAGCTCTCCGTCTGCTTTTACATTTTTAGCCAGGTCTTCGGTAAACGGATTGGGGACATCTTCGAACGATTCCACATAATTATCAGCTGCCTTTTTAGGATCACCTTTCAATTCCTCAATAACGCCGCGGCATAATTTTGTTTCCGGGTTATTGGGATTTCGCACTGCAGCATAGGCAAATAATCGCTGGGCAGTATCAATCTCTCCAAGGCTCATCCAGGCATAACCCATATTATGTAAAACCGTACTGTTGGATGGGTATTGAGCGGATATTTTTTTCAGGTAAGGAATCGCCTTTTCAGGATATCCGCTTTGCGATAAAATAGCTGCCAGGTTGTTCTGGTGATTCGCATTTTTAGGTTCTGCCTGCACTGCTTTTAACGCCAGCCCCATAGCAGCCTGGCCGTGGCCTTGCATAAAGGAAGTAATTGCCGCTTCCATAAGCACAGATCCTTTGGTTGATTGGTTCAAAACACCGGTAATAATGGCTTTTTCCGGAGCAGAAATTTTAGCCATCAGTTTACTGTAGAGGAAAGCTGTATTTGTGTTTACATCGGCATCAGTAAATACCTTTTTGGGGATGCGGTTAATGCGGTTAAGGTCTTTTACGGGCACCAGTTTTTTATTATCTGTAAAAGGAACAGCCGCTGAACCAGGTTTCTTCTCCATTTCCGGCATCATCCCTTTCATCATTTTTTCGATCTCTGCCTTTTCTTCTGCACTCATGCCTTTGGTGGCATCTTCCATCATTTTATCTATTTCCGACTGGGCAGGCTTTTTTTCTTTGGCTGCCGGCTTTGTTTGAGCTACAGCAAAAACAATCGAAAACATTAAAATGAGGAGTAGAATATTTTTCATAGGTTATTAATTGATTAATTCATTGCTTATTTTCATCGGTATTAATGCTTGTTTCGCAGGTGTTTTTTAAAAGTCAGAAGCCTACCCGATGCAGACGGGGAACACGCTATTATAAACCTTACAGTCATCTCTGGTTGGTGTTTTACTATCATGGTTATTTCATAAACAATTTACCACTTAACTGATTGATTTACTTCACTTGTCAATCCCTGACAGCATACCTTTTCCACTAATGCTGGGGCCACTGTTTACTCCGGCTCTACCTTCAACACCAGCTACTGTTTGCCCGGCAACATTAACATTTGCACCAACTTTTGCAACAACGTCTGTTTTGCCGCTTTCATCCAATTCAACGCCTACGGCAGCAGTGAGTTCGGCCTCGGCAGAAAGCGGTCCTTTCCCGACACTTACGCTCTTGCTAGCACCAACATAAACACTACCGGAAAACCTGTTGGTTTCATCGTTCTGTTTTGCCTTTATTGTTATACCACCGCAATCAAATTCACCAATCAAGCGGCTGCATTGCGATCTGATTGAAAAGCATCCCAGATTGGTAGTACTGACATATTTGCATGCAACATCATCAAAATTCTGCAATGAATCCATTTTAGGCTTTTCACCATCCTGTGCATATTTACAGTGATTGCTTTCATCTCTAAACGACACTATTTGACTGCTGATCATGGTTAGCCAGCTAATTTGAGCAACCACTGTTGTATATGCATATTCATCAGGCCATTGAGTATATTTACGGTAGTATAGGAGCTTATCTGTCTGGCCGTTCACAGCATTTAAATAAATCCGTTCAGTTTGTTGCATCAATGTGTTGGCATTATTTAAAAATTTATTTCGGATGGCGTTTTCATCACTACAGGCCGCTGCATACGGATTAGGTTTCCCTTCGCCAAACTGATCCTTGTATTTTTCGTAAAAGGCTGCCATTTCAGTATTTTCTATATTTTCCAGTTCATCCAATTTATCTTTGGCAACCATAACAGCTTCAAATTTATCAGCAAAAACATAATTATTAACTGCTTCAAATCCCTTTACCATTGGTCCCAGTTTAATAAATGCCTTGTAAGCCATTTCCGGAAAAAGCGTTGCCTGTGAACCTGTCTGGCTGGCTTGCAGAAGTTGTGATGTGCGCGATTCTTGCTGAGCTAACATCTGGTTCTCCAAAATTTCTTTCTGACCCTGCAACTCACTGATTTTGCTGTTGCATTCTTCCTTGAACACCTCCCAGGCTGGTTCCAGCAATTTACAATCTTCTACATTTTTAGGGTACTCAGGCCAATTGAATTTTGAAAGACCCAGTTCATCTTTTGGCATGGGCGGATCCCAATTTAAATCTTCGCTTTTTAATTTGTAACCCAATTTTTCAAGTTTATCAGCTTTTTTAAGACTGTAGCCATATTTTATACTTTTTTTTGCGGCATCAACAGACGCCAGCATGTTCCCTTTGCTTTCTTCAATCAGGCACTTGGTGAAATTTGCCTGCGGATGATATGCGTACAAGCGTATAGCTTTGTCGATATATTCACCCGCCTTTTCTATATCACCCAATCCAAACCATGCCTGGCCGAGGTTATTGTAAATGGTGCTATTTTGAGGATAACGAGTATTCAGGTTATTTAAAATTGGGATGGCGTATTGTTCGGCACCAAAATTTGTAAGTACTGCGGCATAATTATTCAGGTTATCAGCATCGGGAAGCTTTTTACAGGATTTGCCCAACAGGTATAGTGCCAGCATGGGTTTGCCGTCAATCAGAACAGCAACGGCATACTGGCTTACATCATGTGAAGAAGAGCTGTTTTGAGAAAGTGATTTATGAACTTCTTCAGCTCTTGCTAAATAGTCCGGCTTCATTTTTCCGCAAACCAGGGAATGAATCTTATCAATATAGGCAGGCATACCTGCATCGTTTATAGTTACGGATGAGGCTTTGGCAATTCTTGCAATATCTTTTTCCGGCACAATCCTATTGTTCGCCGCATTGGCATCCTGTATTTGCTGGTCGGTTAACTGAGGCAGGCCATTCATTGAAGGCATTTTAACACCCATGTCCTCCATCGCTTTTTTATCCTCCGGGCTCATTTCCTCCATTCCTTGCTGCATCTCTTTCATCATTTCCTCCATCTCCTTTTGTGTGGGAGGCTTTTCTGCCGGTTTGGTTTTGGTTTGTGCAAACGAAGTATTCACTAAAATCAACATACTAACTACCAGGAGGACGTTTTTCATTGAGATGTATTTTAATTGCTTATTCGGTAATCAAATTAATTACACGGATGTATTTTAGCGTTTAATGAATTTGGTAGAAGATTTATTCCCTTCAGAAGCTAAGTGTATCAGATACATTCCCGGCGGTAATTGTGATACATCTACCTGGGTTTGATTGCCGGTTTGTTCCCTGATTTTTTTCCCGGTCAGATCGGTAATTATAACTCTTTCGAAAGATACACCTGCCAGATTTCGAATAATTAAAACATCTTTAACCGGATTTGGAAATATTTTAAAACTGTTAGCTGCTTCTTGAAAACTGATAGCTGTTAGTGTTGGACAGGCAACTTCGACAGGAATTAAAGAATTCGTTCCTGTTCCATTACCAAATTGATTGCTGCCATTATAACCCCAGGCCCATAACTTGTTATCATTTTTTATTGCCAAAGAATGATATGATCCACAGGAAATGGATTGCACATTGTTTATATTTACTGATACGGGTGAGTTTTGATTGGCATCATTGTTATTTCCTAAAGCGCCATTTTGTCCATTTCCCCAAGCATAAACATTTCCATTGGTTAGTTGTGAAACTGTGTGTTCAGCTCCACAAGCTATGATTTTCCAATCTGTGCCGGCTCCAATTTTGGTTGGAATGGTTTTTCCAATATTTGTACCATCACCCAACTGCCCGTAAAAATTATCACCCCAGGCCCATAGTGAACCATCTGTTTGTATGCCTACTGCAAAATACCGCCCACTCGAAATTTCGGACCAGTTTGTGGCTGTACCAATCTGCACAGATACATTTTTATGAACAGTAGTTCCATCGCCCACCTGGCCAACGTTATTGCGGCCAAAACCCCAAAGCGTTCCATCCTGTTTTATGGCATACGTATTGTATTCACTGGCAAAAACTTTTTTCCAGGTTGTTTCTGAACCTACTTGTGTGGGTGCAGGCTTAGCACTATTTGTTCCGCCATCTCCAAGCTGTCCGTACTCATCGCTTCCCCAGGCCCATAAAGTTCCGTCGGATTTAATAGCTGTTGAATGGTTTGCGCCTGCAGCCATGCTCATCCAATTGTCAGCAGCTCCAACCTGTGTGACGAAGTGATTATCTATATCCGTTCCATCACCTAACTGACCTGTTCCGTTGCGTCCCCATGCCCATAAAGTTCCATCGCTCTTGAGGCCAAGCGAATGACTCAGTCCTGCCGAAACCTCTTGCCAGGAAGAATTATTTATAAATGTCGGGGTTGTTCTGTTTATTGTTGTTCCATCGCCAAGTTCACCATTGTAATTGTCACCCCAGGCCCAAAGCTCGCCATCAACACTAATAGCGAGTGTATGATAATCTCCGGCTGATATTTTGCTCCAGCACTGACCGTTTGAATTTAAGCTGGCAATAAGGATAAGAAAGAATAGAATTATTTTCATTTTTTTGAGCTTTAAATTGTTCAGAATTACTAATTCAGGAAAATATTCATTGTATTTGTAACCTATTTATAGCTCCTGGCTATTTCATATTATATATGTTATATATTAGATACAAATATAGGCTTATAATACCCGATTGGTATCATGTAAATACAGGATATTGACGTAATAGGTTCAAAATCACAAAAAAAAGGAGATTTAGCACGGCCAGTAACCAAAAGTTATTAAATAAACATCCGGTTTACGAAGGAGCCAACCTGGTAATTGCATGCCTACTGATACTCCGTTTTTTTATTTTCAGAAATTTCTTGCTTTCCCTCCCCTAGTTTAACGTTCAGGTTACAATTTAATAAACTCAACCCTGCGGTTTAGCGCCCTATTTACAGGTGTGTCGTTTGGGGCAACGGGTTTACTTTCACCCATTCCATCTATTTCTAACCTGTCAGTATTTACTCCAAAAGTTTTGACAAGTTCTGCTTTTACAGCGGCTGCCCGGCGTTTCGATAAGTCCTTGTTTTTACTGTCGTCGCCATCAGCATCCGTATGGCCGATAATTTTTACTTTAACATCGGGAACTTCGTTGTAGCTAACTAATTTCCCCTCAGTGATAAGCTTGTTGTGGGTATCAGGCAATCCGGCAGCTATCCTGAAATTGGTAATCATCGGGTTACTCAACCGCCAAAGTTCAAAACGCATCTGGTTGCATAGAAAACCTGGCTTGAATACTTTAGGTAAATCAAAAATCTTGTTTTGATCAAGATAAACTCGCAGCCTGGTTTTTTGAACCCAAAATGAAAGATGGTACTTCTTACCAACTTCCATCACAGCATCATTCTTGGCTCCTTCGATGGTGTACCCTGTTTCGTCGTAAGCACCATAAGTGCTGTGGTAACCAAAAGTCATTTTGATACCACCTTTTAGGCCTGGTGCAGATCCACCTTCCGTTAAATCTTTTGGATTTTTAGCACTGTAAATATAAAATCCAAATTCAGAGGCATAAACGCCCTCATCTTCAGTAGAAGCGATTATGTCAAACTCAATGGTATAATTATCCGGCAACATAAGTGCTTCATCAGGATAAATACTACCCGAGCCTTTCATCTTAAACCAGTTACCCGGGAAAAAATTAGTGGTAACTATTTCGCCCGTAGAGTTCGTATTCCAGTTTGCAGGGAAATCGCCCACAGCCGTTTCTGTGAAATCATCGAAGAAAATAACTTTTGCTCCCGGTATAAAGTCGAATTTTGAATAGGACTGAAAGCTGGGTTGCGATGTTTTTACCGTATCAGTTTGGTTTTCAGAAGGCTCTGATTGTATATCCGGTGCCGATTTCTGCGTATCAGTGGTTTCAAATGTTGGTGAACTCGTTTGCGTCAGAAAAAGATTTTTCACACCACTTTTGACAGCATTGAGACTAATAACAATACTTTGGTCAACCACGGAATTGGCCTTATTATTTGCCTGATTTTTAGTATTCTGTTCACCATCAATTTTTGCGTTGACTACTTTTGATGAAGCAATCATAACTGTAATTAATCCAAAGTAAAAAAACAATTTTTTCATACGAGTTCTTTTTTTTGATTTAAAATAATAGTGGATTATAATTGATCAACTTAAAGTTGCTATCTTAATCCTTATTTGTAAAAACAATACAGGGCAATGGTCATTTTTTTAGGATTAATAGCGGATACGAAAATTACTGTTTAAGAATAATAAATCCATTCTTCGTATTAAGTCAACAGCTATTTTCTGAAGTAATTCAATGATAGATTGCTGTTCCTGATCAGGCGGTATAGTATGAGTAAACACACCATTGCATCTCAGACTGAATATTTCCGGCAATTTGTATTGTTGAATGCAAATATCTAACTATATTAGTAGGTTCGATATCGTGTAAAAACATGATATTTAGTTACAACATCCAAAATCATGGAAAAAGACTATGCAACAAAAAGCCCTCAGTTTATTATCCCGAGTGTCGTG
>JAIFMH010000372.1 GCA_020048595.1 Bacteroidota bacterium | reverse complement strand
CGCCATCCACTTTCCATAGTGCGTAACGAAATGATAAGTATCTTCTCCCGATTGGGTTTTACCGTTAACGAAGGCCCTGAGATTGAAGACGACTGGCATAATTTCTCAGCACTCAATTTTCCTCCCGAACACCCCGCCCGCGATATGCAGGACACTTTCTTCATCGAAAAAGATCCGGATATTGCATTGCGTACGCATACATCCAGTGTTCAGGTTCGTGTAATGGAAAATTCAAAACCACCTATCCGTGCAATTTTTCCCGGACGCGTTTACCGTAATGAGGCAATTTCAGCACGGGCACATTGTTTCTTTCACCAGGTTGAAGGATTGTATATCGACCGCAATGTTTCTTTTGCCGATCTGAAACAAACACTGTTATATTTTTCCCGCGAAATGTTTGCACCCGATACACAAATCAGGCTGCGTCCATCCTATTTCCCGTTTACAGAGCCCTCAGCTGAAATGGATATTTCGTGCAACCTGTGCGGAGGTAAAGGCTGCGGTTTCTGTAAATATACTGGCTGGGTCGAAATTCTGGGTTGCGGAATGGTTGATCCTGCCGTGCTCGAAAACTGTGGTATCGACAGCAAGGAATTTTCAGGCTATGCCTTCGGAATGGGAATTGAACGTATTACTAACCTGAAGTTCCAGGTGAAAGACCTACGTATGTTCAGCGAAAATGACCTGCGATTCCTGAAGCAGTTTGAGTCGGCAGGGTAGGAAGAGGAGCTAAGGGCGATCGGGTGAGGAGTGACAAACCACCGCCTGTGTATACCTCAGTTGTTAATGACTTATATCCTTGTACTTCAGGCACCCGGAACAAGGCACCCGGAATCAGTATTATAATGACAATACTCTTGATATTTGAAATTTAATCTTATTACCACACAAACGGTATAACCCTTTTCGTTTTAAGCATATACGCCTTGTAGTCAGCGAAATGATCGCATAGAAGTCCTTCTTCATATATCATTTTTGCTATCAGCCCTGCAACAAGGAAAATACTTACAATTAGTTTGGTATAATCAAACTGTCCGGACAGCAATGCAATTGCGAATATAAAAATTGAGGTATACATCGGGTGGCGAATCACACTATAGGGCCCGAGTGTAACCAAATTTCCATTTGCTACGGGGTAAGGAACTATATTGAAATTTCCCAGCTTCATTACTGCCATTGCCCAGAATGCCAGGAAGCCTGAAATACCCAGAATCAGAAATGTCCACCACGGAAGAACAAGCCAATTGGTTGCAACCATCAGCAAAGCCAGGCATGTGAATTGTATGGTAACCAGAATTTTTCCTTTCATTGATCTTCGGCTAAAGGCATAATTCGTTTCTGTAGTTCTGCTTTTTCTTTATTTAGCTGAGTGAGATGGATTTCAAGATCCTGAAGTATGGGTTCAAAAATACGTGCAGGCTCCTGCTTGATTATTGCCGTCATCTGAACGCCGGTTATAGCCTTGATTTCAGTCGAAAGTTGCTTTATTTTCTCCTCAGGAATAGCACCTTGTATTATCATAAAATAGCTAAACTCTTTGTGCGTTGGCAACAAGTATAAGCCTGAAATACTGTTGCTTAAAAGACAGAATACACTTCTGTAATCCTCATCCTGGTAATGATAAAACTTATATTCAATAAGCCGGTCATTTTTTTCGGAATAAACGGGTAAATCTTTTTCACGAACCAGATTTAACCTTGTAAGGCTGTTTATATAATGAACCAGCTGGATAACAGGCATGTTAGTTGCTATTCCAACAAATGCATCTGCCGGTTCAAACGTGGAATCCAGGCGTGGTATGCGGGCCATGTGTTTTAGGGTTTTGGATTTAAGGATCAGTGTTTTGCGGGAGGAGTGACAAGGCGAATGAAAACAAAGCGAAATTCAGATTAATACATCTGCAAGAATGCAAAGATAAATATCATTCGGTTAGCAAAAGGGATGATTTTTTAGGTTAAAGTATAAACCAATGGAATTGCTGTGAAAACAAAAAAAAATTACTTTTCCCTGTTTTGGAAAACATGGCGCAATCCTTCGTGTAATCTTAAATAAGTGAGATCTATACTGTAATGCGTAACATTATTTTAGCCAGATGATTTAATCATGCAGCACCACCAAGCCGTAATGCCCAACATTGTATCCTTCGTTCATTTGCAGCGTTCGTAATACAATTTTATACCGGTCTGTTTCAGTAACATCATATAAAAGGGTTACAGTACCTTCGCTTAGCTCACCAGCTTTAATATAATCCCACCCAGTATCTGTTTCTTTATAAAGTTCAATGCCTATTTTTGCAATCCGGTAATCTCCATAAGCCAGGAAACCATAGGAATAATCCTTGGTAAGATTTCTGTAAATTTCTTTTGAACTATCCTCAAATACCAGGTCGAACTCAATATGTACTATTTCCACATCATTTTCTTCGATGGCTTTTACCACATCATTTAACGTATTTATAATTGGCATCATCGAAGTGCCATTTTCGTTATCCAGGTCACTGCCGGATTGGGCATAAGTTGAAAAACTTAGTATAAATAAGGTGGCTAAAAAGATACATAGCTGTTTCATGAGACAGTTTTTAAGAAAGTTTGGGAAAAAGATGGATGATTATTTGAATGCTTTTAGTAAAATTAATAAATTATCTTTAATCGATATAAAATCATATTGGATTTTAACAATTTGATAACAATTTGTCTGGGCTTTGTTTTATTTGAAATCCTTATACAATCTGGATTTATGCGACTTGTAACATCTTGAAGCATGGCTACTTGCACCATCTTAGCAAGTTGAAACTGAAAGCGGGCTGACTTTAGATCAACCCGCTATTAAATAAACTTATTCAACTTCTAATTTTATCGGAGGTGTCAGGCGTAATCCAGCTTTACGGTATTTGTTTGCCCGGCAACATAGATAGGTGTACTGGCCACTTTAATCAGTAAATCACCTTTTTTAATGCGCCCTTCAGCAATCAATTGTTCTGTAAGGGTTTTAAACGTTTTGGTAGTTGAGGTAACAATTTTGTCGAAATAAAAACCTTTAATCCCCCATACGAGGTTAAGCTTGCATAACAAATGCCGGTTACCAGTAAAAATATAGATATCCTGTTTAGGCCGTTGACTGCTGATTCGCTGTGCGGAATACCCGGTAATAGTCATGGCAATAATAGCATGTGCATTTGACTCAATGGCCATGTTGCATGCTGCGGATATAACTGAGTCGGAAATAAGACGTTTTTTGTCATCATGACTTGCCAGATGAGGCTTATTGTAAATCTCTTCAGTTTGCTCTACTTCCCATACTATTTTCTGCATAGTCTCTACCACTTCTTCCGGGTACAAGCCTACTGAAGTTTCACCACTAAGCATAACGGCATCGGCTCCGTCGAGTACTGAATTGGCAACATCATTTACTTCGGCCCGCGTTGGCCTGATGTTACTGATCATGCCTTCCATCATTTGCGTAGCAACTATGATGGGTTTAGAGTGTTGGTTGCATTTACGGATAAGCCTTTTCTGAACCAAAGGCACCTGTTCCAATGGCAGTTCAACGCCCAGGTCGCCGCGGGCAACCATAATTCCATCTGCTTCGGCAATAATTTCGTCCATGTTTTTCACTGCATCCGGTTTTTCAATTTTTGCAATGATTCCGGGCATATTAACAGGAACTCCAAATTCATGTATTACAGACTTAAGATGTCGAATATCATCCGCTTTCCTAACAAAAGAAAGAGCTATCCAGTTGAGTTCCTGTTCCAAAATAAAGGCAAGGTCGCGTTTATCCTTTTCAGTGAGTGAAGGAAGCGAAACCACTGTATTGGGCAGGTTTACCCCTTTTTTGCCTGATAAAATTCCGCCATGTATAACCTTGGCTCTAACTTCATCTACGCCATTGGTTTCAATAACCCGGAAAAGCAGTTTCCCGTCATCAAGCAGCAGGTCTTCGCCTGGTTTTACATCGCGGGCAAACTCGGGATAGGTAATATATAATCTATCGGCAGTGCAATCACACTCTTTGGTTGTAAAAACCAATTCGTGACCATCGTGCATCATGGCTTCTTTATCTGCAAAGGCTCCAATCCTGATTTTTGGCCCCTGTAAATCGCCAAGTAATGCAATATGAGTTCCGAATTCAGCATTCAGCGAACGCACATGTTCAATTATGGCAAGGTGCTCACTGTAAGCACCATGCGAAAAATTTAACCGGAAAACATCAACACCGGCTTTAATAAGTTTCCCTAACATTTCGCGGCTCGAGCATGCCGGGCCAACTGTGGCTACAATTTTTGTTTTCATAATTACGGGATCAGACTTTTTGATTTCTTTCAGAATCTTTAATTTCGATGTAAATAGTACCTATTTCGGGTAATTCTTTTTTCAGATCTAGTTTTAATTGCTCAATCATATCTTCTGCAATGGAACTTTTTATTTCATCGTTTATATCTACAGATAACAATACCAGATAGTTACTATCTCCCATTACCATTGTCTGCAAACGATTAATATGACCTATTTTCTTGTATCTGTGAATCACATTCCGTACCAACTGCCGCTTTTCGCGAGGCATACTCTCGCCTACTATCAGGTTTTTAACTTCGGCTATTAATAGGATAGAAACTGTTAATAGTAAAAGTCCCACCGAAATACTTCCAATGGCATCGAAAACAGGATTAACCAACCATGCCAGCAACGATGAAATCAAAACAATAATTAAGCCTGCCATAGCGGCGGAATCCTCCAATACAACTACCACCAGGCTTACCTGTGTTGAGGCTTTTATTGCTTGTAAAAAGGGAAGTTTTGTGGTTTTGCGAAATTCGCCATATGCCACCTGGAAAGATTTAGCTTCAATTACAATAGAACTGATCAGTACAGCAAAAATCCAGTAAACATTGGTGATAGCTTCCGGATGCATAAGTTTATGAACACCTTCGTATATTGAAAATAAAGCACCGACAAAAAAAAGTAGAACCGCAACCATAAGCGACCAGAAAAACACTTCGTTGGCATACCCGAAACTATGCATTTCGCTGGGTGATTTTTTCGCTTTTTTATGGCCAATAAGCAGCAGTACCTGGTTAAAACTATCGGCGGTTGAGTGAATGGATTCGGCCAGCATGGCGGCACTTCCTGTAATAAAAGCTACAATATATTTGATAATGGCTATCAGCAGGTTACCTGCCAATGCGAAAATGATTGCTTTGTTTGATCCGTGGGTGCTCATTCAAGATGGATGAAAATGGTAAAATGGAAAATGGAAAAATAGTTATTCGGGAATTTGACTATCGGATTAACTTGTTTAGTTATTCAAATATATTTCCTCGGACAGAAGCTCTTCAAGGGTTTCAAAGCTTGCAGGGTTCGAAAGGAAAAGGAACTAAACACCAGAATCGAATTGCTAATACAAATATACAATTTCTGAAATACTTTTTCAGCGTTCAAAAAGAATAAAGGCCTGAATTTATAATTTCTCCGTTTCGAGTTGTAATAATGCTTTCATGGCTGCATCCTGCTCGGCGCCTTTAATGGAGTAATCGCGGCCTTTGCCCAACGAAATTTTGTCGACCAGCACATCAACTACATATTGCTTGTTGTAACCATGGCCTACTTCGTTTAAAATCACAAATTCAACCGTACGTTTTTCCCGCTGCGACCATTCAATGATCCTGCTTTTGTAATTGGTGTTGTTGTTTTCGAGATCCTGTAAATCGAAATGTTGCTTAATAATTTTTTCGATAATGATCTGACGGGTGAAATTATAGCCTTTATCGAGGTAAATGGCACCGATCAATGCTTCGAAAGCATCGCCTTTCATGGAGCGATACACATTGTTATTCTCGGTATTTGCAGTGATAAGGGTATCAATTCCCATTTTCTGCGAAAGCTTGTTTAACTGTACACGGCTAACGATACGCGAACGCATTTCGGTCAGGAAACCTTCGTCCTTATAAGGAAACATTTTGAAAAGGTGATCGGCAACTACAGCGCTGAGTATGGCGTCGCCCAAATACTCCAGCCTTTCATTACTTACGCGGCTGCCATTATTAAGCTCGATAGCCTGTGATTTATGACGAAAGGCGAGTTTATACAAAAAAATATTTCCGGGATAATACCCGAAAATATTTTTTAATGCTACGAAAAGTTGTTTGTCTTCAGAGAGAAAAACTCTGATAGGCTTTATGACGTCGAAAGTCAAAGTTACTGAACAAATTTCTTGAAAATAAGCGTAGCGTTGTGGCCACCAAAACCGAAAGTATTACTTAAGGCAGTATTAACAGTGGTATGCAACGCTGTATTGAATACATATGTCAGTGATTGATCAACCTCAGGATCATCAGTAAAATGGTTGATTGTAGGAGGAATTATATCATTTTGTATTGCAAAAATGGAAGCCATTGCTTCAACAGCACCTGCTGCACCAAGTAAATGGCCAGTCATCGATTTGGTTGAGTTTACATATACTTTTGATCCGTGCTCACCAAATAATTTACCAAGTGAGGTTGTTTCAGCAATATCACCCAGCGGAGTCGAAGTTCCGTGTGTATTTACGTGATCAATGTCATTTGCAGTCATCCCTGCATCGCGAAGCGCTGAACGCATTGCATTAAGCGCACCTAAACCTTCAGGATGAGGTGCAGTAATATGATATGCGTCAGCACTCATACCTGCTCCGGCAACCTCAGCATATATTTTGGCACCTCTGGCAAGAGCATGCTCAAGTTCTTCAAATATTAATGCAGCGCCACCTTCGCCCATAACAAATCCGTCACGGTCCTTATCAAATGGCCGTGAAGCCGTTAAAGGATCATCGTTGCGTGTTGATATGGCATGCATTGCGTTAAATCCGCCAACGCCGGCAACATTAATTGCTGCTTCTGAACCACCGGTAACAAATGCATCAGCCATTCCCAGCCTGATATAGTTGAATGCATCAATTAATGCATTGGCTGAAGAAGCACATGCTGATACGGTAGCAAAATTAGGCCCTCTGAATCCGTAACGGATTGAAATCTGGCCAGCTGCAATATCAGCTATCATCTTAGGAATCATCAGTGGATTGAAACGCGGTGTGCCATCACCGGCAGCAAATTCGGAAATTTCATGAAAAATGGTAGTCATGCCACCAATTCCTGAAGCCCAGATAACACCAATACGATCTAAGTCCACCTGAGCCGTATCTAATCCTGAATCTTTAACAGCTTCATCGGCACAAATCATACCGTAAAGTGTAAACGGATCAAATTTCCGAACCTCTTTGCGGTCGAAAAAATTTAACGGGTCGAAATTTTTGATTTCACACGCAAATTTTGTTTTAAATTTACTTGTGTCAAAATGTGTGATGGGGCCAGCACCACTAACCCCATTAACCAAGCCGCTCCAGAATTCCGGAGCTGTATTGCCTAATGGAGTCAGTGCGCCAAGGCCGGTAACTACTACTCGCCTTAACTTCATCGAATGGGTTTTACTTATTTCGCGTTGCTTTCTAAGTAAGTGATAGCATCACCTACTGTACTGATTTTTTCAGCCTGATCGTCAGGAATAGCAATGTTGAATTCTTTTTCGAATTCCATAATCAGT
>JAIFMH010000172.1 GCA_020048595.1 Bacteroidota bacterium | reverse complement strand
GAAATATGCGTTAAAATGAATGAGCATGTAAAAGGGAACAAGACAATTATGGCCAGGTTTCAGCATTAAGCATCAGCTCTGATATTTAAAAGAACGAAATTGTTTTCGTTGTAAAAAACGAGTCTTGATGAGACGTGGTCGGTTATTGCGCTGAAAATTATGAGATATAAAAATGACTAAAAAACTTATAAATATTCTTTCTGTATCATTGGCGGTTGTATTCCTTACTCCACTGGTGATTAAGTTTTTAGACGGTCGGTTTCATCATCATGAACGCATTGTTTATGATTCAGGAAAAGAATGTCATTTTCATGAATACCACAAAAAATGTCCTGTGCCGGGTTTTGAGTTTTCATTTTATGCGTTGTATAAAAATAGCGTTGAAACAAAAAAGCAATGTTTCCTGCAAAAAGTAACTATCAATTATGTTTCTACCCATTTCCCCGATCAGTCAAAGTATTCGTTTTTATTAAGGGCACCTCCAGTTTATATTTCTATTCGTACATCCTGAACGGATGTTAATCCATTTTTTGTATTATAAATTAATTTGTACTAAAGTGAAAACTATCATTTTGGTTTTCTTTGTGCTGTTTCTTTTTCTAAAAGTAAACGCTCAAAACCAGGTAAGTGGCAAAGTAACCGACATAAATAATCAGCCATTATACGGAACTACCATATTTTTACCCGAACTCAACAAAGGTACTACTGCCAATCAATCCGGCGAATATATAATCAGGGATATTCCCGCCGGCAAAATTAAAATTCAGTTTTCATTTGTGGGATTCAATACCGAGCTCAGGACAGTTACTATCCGGAAAGGCGAAAACGTAATTGATGTGATGTTAACCGTTGCCGTTATTGAAACACAGCAGGTGGTTATAACCGGGGGTTATGTGAGTTCGCAACACGAAAATGCCGTTAAGATTGATGTGATTAAAAGCAAAACTATTGCCCTATCGGGGACTCCTAATTTTATGGAATCCTTAACCAAAGTTCCTGGTGTTGATATGATATCAAAAGGACAGGGTGTATCGAAGCCGGTAATCCGGGGACTGTCGATGAATGATATTCTGGTTATGAATAACGGGGTACGAATGGAAAACTATCAGTACAGCGAAAACCACCCGCTCGGCATTGACGATAACGATGTGGAAAGAGTTGAAATAATTAAAGGCCCTGCTTCCCTGCTTTATGGCTCGGATGCAATAGGAGGCGTGCTTAATTTTATTAAAGAGAAACCCGCACCCACTGGAAAGATAATGGGTGACTATCGCATGCAATTGCATTCCAATACGCTTGGGATGAATAATAGTCTGGGTGTTAAAGGAACTTCAAAAAAACTGTTTGGCGGTTTCCGCTTTGGAAATAAAACCCATGCTGATTATTTGCAGGGTGGCGGCGATTTTGTGCCGAATTCACGCTTTAACGAAATGACTTTTAACGCCAATCTTGGATTTACCGGTAAAATCGGCACATCGAAAGTTTTTTACGACTACTTTAAGCAGAATCTGGGTATGACGGTTCCTCCTGTTAAACCCGCGATAACAGGGCAAGGCAGGAAAAACGAAATCTGGTACCAGGATCTTGAGCATAAGTTAATTTCATTTCAAAATGCGCTCTATATTGGTAAATTAAAATGGGAGATAAATGCGGCGTATCAAAGTGCTTTGCGAAAGCTTCGTACAACATTGGATGTTCCTTTTGTTGAAATGAACCTGAATACAATTACGTACGAATCAAAACTGTATTTCCCTTCCAAAGGCAATACCGAATATATTGTAGGTTTACAGGGCATGTCGCAAAATAACAGGAACCTGAATAACCGTGCTTCTCAGTTTTTGCCTGATGCAGATATTAATAACATTGGCTTTTTAGGACTGATAAACTATACTTTATCCAAACAGCTTAAAGTACAAGGGGGGCTGCGGTTCGATATGTATGATACTGAAACGTTTGCCATGGGAACCGAAGGGACATTCGGTTATCATGCGCCCGTGTCAAAGGTTTTTTCAAATACCAACGGCTCTGTGGGTGCTACCTGGCAGCCTGACGAAAAAATAATGCTTAGGGTTAACCTGGCAAAAGCTTTCCGTGTCCCCAATCTATCTGAGTTAACTTCCAACGGGATGCATGGCGACAGATACGAAATTGGAAATCCTGATTTATTGCCCGAAAATGCCTTTGAAGCCGATGCAAGCATGCATTATCACGGGGAATTTCTTTCTTTCGACCTGGCCGGATTTTATAACCACATAAATGATTATATCTTTATTTCGCCAACTACTGACACTACAACTGCCGGTGTTGGTATTTATCGTTTTTTACAGGCAAATGCTACACTCTTCGGTGGCGAAGCAGGTATTCATTTCCATCCGAAAGCTATTCCCTGGCTGCATATCGAAGGAACTTATTCATCGGTAACCGGTATACAGGAAAACGAGGACTACCTCCCTTTTATTCCTGCTCATAAGCTTCGCTACGAAATAAGAGCCGGACAAAAAAAACTGGGCTTTTTATTGCAGCCTTCCTTAACGTTAAGCGCGCTTGCTGCTTTGAAACAGGATACTCCATCGCCTTACGAAACAGCAACTAACGGCTACACATTGCTGAGCCTTGGTTTTAATACCGACATCATGGTTTTTGAACAAGCCCTTGTTGTTGGCATTTCGGTAAATAATCTTTTCGATATAAAATACTATGATCACCTTTCAACATTAAAGCCTTTAAATTATTACAACCAGGGGCGGAATATTTCCGTATCTTTAAAAATGCCATTTGCAATAAAATGATACGGTTGCTGGAGTATGAAAGCTTGTGTTTGGGCTATGTGAAATGGAGAAATGGGGAAATGGAGAAATGGAGAAATGGAAAATAGGGAAATGGAAAATAGAGAAATGGGAATTGTAAACCATGAATTAATTCTGCTAAAATGAAAACACAAATACCTGTTAAACAAATTGCTGCCATTCATGATTTATCCGGATTTGGCCGGACTTCACTTTCGGTGGTAATCCCTATCCTTTCGGCCATGGGAATAAAAGTATGTCCTTTGCCCACAGCCGTTTTATCTTCGCACAGCAGGTTCGAAGGGTATCATTTTACTGATCTTACGGCACATATGCAGCCTATCATCGATCATTGGAAAGCTTTGAATATTTCATTTGATGCCATTTATAGCGGATTTCTGGGCTCACCCGAACAGATTAATATTGTAAGTGGAATGATGGATCTGTTTAAAAATCAAAACCAGCTGGTTGTAGTTGACCCTGTACTTGGCGATAATGGTAAAACATATGGCCCCATTAACCAGGAAATGGTATCGGAAATGCGCTTATTGATTCAAAAAGCGGATTGCATAACGCCCAACCTAACGGAGGCATCCCTGTTATTGAATGAACCGTATCATTTCAATATCACGGACGAGGAAATAAAAGAATGGATTTTGCGATTGGCAGATATGGGATCACAAATAGTGGTTGTTACAGGTGTGCCGAATAATGCTTCAATGAAGAATTCGTCGGTGATAGCTTACGACAAAAACAGCTCGCGTTTCTGGAAAGTTCCTATAAATTATATCCCAGCTGATTTTCCCGGAACCGGCGATTGTTTTACAAGCGTAATGACCGGCGCTTTGTTGCAGGGCGATAGTTTGCCCATTGCATTGGAAAGAGCGGTTCATTTTATTTCGTGCGGAGTAAGAGCTACCTTAGGGTACGACTACGATCAAAACGAAGGTATTCTTCTCGAACGCATCCTGAATCGTTTAAGTTCGCCTGTGCCGGATAGCAGTTATGAAGTGTTTTGATTCATTTCACAATGCTTTGCATTGCTTTTTACCTTCAAACCATGTTTAAGCAAAGGGGTAATATTTACTTCAAATTTTGATGCTATTGTGGAACTTTCCGAAGGTTACATTAAATTAAATATTTGATAAACAATACTATGTGTATTCAAATGATTTTTTAAAACTAAAATGATGGTAAGGATTCTTGTTTGGGTAGTGATGATTTTTGGTGGAGTGTTTCTGGGTTTTTACCTGGATGGTATCTTGTTTGCTTCCATTCATTCCATTATTGTTTTTCATTCTATAAGTGCTGCTTTTGGCATTATGTTGCTGGTACTTGTGATGCGGATCAGTAAAAACACCGGCCGTACGCTTGCAAAATATGGCCGGAAGGGAACACTGAAACGCATGGAAACAAATGTCCTTGTAAATCAGGGTGTTTATAAATATATGCGGCATCCCATGCACCTCGGATTGCTGTTATTTCCATGGAGCATTGCTTTTTTGGTTGGATCACCTTCTTTTATACTCCTTATCGCCCCTGCTGAAATAGTTTTAATGATTATTATGATTAAATTCATCGAAGAACCTGAAGCTGTTTGTAAATTTGGCAGTCATTATCTCGATTATAAAAAGCAAGTGCCCTGGTTTTGTTTTAAACCCGGATGCCTGAAAGAACTGCTAAATGATGTACCCAAAAATTAATTAAAAGGAGGCAAAATGATTTTAACAATTTTAGTTTTAGGTTTCTTGTTCGGAGCTACTTTGCAATATGCAAAACTGAACCGGTTCAATACCATCAGTGGATTGGCAACCCTCGAAAATTTTGCGGTTGCCAAAGCCATCGCTGCCGCAATCGGTGTCGGCATTATTTTACTGAGTATCGAAACAGGGTTGGGTTACGCTTCCTACCATATAAAGCCGTTGCTGGTTGGCGGCATTATCGTGGGCGGGTTACTTTTTGGAATGGGAATGGCCATCCTGGGATATTGCCCCGGAACACTACCTGTTTCCTTAGGCGAAGGCTCTGTGGATGCGTTGATTGGAATTATCGGCGGTTTGCTTGGCGGATTGGTTTATACACTTTTATTGCCTTCTCTGCACGGGATATTAGGTCCTGATCTTGGAAAAGTCTCCTTATTCTCAATTATGGGAAATACTTTGTTCTTCTACCTGGGTTCAATCCTGCTTGGTGCACTGTTTATCTGGATTGCATTTTTGCTGCATAAGAAAGAAAAGGCCAAAGATTTAAAGTGGTTGTATGCCGGTATTGCTCTTGCTATTTTAGAAGCTATAACATTTTTAACTTTTGCTGCCGACAGGCCGATAGGAGCATCAACAACATATCCATATATTTCGGATCTGCTTACAGGATTAACTCAAAATGATTATTTCGCCAAAATTCAGAAACCCGGACATTGGGAATTGATTTTTCTGTTTGGCGCCTTTTTATCCGCATTAATTATATCCATAGTAAAGAAAGAATTTAAGCTAAAGTTGATCTACAGCAATTGGGAAAAATATAAAGGAACATCGCCTGTTAAGCGGATACTTTGGGCCTTTGCAGGAGGATTTATCCTGATTTTCGGAGCGCGCATGGCCGACGGATGCACAAGCGGTCATATACTTTCGGGTGGAATGCAGCTTTCTGTCAGTAGTTTGATTTTTGCTGTTTTTGTATTTGCAGGATTGTTGATTACCGGGAAGGTTTTTTACAGAAAATAAGGGAATCCGTAAAAGCTCTCAAACAGCGTTTATCGATTGGATTCAATGTAATTATAGCTTTAAATTCGTAAGGTTTGGGCTTTTAAAATTCCACGTGCAACTCTTCATGCTCTCTTTTTATTGATGGAAGATTACTTCTATGTGTACTTACCTGCTTCGTTCATGTAGGATTAAAGTCTAATTTTGAAAAAAAACAGAGATGGAAGATTACCCAACAAATTTTCAGGAATTTTTAGCCAGGTTCAAAACCGATGAGGATTGCTGGAATTACCTTTTTGCTTTGCGCTGGCCTGATGGATTTTATTGCCCAAAGTGTAAAAGCCCTAAATATTATCTCAACAACCGAAAAGTGGCTGAATGCTACGAATGCGGGAATCAGGTATCGGTTACTGCCGGCACTATTTTTCACGGTACACGCAAACCTCTCTTGCTTTGGTTTCATGTAATGTGGTGGGTTGCCGAACAACAAAAGGGCGTGAGCGCAAGTAATTTCAAGGAATTTATGGGGTTTGGAAGTTACGAAACAGCCTGGGCATGGTTGCATAAACTCAGGCGTACTATGGTTTGCACCAGCAACGAAAAATTATCGGGCGTTATTGAAGTTGATGAGATATCTATTGGATGTAAGCAATACATGGGGGATATGGAAGGAGAAGTAAAAACAAGCAAAGCAAACTCTGAAAAAACTCGCGTAGTTGTTGCTACTGAATGTTTGGGAACTCAGATAGGCCGGGTCCGGTTTAAATGCATCGAAAGTGAAGCCAGTGATAACATGCTCAGTTTTATTGAAGAAAATATTGAACACGGAAGCACCATCATTACAAAGGGCTGGAATAAGGAAAACCCTTTATCCGATTCTGAAAATTATATTCATTCCAATACATCTCCGGAAGCATGC
This sequence comes from Bacteroidota bacterium, assembly GCA_020048595.1. Lineage (GTDB taxonomy): Bacteria > Bacteroidota > Bacteroidia > Bacteroidales > UBA4417 > UBA4417. The sequence continues at coordinate 1,193 of JAIFMH010000172.1, read as the reverse complement.
AGTTCAGGTTCAACTGAGTTATTACCGCACATGCAAATGGTTGATTCCTGCTTAAAAAGATGGATAAATGGCACTCACCAGGGGAATATTTCACCCAAACACTTAGCCTTTTATTTAGATGAATTTGCGTTTCGTTTTGATAAGAAATTATCAACCCAAAGCGGTAAGTTGTTTTATAAACTTGTAAAACAAGCTGTTACGTCGCCTCCATCGCCGCTAAAAATGATTATGAAAAAATAAATTCATATTACATGAGTAAAGCAGATAAGTGATTATAAAATGTTTTATCTTTGCAGCGTTTTAAAGCAATGATTAACGGGTTCAATCATTTTCTTTACTCCACAAAGCTAAATTGAGTTACAAAAAAAGGCAAAAGCTGGCTGAATTTCAAAAGCCGATGTAGTGATACCTTAGAAAAGGAAAGTCTGTAAAGCAGAATTTTAATAGGATATACACTAATAAAATTAAATGTTTTAATGGAATCTCCTGACTTCTGACTTCCGACTTCCATCACTTTTTTTTAAGCCCACAAATTATCAGTACCTAGAATTTAACCTCGGAGCCCACTAACTATAGAATATGAAGACCTCAATGAAAAGATTTTTTATCCTGATGTTATTATCCGGATTTATTTCCTCCTGTACTGACAACAAGGAAGATAGCGACAATGCCGGCGATGTTAGTGTTAAACTCACGGATGCGGCTTTCCCTTTCGATTTTGTTTCGAAGGCTAATGTTGGAATTACAAAAATTGAATTTAAGAATTCAACCGGAGAGTATATAACTGTTTTCGAATCGGGTAACACTGCCGGTAACAGTTATAATATACTGGACTACACCAATGGAAAAACGGCTACTGTAAAAGATCATACTTTACCTGTCGGAGTATACTCACATTCGAGGGTTACTTTTGGCGACGCTTCTGTAAATATGATAGGAAGTATCACCGGCTCGGGTGAAAACAGCATTTTTAATTTTAACAATTTGTCGCAGAAAACCTATGAAGTAGCCTGCTATCCGGTATTAGATATTGAAGAGACCGGAAATTCAGACGTTTTGATTGATATAGATGCCAATAAATCGTTTCAGTTTCAGAACAGCGGATTCTTTGGCAATTGGATTAATTTGATTACAAACATCTCCGGTTGTACGTTTACTCCTAATTTTCGGGTTTGTGATTTGAATAAAACCGG
>JAIFMH010000259.1 GCA_020048595.1 Bacteroidota bacterium | reverse complement strand
TTTTATGGCACAGAAAGGTTTTTCCTTTCCAGGTTCATAATCAACGGAGAATTGTAAAATGTAATCGCTCAGACTCTGACTGACAGCCAGGTATCTTTAAAAACTAATTTTTGCCGAAACATTAAAAGTCCTTCCCAACGACCAGAAACCACTGAATGTTTCCAGATCATGCCCGGAGCCATCATCACCACGAATTATGGTCTGTTTGTTGAATATATTCTGGCAGGCAATCTGCAACGAAACCGGGAATTGCTTCACCTGCAAATCATACCCGGCATATAAATCGAACAGCGAGTAGGAGGGAACCTGGTAAGGCTGGTTCCGGTCATCCGCATTGTTGCGGTTTACCGGGTCGAAATTGGCATACAGCCTGTCGTAAAATACCCAATCGGCTGAAAACCGGAATCCGTCAGCCGTATGGTATTCTGCCGAAAGTCCCAGTTGGGTTTGTGGAGCGTCGCCCACATACAACCCTTTGGTATACACCATCATACTATCAACCAGTACCTGGTTATCGTTGTAAATACTGGCTGAGACATCATTCTGCCATTTCCAGTTTCCATATGATGCAGTAGCCGCGAGAGTGAGGTTTTGAAAGACTTTATAACTGAATTCAGCTTCAATTCCTTGGTGAAGCGCATTCAATCCACGAACAAGTGAACGGGTAAGAGTGCTATCAGCCAACTGAATATTTTCGCGCGATAAGAGCGATTTGTCTTTCCACAACGTATGATAAAGGTTTATGCGGGTCGTTATTTTACCACTTTCGTAAGTATAACCGGCTTCGGCAGAAGTGATTTTTTCATTTACCAGGTCGTGTGCAATTGTATTTGAGAAATTTACATATACAAATTTGTAATAAGGCTCACGCGAGTAAAATCCTACATTTCCATAAACGCTACCATACTTGCCTGCTTTATATCCTGCTCCTGCCTTAACATCAAATCCTGCTTTATTAACAGGCTCACTCAAAGGATCTTGTGGATAGTTATATGGATCTTCACGTCTGTAATGCGTGCCGGAAAGGGTAGAAGCTAAAAAGGTTGTGAGTTTTCCGAACTTGTATTCCGCCTGTCCGAAAAGATTTCCATAACTGATCATAGAATAATTATCAACATTGATCACATCGCCCGGCTTTTTAATCTGTTCGCGCCCCGAAACACCTGCCAGCGACCATTCATATTGCTCCACCCAGAAATCGCCTCCCATCAGGTCATCAACCTCTTCGTATAAATGTGATTTAAAATTGCGTAAATGGATTCCGGTAGTAATCTTAAAATTTTCGTTTAAATCCAACGTCAGCGAACTCAGCAAACCAATCCAGTAATGATTGGCTTTATAATTTGTAAGAATATTTTTTGAATATCCTTTAACAACTGATCCATCAGCCAGAGTTGTTGAGTCTGTATTTGTAGAATTAGTAAGGAATACCGCATCAAAATCAATCTGGTTGTTTTTCCGGTAATCCCAGGTTGGCTTGCCATAATTGAAAGCTTCGGTGTACTTTCCACCACCCTGACCAAAGGAAACATAAGCTGAAGTTGCCAGGAAAGTTTTAGGTGTAATGTTCCAATAATGGTTGAGGTTAATTTGTGGTTTGTGATAAAAATTCTCCGAAAGGCTTAAAATCTCACCATTATATTCGCCCCAGTTTTTATTATACTTTACCCCGTATTTTTCAAAATCAGCCTGGCTCATTCCATAGTTTCGCTGCCCGTGTTTTTCGGGAGCGCCCATTGCAGTGAGCACTAAGCGATGTTTTTTGCCAAATTCCCGGCTCAGGCTCAGGAAATAAGCCCAGCCGTTTACATAAGTGGCATCAACATATCCTGGTCCTGCTGTGTGCGAACCAAGGAAAGTTAGTGAAGTTCCGTTTTTCATTTTTCCGGTTGAGAAACTCAGCGACGTTTTGCTGTTTCCATAGTCAGAAAGGCTGTACCGTAATGCACCTCCTGCAGTTGCTGAAGTTGATTTTGTAATAATATTGATAGTACCACCCACTGAATTCATAGCAACCCGGGAAGCACCAAGTCCACGTTGAACCTGGATTGCTTCGGTTGCATCGGTTAGTCCGGTCCAGTTCGACCAGTAAACAAGCCCGTTTTCCATGCTGCTAACAGGCACTCCGTTTAATAATAGTGATACATTTTCCTGTTGAAATCCTCTTAACGAAAGCCTGTCGTCGCCGCTGCCGCCACCTTCTTTAGTAGCATAAATACCAGGAGTCATCTTAAGTATTTCAGGGTAATCCTGATTACCAATTTTTTGTTCGATGGTACGTGCTTTAACGGTTGAAACGGCTACCGGCGTATTATGGTCACTAATAAATGACGACATGATTTTTATTTCGTCCAGATCAACAATATGCGGATCGAGCGCAATATTCCCTATAAAATTAACTGATCCTGACTTTCGGTTTACTTCCAGTGTAAGCGTTTTGTAAGAAATATGAGTGAATTGAAGATTTATCTTTTCCTGAGATACATTCAATTCAAAAGTGCCATCAGTACCGGTAACGGTTCCCTGGGTTGTACCTTCAACCAGTATGGTTATGCCGGGAATAGTTTCGTTTGTATAGCGATCGGTAACGGTTCCTTTAATTTTGAATTCCTGCGCAGAAAGGGTACCAGACAGAAGAACCGCAAAAAGTATTAAATGCAGCAGATTTAGTAGTTTATTCATCATCGTAATGTTAAGTACTGAAACAAAAATGCCCTGAAGAATTCTTCAAGGGCCGATGACTCAAAATACAGATACACAATAACGCATGCCGAAAACGGCAAGCGCCAAAGGATCAATATTCTTCTTCCATCCAGACTATACTGTCGGTACCGGAGTTAAACCGGTTCAATCCTTTTAACAGGAGTCGCGGACTATACCGCCGATCGGGAATTTCACCCTGCCCTGAAGAATGCGTTATGTATCGATTGCCAATACAGTTACGCGCTGCAAAAGTATAATTATTTCAGTTATGCTGCTGCAAAGAATATAAGATATTTAAAAATAATATATATGTTTCTGCTATTCAGTAGTTTGTGAATCCTGTAAAAGGAATAATGAGTTGTGGAAAATAACAAACTACTTTGCCAGTTTTAAGTCATATCCCGGTTGAGGCTCATCCCCCGGTTTTAGTTTGTTATATTTAAGTAAAAGTGGTAGTTTGACACATTTTTCCTGGGAAATGGAATACATACTGTCGCCTTTTTTAACTGTATAAATTTTTTCTGAATTCTTTCTCTTTTTTGTTTCAAGGTATAACATCTGACCAGGAGTAATGGGATCGCTTTCACGCAGGTCATTTTGTCTGTAAATCTGAATACTTAAAATTTTAAATTCTTTGGAAATAGTGAACCACGTATCGTCTTTCTTAGCAAAAATAAAAGGTACGCCACAATTTTCATATACTTTCCGGCCCATATCAGAAGTGTATAAAGATTCAAATGAGGAAGCTCCCGGCATTCGATAACTTTTACGAAACAAGATACGGTCTTCCTTCAATATTGGTCCATTTTCAGGAACTGCTACCTGCTTTGCATGCTGTTTCTTTGTGGTTTTGGGTTCATTGATTGTTACTGCTTCTTCAGCAACGTTAAGGCTATCATCAAACAGGTAAAGTTTGTTAGTTTCTATTATCCTGATCAGAATATTTGCATAATCCGGATTGGTGGCATAGCCGGCTTTCTTCAAACCGTAAGCCCAGCCTTTGTAGTCAGTAAGGGGAAGCGTAAAGAGCGCTGCATACCTGCTTCGTGTTGTTAAAAAAATAGAGTGATCTCGGAACGATTCATCTACGCTGTTATATTTTCTGAAACATTCATTTTTCTCATCATCATCGTAACGGTAAGTATCACCTGCCCAATCATTCTGACATTTGATTCCAAAATGATTTCCGGTATTTATTGCCAGTACACTTTTTCCACAACCACTCTCAATTATTCCCTGTGCAAGGGTAATACTGGCCGGAATTTTATAGAGCTTCATTTCCCTGATTGCAGTGGATTTATACTTGGCTATATAAACACCATAATCAGAATTTGCAAGTTGCTGCGCCGTTAAATAATGTGTTATCAGCAGAAAGAAGGAGATAAGAGTGATTCGCAAGCTCATAAACATTTCATTTTAATTTGCAATATTACAAAATTCTAAGTTTTCTTATACTTTAAAAAAATCAGAACATCAACAGAATGTGGGTTTTTATGATTTCAGATGATTTAAGAAAAATATTTTATTAAAAAAGTCGAACTAGCCCAAACTTATTATAAATTTGTAGTATTGTTTAGAATGTAAATAAAAATAATTATAAACATTTATATTTTTAGTGACATTTTGAATTTGAATACAGAGGTTAGTAATTTTTGGGTTAATAATTTGGTTAATAATTTGGTTCAGAAGTCCCCGTGTAATAGCGGGGATTTTTGATTTTAATAAAGTCATTCTCCGTCTTTAACCTGAACTGTAAAGGTTTCACGGTGATAGGGAGTACTTCCAAGCCGGATGATTGTTCTGCGGTGTTCAAGCGTGGGATAGCCTTTATTTCTGTTCCAACCATATTCCGGGTAATTTGTGTGAAGTTCCATCATATATTCGTCGCGGTAGGTTTTAGCCAATATTGACGCAGCTGCAATAGATAGAAATAAACCATCCCCTTTTATAATGCAATGATGTGGGATATCCTGGTATGGCTTGAAGCGGTTACCATCAACAAGTATCAGTTCAGGAATCAGCGTAAGGTTGGCTAATGCCTTATGCATAGCTAATATTGACGCATTTAGAATATTTATTTTATCAATCTCAATATTATCAACCATTTCAACAGCCCATGCTAATGCATCAGCTTCAATTACTGACCGTAATATGTCCCGTTGGCCCGGTGTAAGTTTCTTGGAATCATCCAACATCGGATTAGTATAATTGGCTGGTAAAACAACAGCAGCAGCAAACACAGGTCCTGCAAGGCACCCCCGGCCTGCTTCATCACATCCGGCTTCAATAAAATGGTTTGTGAAAGACGATTTTAACATTGCATAAGATTCCGGAAAATTAAATATTTAGGAGTGATATAAAATAATTATTCGTAACTATTTTCCATTTCCTACTTTACAATTAACTAATCCCGACATAAACGCGCATTGCAACAAAGAGCAGGAAAAAGCCCAGAGCCAGCATTTCGAACCAGAATTTGCGTTTTATAAGAATTACGCTCCCGGTTATAAAAAATGACATCGGGATAAAAAACAGGTAATTAGCAGAAAGCATAGGCCAGCCGGATAATAGCATCATGACAAGAGTCGTAAAACTGAAATTAAATAATACCCAGGACCTGCGTCGGAGGCTGATCAGTTTATCGTTCATGATGTTTAAAACAGCTATCATCGTTACTCCTAAAACAAATCCTGAAGCTGATAACCATATAGTATTAACTAATGAAAGACGGGGTGGCAATATTATATTGAACAATGAATCAGTTACACGGTGCAAACCTGAAGGCAGATCATCCGTCCAAAATAGCCAGCTTACATAATAGATAATTGGCAAAATAAATCCGATAATTGATATGGCATATTCACGCCAGGTTGATATGCGATAAGTTACCAGTGTAAACCATATCATAAGCAGCAAATAGGCGAGAGGCATATAAAAAAGCGATGCTATACCTATTGAAAAAGTTGCTGTAAACACCTGGTGGTAGGCTGCCTGGCGCCCATACATTCCCATTATTGAATTTAATGCTATGATAATAAAGATTCCGGCAGGAAGAATGGCATGCAAAGTCTGAAAATCACTATTCCAGCTGTAAGTAAGTAAGATTACAATTGCCGGCAGGAAATTACTCCTTTTAAAGAAACCATTAGCCTGGTATACATAAAACAAAATCAGTGACTGTATTACAACCAATGATAATGCAAATGCAACTGTTAAAATGGGATACCCCTGCAGCCAGCTTATGAGCAGCAGGTATAATGGACCATCAGATGAAGTTAAAACCGGAAGCAGAGGATTTACTAATGCCGGTAACCAGGTTAAAACAAGGACTATCGTAAAAATTACAAATTGTACAATTGTTCCCGATTTTGAAATCCACTTGAGCATCAGCAGTTCATTATTTTATTAGAATTCAATCAGGTCTTTCCCGATATCATTGCGGAAGTATGAATTTTCAAACTTAATCTGAGAAGCCGATTCCAGTGATGTAGCAATAGCTGTCTTTAAATTGTCGGCAAGGGATGTGATGGCTAAAACCCGTCCACCATTAGAAATAATGCTATCATCAATTGAACTGGTGCCAGCATGAAAAACAAGGCTGTTATTTGCCAATTCCAGACCTGAAATTACCTTTCCTTTTGCATATTCTCCGGGATAACCTCCTGAAACGATCATTACACAGGCTGCAGTTCGATTATCTGTCTCCAGTTTAATAGTTGAAAGTTTACCATTTGCTGTGGCAAGGAAAATTTCAAGCAAATCCGTTTTTATACGTGGAATAATTGATTCTGTTTCGGGATCTCCTAAACGGACGTTATACTCAATAACGAAAGGGTCTCCTTTTACATTCATTAATCCGAAAAACAGGAAGCCCTGGTAAGGTATTCCATCTTTTCTTAATCCTTCAACTGTTGGTTTTATTACGCGTTCTTCAACTTTTTGCATAAACTCGTCGCCGGCAAAAGGCACGGGTGAAATGGAACCCATTCCGCCTGTGTTCGGTCCTGAATCGCCAACACCAATTCGCTTGTAGTCTTTTGCTTCAGGCAATACGAGGTATTCACGTCCATTTGTAATTGCAAAAGCAGATAGCTCAATTCCATCCAGAAACTCTTCAATTACAACCATCTCCGATGCTTTTCCAAATTTATGATTGGCAAGCATATCAGTAAGTTCAATTTCAGCCTCATGCAATGTTTTGCAGATCACCACACCTTTTCCTGCCGCAAGGCCATCAGCCTTGAGTACATAAGGAGAATTAAGTGTTTTGAGAAAAGCAAATCCTTCAGCAAGTGTGTCTTTTGAAAATGTCTGGTACGCACCAGTAGGAATGCCATGCTTTATCATAAATTGTTTGGCAAAATCCTTGCTTCCTTCAAGTTCAGCACCGGCTTTCTGAGGCCCTATTACGGGAATATTTTTCAATAATTCGTCATTGAGAAAGAAATCATGTATCCCACGTACCAAAGGTTCTTCAGGACCGACTATTACCAGGTGAACTTTTTTCTCTACCACAAATAGTTTTATGCTTTCGAAATCATTACCATTGATAGGAACATTGGTGCCAACACTATTGGTGCCTGCATTACCGGGTGCAATAAATAACTGATCGAGTAAAGGGCTTTGTGCAAGTTTCCATGCAATGGCATGCTCACGGCCACCGCTGCCGATAAGAAGGACGTTTGTTTTTTTCATTTATGGTCAAGGATGTTTTTGTTTCCGGTTGTAGAGACACAGCATGCTGTGTCTCTACAATCCGGTATTATGTTTTTAGGAGACACAGCATGCTGTGTCTTACATATCAGCTATCAAGTGCTCCGATCAGTTCCTTTATATCTTTTACACCATGTCGGTTACAGTATTCCTCAATGCCATCCAGTATTTTGATACATACCTGAGGATCAATAAAATTGGCGGTTCCAACCTGTATTGCAGTTGCGCCTGCAAGCAAAAATTCAATTGCATCGGTTGCATTGCTTATTCCACCTAATCCAATAACCGGAATTTTAACCGCCTTCGAAACCTGCCAAACCATTCGGAGTGCAATTGGTTTGACAGCAGGGCCTGAGAGTCCACCGGTAACAGTTGAAAGAATGGGTTTGCGCTTCTCAGCATCAATGGCCATTCCAAGCAATGTGTTAATAACTGAAACTGAATCAGCGCCTTCATCTTCAACGGCTTTTGCTATTTCAGCAATGTTGGTAACATTAGGCGAAAGCTTCACGATCATTGTCTTATCATATACTTCGCGAACAGCTTTTGTAACAGCTCCGGCCATAGGGCAGGAAGTGCCAAATGCCATTCCGCCTTCTTTTACATTGGGACAGGAAATATTTAGTTCAATACCTGTGATTTTATCAAGTTGATTCAGCTTTTCAGCCACTTCCATATAGCCTTCTACTGTTGAATCCGAAACATTTACAATGATATGCGTGCTGTAATGCTTAATTTTCGGATAAATAGTATCAATAAAATAATCGACACCTTTATTTTGAAGTCCAACGGAATTCAACATTCCGGAAGGTGTTTCCGCCATTCGCGGATAGCGGTTACCATCGCGGTTTTTTGAGGTACATGCTTTGGTTAGAATGCCTCCAAGCCTGTTCACATCAATAAAATCATCGAATTCAATACCATAACCAAAAGTTCCCGAAGCCGACATCACCGGGTTTTTGAGCAGTAACTTGTGTACGTTTACGGTTAAATCAAGCATTAGTGTTTCGGATTTCAGAATTATTTTTCTTTTTTTAACCACGGAAGCAATTAGGATGCAAAGGCAGGGAAAGAATACTTTTTGTTGAGCAGATTTTGGATTTGTTTTTTAATACTCTCATTTTTCCTATCTCCCATCTCTTAATCCCCTTTATCCCTCTGACCCCGGCAACTTTAAAAACCTGGTCAACTCATTATAACTTAAGCTTTCGTGTATCAAAAACCGGCCCTTCAATACAAGTGGTTTTGTTCCCATCTACTGTTTCGACAACGCAGCATAAACATGCTCCGATTCCGCATGCCATGGTGTTTTCGAGAGAAATTTCACATGGAATATCATGTGAAGCTGCTACTCTTGCAACAGCTTTCATCATTGGATCAGGCCCACAGGCATAAATAACTGAGTATTCATTTACTTTCCCTGCAAACACCGAATGTTGTGTAACCATTCCTTTTTCGCCGGCTGAACCATCATCAGTTGTAATAAACACTTCACCGTAAGGTTTATATTTTTCAGGTTCAACAATATCGTTCGAAGTACGGCCACCAATAAGTACATCAGGTTTGAATCCTTTTTCATGCAGAAGTTTTGCCAGAAGCAGCATAGGTGCAATTCCTACTCCGCCACCTACAAGCAACGCCTTTTTCCCTTCAGGTAAACTGAACGAGTTCCCCAAAGGATAAATAAGGTTAAGTATGTCACCTTCTTTAAGTTTTGAAAGGGCTGCCGTTCCATCGCCTACTGTTTTAATTAGTAATGACAGCTCATTCTTCCCGTAATTAACATCATAAATAGAGAAAGGCCTTCGCAGATATGTAGTGGTCGAATTACTTACCAGCACTTCGGCAAACTGTCCGGGAAGGATCTGTGGAAGATCAACCGGACATTTCAGGTAAATGGCAAAATAGTCGTCGGTGATATGATGGTTTTGTGTAACCTCAAAATCGTGGATAAATTTCTTCATCAGCGGCAATATTACAGGCGAAAATACTTAAAAAAAGTCCGCCATAAGATACAGCGGACTCAATGTTTATTTTTCTTCAGCGGTATCACCGGTGTCACCAGGAGAATCAGATTCGCCTTCAGTATCTTCAACAGGAGCTGAAAAATCATTTATTCCATTGGCAATTAATATATTATACCATTGAACCAGTTTGCGTATGTGCGAGGTATAAACACGTTCGTGATCGTAGTCAGGCACAACTGCTTCAAAAAAAGCTTTTAATGTTTTGTCATCTGCTTTAGTATCAGGAGCAGGCTGATCTCCGTTTTTCTCCTGAATAAGTTTGAATACTTCCCTGAGAGGCATATCTTCAGTTGTGGTGAAAATACTTATTTCACCAAGTGAGCTTATTTTATCGCTTGCAAAAGCCTGAATGCGTTTACCATCGGTGAGCGATTCTATAATAACGCCGGTTTTTGTTTGTGCGATTGTTTTAAATAGCCCGGGCTTGCCCGAAACGGATAAAATCTCTTTCAAATCCATAAAATGTTCTTAATTTTTAGGCAAAATTACTTAAAACAATCTGTTTATGCTACAATGTTTTGCTTTCGCACAAAATTTAACATTTCTTATAATTCGAAACGGCCTGTATAATTCGACGGTGTAATTTTATTCAATTCCGCTTTCACTTTTGCCGATACATTAAGCGTATCAATAAAAGCACTGATAGCTGCACGGTCGATATGTGTATTGGTTCGGGTAAGCTCTTTAAGTGTTTCGTATGGTTTTGGAAAGCTTTCGCGGCGAAGAATGGTTTGAATCGCTTCGGCAACTACAGCCCAATTGTTTTCAAGGTCAGCATGAATCTTTTCTTCGTTGAGAATCAATTTGTCAAGTCCCTTGATAAGTGATTTAATGGCAATAAGGGTATGTGCGATGGGAATCCCTATATTCCGGCTTACGGTTGAATCAGTTAGGTCGCGTTGCAGCCTGGAAACAGGAAGTTTTGCTGAAAGGTGCTCGAACAGTGCATTTGCAAAACCAAAATTACCTTCTGCATTCTCGAAATCTATCGGATTAACCTTGTGAGGCATGGCGGAAGAACCTACTTCACCGGCTTTGATTTTTTGCTTGAAATACTCCATTGAGATATAACTCCACATATCGCGGCTCAAATCTACAAGTATAGTATTGATGCGCTTCATGTTATCAAAAAGTGCTGCCTGGTTATCATAATGTTCAATCTGGGTGGTATGATGCAGCCGTTCGAGTGTAAGGTTGTTTTTTACGAAATCATCACCGAATTTAGTCCATTCAATATCAGGATATGCAACATAATGTGCATTAAAGTTACCGGTTGCACCACCGAATTTTGCCGAAAATGGAATGGTTTTGAGTAATTTGAGCTGTTGCTTTAATCTTTCGGCAAAAACATAAATCTCTTTTCCAAGGATGGTAGGTGAAGCCGGCTGACCATGAGTGCGAGCAAGCATTGGAACGTTTTTCCATTCTTTGGCACGTTTGGTGATTTTTTGAAGCAAGTCGTCGTAAACCGGTAATATAACTTCTTCAATGGCAAGCTTCAGCGCATAGGGGCCGGCAGTATTATTTATGTCCTGAGAAGTTAATCCAAAATGAATAAACTCTTTATACTTTCCAAGCCCAATTTTGTCAAATCTCTTTTTAAGGTAATATTCAACTGCCTTTACATCGTGATTGGTTGTTGCTTCAATTTCTTTAACTTCCTGAGCATCAGTAAAAGTAAAATCACGGCATAGTGCCCGGAGTTCTGCTATCTTCTTGCGATCGATGCCTTCAAGTTGCGGAAGTTGAAGCTCGCATAAAGCGATAAAATATTCAACCTCAACAAATACCCGGTAATTGATGAGTCCAGCCTCACTAAAATAATAGGATAGACGTTCAACCTGTTTGCGGTAGCGTCCGTCGACTGGTGAGATGGCATTAATCATTGTAAGTTCCATGGCAAAATGTATAAAGGTTCAGTGGTCAAAAGTATGAAAGCCTTTGAATGAATTGCAAATTTTATGAAAAATTAATTTTATTTTACGTTTTTCACGTAAGACTGATGTTGTTTGAAGGAAATTTCAGTATAAATTAATGTCTATAGTATTCATAATATCAGTGCTTTACTTTTAAATTACGCGGATTATAAATCCGCATCTCAATGCGGCGGGATTTCAAATCCCGCCGAGCAATTTCAAATCCCGCCGAGCAATTTCAAATCCCGCCGAGCGAAATCAAATCCTTTGGCCTTTTTTGTAACTCAGAAACCGAGGGAATCATTCACAATAAACACCGAAAAATCCATCATCGGTGGTTTGCGACGTGTTGCAACATAAATATTACAACCTCTTGTGGGCAGGTTGCAATTCATGCAGATGCCTTGTTTGGTGCAGGGATTAGGCCGGTTTAGACGTTTAAAATTAATGGGTGCAGCAACTGTCCGGATTCGTTGCCAGGCCGCATCTTCGTCAGCAACGAGCTTATTTACACCGGCTATTACTATTACTCTTCGTGGACCGAAAGCCATGGCCGCAACCCTGTTGCCATGTCCATCAATATTGAAAAGTTCTCCTTGTATTGAGATGGCATTGCTGCTGCAGATAAAAACATCACATATCTGCTGGCGGCGCATGACTTCCATTTTCTGATCATCGCTTAAGCCTGCTGCATTGTGATCAAGAATAGTTGCTCCTTTATCTAAAACCAGTTGCTGCAGGTTCAGTTGCCTGGCTGTTTGCGAACCACCGAAGGCTACTTCCATCCCGGGTGAAATCATTTCAATCACTGCATTGGCAGTTTCGAGGCGTGTTTCAAAAAAGCTGGCTTCAAAACGATTTTTTCTTAATGCTTCAACTGTTTTAATACCTAAAGTCTGGCCATGCCAGGTGTTCATTTCGTTTACGAAGGTGTCGGTGGGATTCTGCTGAGCACTCATCTGTTCTGTTTTTATAACAGGGCAAAGGTAGAATATCAGCTGAGAAATTATGCTTGCAACAATAATAATTAGCAAAGTAATAACTCGTCAGGACAAAAAAAAGCCAGCTTGTGGAGCTGGCTTTTCAAAGGATAATATTTTACCTGGTTTTAATAAATTTCACTGATCCTGCGGATTCAGTACTTCTAACCTGTAAATTATAAATTCCCGGAGCCATCTTATCAAGTAAAAGCACATATCCGTAATTTATTTCATCAGCATCCATATTCAGGGTTTCAACCACCTGTCCTGTTGCGGAAATAACTGTAAGCATAATCTCCCCTTTCATTTTAAGAAACGGCTTGATATGCAGCCTGTCAATTGCGGGATTTGGATACACTTCAATGCTTGCTGAAACCAGATCATTTTTGCCGGTTAAAATACTGTTTGTAACAATATTTGAAACAGAACTCCTGTAGATTCCGGATTTCAAACCTTCGGGATTACAGTTATTAGGATTAATAACTTCGACCATGTAATACACAAAACCTGGCAAAGCATTTAGGTCAGTGTATGATGTGAAATTTCCGGAAACAGTGCCTATAAGTTGCATATTCCTGCTGTTATCGCCCCTGTAAATATTGTACGAACTCACCGGGAAACCAAAGTAAGGACTCCAGTTCAGGTTCCATGTATTGCCAACTCCCTGGTTTATTGAAAGATGTATTGTCTGATGAAATGAACCTGCCCCATAAAGTGTACCTTCTGAATCACGGAATGCAATTTTGTAACGTGTAGCTTTTTCACGCGGATTCGAATTGATGTCGGTAAAAGTTGAGACTGACGAGGATGATACTTTACCTACTTCCTGGTATACATTGGAAATATTACCTTCCTTTAAAATCACATACTCTGAAACCAGATTGTTCTGCACTTTGTTCCAGATAATAATATTCTTGCCCGCAACGGTATCGACGCTTACCATACATATATCAATTGCAGGAATTTCCAGGATGGAGAATACCGATTGGCTTGTATCAGCTATGAAAGGATTGTAAAAGTCTGAAATTCTGATCAGGCATGATCCGGAAAGTTGAAGAGGTGTTTTCCAGCTATATGAGCTTTTGTTCTCAGTATAGCTGATCAAACCTTTGTTTGTCCAGTTTTGTCCGTTATCTGATGAGAAATCGAATGATAAATATGTGTTTTCAGGAATTGCTCCGGTGTATGAATAGGTAATGGAATACGTGGAGTCATTGTCCCATAACTCTCCTCCTGCGGGACTTAAAAGTGTCAGCACAGGAGTATTTACAATGAAGAAAACAGGGCTAAGTGAAAACACAGATGGATCAATATTGCTTACAATTTTAATAATGCAATTCTGGGATGGAGTTGAAGGTGCATTAAAAGTATAGTAGTTTTGAGTCTTTGGTAAATTTGATCCGACAGTGGTGAATGAGACCCCATTATCAATGGAAATCTGTACATTAACCTGTGCTGAGTCAAACGAATCCCACATTACACCTATGGGCTGATTCGTAAAGAACGACATGCCGGCCATAGGTGTATAAACAGGAAATGGGGGAATTGTAATTTTAAAAGGTGCATTGCTGACATCAAATGAAGTTGGTATAGTAGGATCTGAAATTCTAATCAATGCATTCGCAGTTGATACAATTGGAGTAGTTAATGTAATTGAACCTCCGGATGGAGAACTGTTTCCATATCCTATATTTTGCCAGGTGGTGCCACCATCCGGTGAAAGTTCAATTGTTACATAGGATGAAATACCCGAACCACTCCATGAAATAGTATTATTGCCTTTAAAAACCCATTCCTCGCCACCATTCGGGCTTAAAACCGTAATTGCGGGCGCGGGTAAAATTGAAAAAACCTGGCTTTTACTAACAACAAACAGGTTTGTGACATCAGTAAGTTTTATTCTGCACTGGGTCGAGTTAATCGCTGGTGCCGTGAATTTAAAAGATTCTCCATTCACATTTGCGCCAACCTGCGTCCAGGTAATCCCTCTGTCCGACGAAAAATCGATATTGACCGGTTTCGAATTACTAAACCACTGAACATTTATTTGTGAACCGGAGTAAAATATCTGGCCGGTATAGGGGCCAAAAATATAATTATCAATAAGTCTAACAGAGAAAACATTGTCGCTTTCATCCGTTATAGATGGATTTGAAATGCTGCTGATCCGGATCTTTGCCTGATCGTTAGGGAAAAAATCAGGCACGAACTTAAACTCATTCAAACCGGTTATGCTTTTTACATTAAACTGCTTAAACCAGTTGATTCCGTTATCATAAGTATAAAAGATTGTAAAATCACCGGGTTGTCCCAGGTTCCTCCATTGAATTAGGGTTGAATCCCCTGATACCCACGTTTCGCCTCCATTTGGCGAAATGACTTGTACCTGCGTAAAAGCTGAATTGACTGATACTAAAGCTATGCAGAGTACGAATGCTATTCTGAGACTTTTTGCTTTCATGTTATTTAATTTTGGATAAATAACAAGAAATTGTTAAAATTGTTTAATAAAATTTTAAAAAAATTAAACAGAAATTGTTTTAATTGTACATCGTCGTTAATCCCGTAAAATCATTCCAATGCATTTTACGATAATACATTTCTATTTCGAAGAGCGCATCCCGAATATGATCAAGGTCAGCGATGGACGAAAGAGAAAAATCAACAATGGGTTTCAAACCTGAAATCAAATCAGGAAACTGTTTTTTATAAAGCACTAAAAGTTCCGAAAGCGATTCTTCACTGACTTTCTCATCAGGAACCTGGCTTTCTTTCAAAAACTGAAGAATTCGCAATCCATCAATTTTCTCATGGCAGGCGCGGATAAAATGGGCCTGCGATTTAAAATTCTGCCGTAACGCTTTCCAGGGCAGTTCCCTGAATCTTTTTATCAGAAAGTCATCGAGAGGGGTTTCTATATCTTTGGCATAAAGCGGTCCGAATAATTTGAACGCTTCGGCAATCTTATCAAAAAGCCGGTAGTTATAAATTGGGTAACTGCTCCAGTCACCTTCAATTCCTTTGATTAATGCAGGACCGGTACCAAAGAAAACCCTGTCGGACAAACGGGCAGCGGGAAACACGATTTCGCCGTTAAAATGCAGCAACCGACCTGTTTTTACGATTTTCTGTAGGAAATAAAAATCTTCCCCACTAAGCTTTGGTGTCATTCCTCCAACTGCCCTGTAAGCCCATACTGGCAAAGCAATTGCTGACCCCAGTGCCGAAAAACAATATGGGCTTCGGATACGCCACATATTGATTGCATAAGCACGCATATAAATTTCGTACCGAAGCATGGCACGATCCAATTCATGATTGTATGTAAGCTTATGGTAATAAGGAATTGCAATGGCTGATGCAGCAGGATTAATCCGGAGATTCTCTGCAATTGATGCAAAATACTCCTTGTTGAAAACAGTATCGGCATCCATGCTTATTATTATGTCGTCAGCATTGGCAATCTTTGAAATATGATCCATCAGTAGTTTTCGTGCCACCCCTATTCCACTTCCTTTTAAAGGCCAGCCTTTCCCGGGTGATGATCTGTCGATAATTTTAATTCTGGCATCATCCAAAGATTCCAGGTAGCGAATAGTCAGCTGGTTTTCTTCACAAACATATAAATGTTCTGAGTCATTCCACCAACTTTCAGGTTGGTTAACACACACTACCAACTGAAATTGCCGGACTGTCTGTTCCATAATAGCCTTTATGAGCAATGGCAGGCGTTCCATTTCATTCATCACAGGCAGGGCAATATAAATAAGGGAAGGGGTCAAAATCAATTGGTATTTTACGAAAGGATTAATATCTTCTGAAAACATTCTGTAAAAGAGTGCCAAAAGTAGTAGTTTTGTATGAACTACAAATCCTTCTATGGAAAGTAATGAAGTACTGGAAAAGCTTCCGCGCCATTTGCATAACCTCATAATTGATCAGCCATATACTAATTATACGGCTCAGGATCAGGCTGTATGGCGTTATGTTATGAGGCAGAATGTGAAATATTTACCTGCTGTTGCACATGCTTCTTACCTTGAAGGTCTGAAACGTACCGGTATCAGTACCGATCGTATTCCTCATATGTATGGAATGAACCGTATTTTAAAGGAAATTGGCTGGGCTGCGGTTGCAGTGGATGGATTTATTCCACCGGTTGCATTTATGGAATTTCAGGCTCACAATGTGCTGGTAATTGCTGCTGATATACGACCGATTGACCAGGTTTTGTATACTCCGGCTCCTGATATAATTCATGAGGCTGCGGGACATGCGCCCATTATAGCTGATGAGGAATATTCGGCATATCTGCGTGATTTTGGAAAGGCGGGCACAAAAGCTTTTTCGTCAGTGTATGATACTAAAATGTATAAGGCTATCAGGCATCTCTCAATTCTGAAATCTGATCCGACTACAGCAAATGGAGCTATTGAAAAGGCAGAAGCGGAACTCGATCATCTTACGAAATTACAAAATACTCCTTCAGAAATGGCTTTGCTTCGTAATTTGCATTGGTGGACAGTAGAATACGGACTTATAGGAACTGTTGAAAATCCGCAAATTTATGGTGCCGGTTTACTCTCATCTATTGGCGAAAGCCATAATTGCCTGAAACCAAAAGTTAAAAAACTTCCTTATTCATTAGATTCCCAGAACTATTCATTTGATATTACCACGCAACAGCCACAACTCTTTGTAACTCCGGATTTCAAATATCTGAATGTTGTCCTTGAGCAATATATTGATAGTATGGCGGTAAGAAAAGGAGGAATTGAAAGCCTGAATAAAGCTTTAAATTCTGGATCAACATGCACTGTGGTTTATAGTTCAGGTGTTCAGGTTTCGGGAAAACTGGTAAAAATATATGAAAATAATAAAGAGCCAGTTTACCTTGGATTTGAAGGGCCCTCTATGCTTTCATTCGACGGTCAGCAACTTGAAGGACATGGTGTCAGGTATCATAAAGATGGATTTGGTTCTCCTGTTGGGAGTATAAAAGGAATCAGCGGGAATATTGACACAATGAGTGAAGGTGAGCTTGCTTTTAATGGTATCATTACAGGGAATAACTTAATGCTCGAATTTACCAGCGGAGTGCAGGTAAAAGGAAGTCTTGAAAAGATAATCCGGAAACAAGGCTGTAACATAGTGTTTTCATTCCAAAACTGTACTGTGAAATATATGGATATGGAACTCTTTAAACCGGAATGGGGAGTGTACGATATGGCAGTTGGAGAGAGAATTACATCTGCATATGCAGGTCCGGCTGATCCTGATGCATTTGAACTAAAATACCCTGCTCCAAAAGAAAAAACACATCGTATTAAATATACAGATAAAATACTTCGCCTTCATACTCTCTACAGCGAGGTCAGGTCAATGAGCGAAGATGCAGGAAATATTACTGAATTGGAACGTATCTGGCAATCCCTGAAACTTCATTATCCTGATGAATGGCTCTTGCCGCTCGAAATGGCGGAGATATTGAAAAATCAAAATACTGGTTTGGAAAAGGAAATATTGGCTTTTTTGAATGCGTTGTCAGATAAAGATGATGAGAGGCAAATCCTGATTAAAAACGGATTAGCCTTATTTACAAATCCCTGACATCCAGGCTGCTCGTTGCAAGTAATAATAATATGGCTTCTTTTAGTTCATTATTACTGATCATAGCATGTGCTAGTTTATGAGCTTCTTCTGTAATTTTTTCAATGTTACCGCTGTTTTTTGTGGTAATTGTCCTAAAAACCGGCGACGTCAAGAATCTTTCTATTTCGGGAGCAGTTGGTGCTGATTGAAGACTGCCTAGCCTGCCAAGATCATTGCCGGTGAGTACACTGCTCATTCTTATGTTTTCAGGAAGTGAATCAACTCCTATTGCAAATTTTCCCGAAGGCTTTTCGAGGGTAAAGAGTGCACGTCCCGAAGCTCTGACATAATAATCTGCACCCATCCGACCAACGAGGTCGAGTTTTCGGGTATCAATCATTCCGGTTTTGTCGAAAACTTTATCATTTACATGAATCAATAAAACCTCGCAGATTATCAGATTTGCTGCTCCCGGACCATCTCCGGTTTCAATAACCTGCCGGACTTTGCATTCAATCTGTACCGGGGATTCTTTCACTCTGAAAGGCTTAATCTTTTCGGAAGGAAGAGGTGTGAATCCTGACTTGAAGAATTCATTTACTCCGCGCGGAAATTCTGTACTGGCAAGGTTCATTTGCTCTACCATGGAATATGTTACAATATTTATAACCACCTCAGGAACTTCTTTTACATTATGATATGTATCCTTAAGCTCATTGGTTCGGCCACTTCGTGATGGGGAAAATATCAGTGTACTTGGATTTACCCCGAAAACATTGAAGCAACTGAATGGTGAAAGATTTGCTTTTCCCATGCTATCAATGGTGCTGGCAAATGCAATCGGGCGCGGAGCAACAGCACTCAGCAAAACACGGTGTAAATGGTGAGGTGGAATATTGTTTGGATCTATGATTGACATTGGGAATTAAGTTATAAGTTAATGGAAAATAGAAAATAGAATATGGAAAATAGGAAATGGTTGATATAAAACCGGGAATATGAACTATCAACCATTTTCCATTTTCCTATTCACTTTTACTTTGCTGGCAGAATTTTAACAACAGCATCGCCAAAACCTACTCTGAGACCTTCTTTTTCGCAAAATCCACGCATGATAACTGTATCGTTATCGTTAATGAATTTACGTTCGCTGCCATCAGGCATAGTAAACGGTTTGGTCCCTTTCCAGGTTATTTCGAGCATGCTGCCAAAACTGCCTGCATCAGAGCCGCTAATTGTTCCGCTTCCGCATAGATCGCCAATGCGCATGTTGCATCCATTAATTGTGTGATGAGCTAATTGCTGACTCATATTCCAGTACATGTATTTAAAGTTGGATTTACAAACGCTTGCTTCCTTACCTTTTTCTGGTTTTAAGGCTACTTCGAGGTTGATATCGAAATTATGATCACCTTCGAATTGCAGATAGGGAAGAACTTCCGGTTGTTGTTCAGGACCCTTACACCGGAATGGTTCTATTGCATCCATCACAACAATCCAGGGGGAAATTACCGAGGCGAAATTTTTTGAAAGAAAAGGCCCCAGAGGCACATATTCCCAGCTTTGAATGTCACGGGCTGAAAGATCATTAAAAAGTACCATTCCGAAAATATAATCCTCGGCTTCGGCAGTCGATATATTATCACCAAGTGGATTTTCTTTACCAATAACAAAAGCAGTTTCAAGTTCAAAATCCAGTTGCATCGTCTGGCTGAAAACTGGTGCGTCTGCATGAGCAGGTTTAATCTGACCCTTTGGCCTATGGATTTCAGTTCCTGAAACCACAATACTCGAAGCTCTTCCATGATAACCAACCGGAATATGCCTCCAGTTAGGCAGCAATGCATTAGCCGGATCGCGGAACATAATACCAACATTGGTCGCATGCTCAATGCTTGAATAAAAGTCGGTATAATCACCAACCTGCAATGGCATCAACATCGGGATGTCGGAAGCATTATGTAAGGCTTTCTGTTTTAGTAAGGATATATCAGTTCCACTGCAAAAATCAGTAGTAAAAGTTTCCTGTATTATAGTCCGGACTCTGCAGGCTGTTTTTTTGCCTTTTGCAATAAAATCATTCATTACAGGTTTTTCAAAATCCGATATTTTAAATCCTAAATGATCGAAATATCCGAGGCTGGCCATTCCCGCCAGATCGACAATTGTATCTCCAATGCGTGTACAAATACACTTCCCGCTTCCCGGAATTAAACCTATTCCAAAAGGAATATTATCCAACGAAAAGTCACTGTCTGTTTTTATATCAATCCAGGATTTCATTACTTTAGAGTGTCGGTTTATATTATTTGATAAATTCAATATTCAAAATTCAAGGTTCACCCAGTCTCTCCATCTCTCACTCTCTCCTCGTCAACTAAATAAACTCAATTCCTCGTCCCCTACAAAGTTCCCCGCCTCGCCTGTTCCCGTTCAATGCTTTCAAATAGCGCTTTAAAATTTCCTTTGCCGAATGATTTTGCTCCTTTACGCTGAATAATTTCATAAAACACAGTTGGACGATCCTCAACCGGTTTCGTGAAAAGCTGAAGCAAGTATCCTTCCTCATCACGGTCGATCAACACACCCAGATTCTGTAAGGTCTTCAGATCTTCTTCAATTATTCCGACACGCTCCGAAACAGTTTCGTAATAGGTGTCAGGAACAGTTAAGAATTCAACGCCTCTTTTGCGCAATTCGCCTACAGTGATCATAATATTATCAGTAGCCATTGCAACATGCTGAACACCTGAACCACGGTAATAATCAATGTATTCCTCTATCTGGGATTTCTTTTTTCCTTTGGCCGGTTCATTTATGGGAAACTTAATATACCCGTTATTGTTCGACATAACTTTACTCATCAAAGCAGTATATTCGGTTGAAATATCATTATCATCGAAGGAAATTAACTGGTTGAATCCCATTATTTTAGAATAAAATTCGGTCCATATGTTCATTTGTCCCCAGTCTACATTACCAACCATGTGATCCACATATTTTAATCCAACATCCGAAGGCCGGTATTCAGGTTCCCATTTTATATAACCCGGGAGAAAAATGCCGTTATAATTTTTTCGTTCAATAAAAATGTGCACCGTTTCGCCATACGTATGGATACCGGACAAAACCACTTCGCCATTTTCATCATTCTGAACGGTAGGTTGCAAATAGGGTTTAGCACCGCGTTTTGTGGTTTTCTCAAACGATTTACGCGCATCATCTACCCACAAAGCAACAACCTTCACACCATCGCCATGTTGCTTTACATGTTCGCCGATATCTGAATCTGGTATCAGCGCAGTAGTAAGTATGAAACGGATTTTACCTTGTTGTAACACATAAGATGTACGATCCGTTAAACCGGTTTCCAGACCCGCATAAGCTAACGGCTGAAATCCAAAAGCAGTTTGATAATAATGCGCAGCCTGTTTGGCATTTCCAACGTAAAATTCAACGTAATCGGTTCCGTTTATGGGGAGAAAATCTTTATTATCCATTTTATCAGAAATTTGTAAAAACTGCTTACTTAAATATTAACAACTATAATTTTTAACAATGAAACTTGAAACACTGTATCTATACTGCAACCAGTACATTGAAACTTCTAACTGTGTAATGTAAACTTATTCATTTATTCCATCCACGATTTATAATACTCTTTCTCTTCTATTTCCATAGCCTGCCTGGTAAGCTTCAACGGTTTAAAGGTATCAACCATTACAGCCAGTTCGTTAGTGCTTTTGAGACCGATGCTTTTTTCAACAGCACCGGGATGCGGGCCATGTACAAGTCCGATCGGGTGCAAGGTTATTTGTCCGCGGTCAACATGTTTGCGACTCATAAATTCTCCATCTACATAATAAAGTACTTCGTCGGAATCCACATTGCTATGGTTGTATGGAGCCGGTATGGAATCAGGATGGTAATCATACAGCCTGGGTACAAAAGCACACATTACAAAGTTGTTGGCTTCAAGGGTTTGATGCACAGGTGGTGGTTGATGCAACCGCCCGGTTATTGGTTCGAAATCATGAATGGAAAATGACCATGGGTAATGACATCCGTCCCACCCTATTACATCGAAAGGGTGTGTGGCAAAATGGTATGGAAATATCATATCATTCTTCTTGATCAGTACTTTAAAATCACCTTTTTCGTCGTGAGTAAACAGGTTGCGGGGCGTTTGTATATCCCGTTCGCAAAGTGGCGAATGTTCAAGCAATTGTCCAAAGTGGTTCACATATCGCTTCGGAAACCTGAATGGCGTGAACGATTCAACTATAAACAACCGGTTTTGCTCCGTTTTAAATTCTACCTGGTAGGTGACTCCACGTGGAATTATAATATGATCGCCATAGGTGAAAGGGATATCTCCAAACATTGTGTGCAACAAGCCGCTGCCTTCGTGTATAAAGATAAGTTCATCTGCTGAAGCATTTCGGTAAAAATAATCAGTCATTGATTGCCGCGGCGCTGCCAGGGAAATATATAAATCACTGTTCACTAACACTGGAATCCTGCTTTTTAGAAAATCATTTTCAGGTTTTACGGAAAATCCCTGCAGGCTTCTGTGTTGAGTGTTATTCAGTATTTCTATTTCGGGAGCAACGCTATAAGGTTCGTCAATGGATTTAACCAATGTTGGCGGATGAACATGGTAAGTAATGGAGTAGGCATCTGAAAAACCTTCGGTACTAATCAGCTGTTCGGAGTACAAGCCACCATCAGGTTTACGGAATTGCGTGTGACGTTTATGTGGGATACTTCCCAGAGAATTATAATATGGCATAATCGCTTCTATTGAAGTATTAAAACGTTCTATCAGAATTATTCCAAAGATAATAAAACGAAGGAGAGATGATGTTTGTTCAGAATAATATTTATTGTAAAATGTAAAAACGGAAAGCCTTTTTATCGAAAGATTTTAGTTTTGGTATGTTTTTCGTACATGCATTTTTATCCCTGAAAAGCTATCGGAAATAGAATAAGAAAGAAGAGTTATCATAAAAAATGTGAAAAGTTACTTTTTAAAAGCAAGTTTATAAATAATAGATTCAGTTCAGCGTTTAAGTAACATAAATCAAGTATTCACAATTTAAATTTAAAGTTATGTTAGCAACACTCAAATTCCCTGTTTTAGGTTTTACCGAAATCCGGCTGATTATCAAACGTGATTGCAAATGGCTGGCTGAATTGGTTGGCGCTGATTTGGAAATAGAGGTTTCAGATAGTGATTTTGTTCTCAACTAGGTTGTGAATCTTAAAATCATCTATATCAGCAATATATTGTTATAGAGGCAACTGGTTAATTGGTTACCCCTGAATAACTATGTAATATTAAAACTGATTTGAAATTCTTACAGGAATAATCTAAACCAATTATACGGTATAATACTTTCCCGATTTTAAAATACTTTCCCAATTTGGAACTAAAAATGCTGAAAAGCATTTTTTTTTGTTTTATGGAAATCGTTGATTTGCAGAATCGAATGGAAATTGATTTGCAATTTTAGTAGAATTAATCACAGGTAATTTCGAAAATTCCAGT
>JAIFMH010000093.1 GCA_020048595.1 Bacteroidota bacterium | reverse complement strand
CGCACCGTTCACAAGAGGGATATTAGCACAAGGTATCCAGGTATTATTTTTTATGTCGTATTTATAAAAATTTGTAGGCTGGCCCCAATTTCTTGAACATCCTGTGAATATTTCCCCATTACATGTTACCAGGAACTGGTAATAATGATTTGCCTCACCAGGATAGCTTTTTAGTTCAGTCCAATGATCTGTAACCGGATTATATTTATAAAAAGGCGTATCACTGTAGTAATTTCCTGACAAATCGAGAACATACGCCTCTCCATTTACTGAAACACTGCATACCCTACTTGTTGGAAGAGCGGGATTAAGAGTTTTCCAATTTCCTGTCCTGATCAGAATAAATTCCGGATAACTGGAAATATAATTGTATTCACCCTGAAGACTGCTCATCAGGAAATTGATATCAAACTTTGAATTACACAGTTCTCCATCAGGGATTTTAATAACAATCTTATCATTGGTATAGCTGACGATTTCAAAATTTACCCAACTCCAGAGCTTGGAACCTGGAAATACGCGAGCTGAATATTCGGGCCAGAATTTTCCGTGTAATGTAACCGTATCTGCATAACTAATCAGTTGTTTGCTGACTGATGTAACTTGCGGAAATGCATTTTCAATTTCTGCACTATTTGCACACGATTGATTGTTAACAAGAATTTTTATTTCTAATTTACCCGGTGTAGTAGAAAATGGCATTAAGAATGCAATTTCTGTAGGATCTGCATATATACAGTCATACACACCAGATTCTATTTTCACCCTGATATCTTGTGGAAGTACATCCTGTGGGAGATTCCTGATATTGACCCTTATGGTATCACCCCATAAAGCGTAATTCCGGTTAAGCGATAAGATCTCCGGTTTTAAAGCAACTGTTCCGAAAAAATAGGTTGGATTGCTGTGGAATTTCTTTGATCCTGATACAACCCAAGCCCTGACCTGGTATTCAATATTTTCCTCAAGTTTTGTTTCAATCTGAACTGAAAAGGTGTCAACAGAAATTTTCCCGACAGTAATAACATTGGCTACACCTCCTGATTTTTTGCTCCACTCAAATCCACATTCCTCCGCGTTGGCCGGGTTCAGATTTTCATATCCTGCAGAAAATGATATGTTTTTAAAGAATACAGTCGATTTCACAGGCTCATTGAAAACCGGGATATTTTCAGTTTCAAGTTCCGGCGACTTCTTACAACTCAATACAAGTAAAAGTATCGATAAAGCTACTAAAGCTGCTATATTTCTCATGGATTATTTCGCCAGATTAAATTTGCTGAAAATGCTGGGTTGCGTTAAAAAATAAGATTCATCATTTATATCAAACAATTTAATTGATCCATAAGCGTCCTTGCTATAATAGTTCGATAATTCATTATGCAGATCAGCCCGTTTATTCGTCAAATCTACTTCCCACATTCTACAACTTCCATACATAAAAATCCTGTCGCCGGCTGTAAAAGCTGAGGCAAAATAGCTAATATCGTAGTTGGAGTATTGTAGAGTAAAACTATTGCCTGACGGATCGAACTGATAAAATTGCCAGTCGGTCTGATGATAGTAATTTCCATTATTTTCAAACGTTTTCTTAGCAGATGACGAATAAGGAACATCGCATGCTGAAACTTCCCATTTGTTTGTAGCCGGATTATAAATAGCCTTCTGTTTCTGCTGATCCGAAAAAACATAAATTAAATTCTGAATAGTTCTGCTGAATACTGAAAAGCCATCTATATAATTGAAATTAAATCCAGCACATGCTGACCAGGTATTGGCAGCAGGATCAAATTTATAGAAATCTGCTCTTTTAAACGAATAATAATCAAATCCCAATCCACAATATATCAGCCCATTACATTCAGTAAAAACCGGATTAATACGATAAATTCCTGGAAACTGCGGCAGCTTTGTCCACGAATCAGACTGAGGGTCGTATCTCCAGAAAACAGTAGGCAAATTCAGCATATTGAATTGAATTACATACCCTTTCCCATTACAGGAAAGGCCATAATAAGCGTAATCAGCGTCCAGCTTAAAGGGTGCCTTTTTTAATCCACGCCAATTCCCTTTACGCGTCACTTTATATCCCGAATTAATGTAATCGTAAGAATAGGTGCTACTTAGGGTGAAATAAATGCTGTAAGCAGAGTCACAATTCATATAAGCTCCCGGCCGTATGATGATTTCGTCGTCGGTATATTTCACAATGTCATACTTACTAAAATCATACTGTACCGGAAATATATTTTTGCTGTAACTACTACGGAATTTTCCTTTGATTGAAATTTCATCATTCGGAGAAATGGCTTCGGGTGTTACTGAATAAATTTCAGGCCAGTAGTTTTCAATTTCTAACATCCCGGTTGCGTCCTTACCGAGTACATTTACCGAAATCATGACTTTACCTTTCTTCTTTATTCCGGGCATTTCTACTCCTAGTTTATTGAATGTAGCCGATACAATATTAGCGCGTACATTATCAACCTTTACAATCATGCTGGTTGAATAATCATTACTGAAGTATCTGCCATTTATATAAAAAAGTTCATCTTTTATCACGTATTCCCTGCTTACCGAAGTTAACTCAGGCGCGGGAAAACCAAGCCCGGCAAAATAGGTATAAGCGCTGTAAAATTTCTTCTTCCCCACAATGATCCAGGCCCTTGCTTTAAAATTGGCTGATTCCTGAAAGGCTGTATCTATGGTTAAGTCCATCTCAGATGAACCTGGTTTGGCAATAGGATAAACTACAGGTTTCACCCCTTCTTTTTCACACAGTTCAAATCCGCATTCTGCTATTTTGTCCGCATTTAGCCTGGTAAATGATGCTTTTAAGGTTAATTGGGTAATTGTAATATTTGTTTTAACATCACCATTGAAATATGGGATATACCCTACCGCCAGTTCCGGCGATTTCCTGCAACCCAATATTGATATTACCAAAAGTATTCCTAAGAAATTGCCAATATTTTTCATTGTTTTTTCTCTCTTTCAAAAATACTATATGTAATTCCGACCTTAAAAGCTGATTGGCTTTCAGTTCCTGATTTGTCGGGTAGCACATTGAATATTGCGCTATATCTGAATTCCGAATTGATAGCCAGGTTATTACTTATTTTATAACTGACTCCAAATCCTCCGGTTAAGCCCGTCTGAAATGTACTGTAATCCAGGTATGCTATTGTAGCGGCATCATATCCGGTACTGTTATTTCCAGTAAGTATTAACCAGCCGACATTGTTTTTATTCAATGCAATATCCACCTGTACGCCGCCATTTATAAATACATTGAGCCTTTTTCTGCCAAAAGAGTATCGGACCATTGCAGGCAGGCTGATGACTGAAAAATCCTGAATAAGCTGATAATCGGGCGGATTGGATCCATGCATGTATTCACTTACAAACTTATTGAAGCAAATTTCCTGGTGGTAAGTAACCGGCCAGTGTTTCATAATGGGGATATCAGCAGCCAGGCTAAATGTAAGGCTGCTTACTTTAAACTCATCCCAACTTGTTGGAAGTCCTGTATGCAGATCAAGTGGAAGTCGTTGCGATGTAACTCCGGTTTGGAAAGTAAAACTCGCTTTCGGCCTTATCATCCGCATCCTTTTTTTCTGCTTCATTGTTAACGATTTTTGTTTCGGATTCCCACTTACAAATTCATCACCAACAACTTCCATGCTGGCTTCTTTCATAAGTTTTACGGTTTGAATCACACCACTCGTATTTAATCCGTAATGAATACGTGGTATAATTTCTGCCGGAGCATCGTAATATGCTGCTAACTGATTTTTATATTCCTCATTTGACTTTATCAGTTCAACAAGCTCCTTTTTATCGTTTAATATATAAAAATGATCTCCCGATTCGTCAGTGAAATAATAAACCGGCGAATCTCCCTGGACAATGGCTTCCAAAAATCTCTTCATTGAATCATTTCCTGATACTACTTTAAACGAATAGTAGTCGGTAAAGCCATAACCATATGCATGTATCTGATCTGGTGTATACGTAATAATCTGTGCTGAATTTTTAAATCGGGCCAGGCATGATTTACCAGATTTAACTTCGCTTTGCGGATAAATATCGCAGGAAATGTATGCACTGTCATTTTGGATATAGCCCAGTTCCTGCGCAAAAATACCGGTGCTTATTATGGTTAAAATCAAAAATAAAAATAGTATTCTCATAGTTTATTGATATATAATGATCAAAATTTTGATTGCCGGATTAAAATTCAAACGTATAAATGATACCTGTAATTCAGCTGTAAATTTAGAAGAATAATTATCATAAGTGAACCTAACGAAAACAAAATGAGTAAATATGTTGTTATTCTTTCTTACTTAATTGCAGGACAAACAAGTACCACACGTAATGACTTGCTGAAATACTCCTTTTAAACATTGTATGTTAGAGAACAGAATAAACAAAGAAATCCTTAAACAGCGCCTTGCTAATGAATCGTTTAACCGCAAAACCCTTTCATTTTACAGGTATGTTACCATTGAAAATCCGTCAGAATTCCGTGATGATCTTTTCCGTAAATGGTCGGAACTGAATTGCTTTGGCCGGATATATGTTGCCCGCGAAGGGATAAATGCTCAAATGAGTATTCCTGAAAAAAATATTGACGCGTTTCTGCTTCAACTTGGTTCTGTTCCCGGCCTGGCAGAAATGCCAATAAAATATGCGATTGTTGATGATGGAAAATCTTTCTATAAACTTACAATAAAGGTACGTCCGAAAATTGTTGCTGATGGACTCGATCACAATACCTATGACCTCTCCAAAGTGGGCAAACACTTGTCAGCGCTGGAGTTTCATGAATTAGCCGGAGAGCCCGAAACTGTGGTTATAGATATGCGCAACCATTACGAAAGTGAAATCGGTCGCTTCGAAAATGCGGTTTGCCCGGATGCGGATACGTTTAAAGATGCCATTCAGATGGTGATCCGCGATTTTGAGCAGGAAAAGGATAAAAAAATCCTGCTGTACTGTACCGGCGGAATCAGGTGCGAAAAAGCGAGTTCTTTTCTTTTACACAATGGATTTACTGATGTTTCGCAGCTTTATGGCGGAATTATAGAATATGCGCAACAGATCAAACACCTGGGATTGACATCTAAGTTTATAGGAAAGAATTTCGTTTTCGACGAACGCCTTGGCGAAACCATCGACGGACAGATAATTTCACATTGCCACCAATGCGGAAAACCAGCAGATACGCATGTGAATTGTGCCAACGATGATTGCCATTTGCTTTTTATCCAATGCAGCGAATGCGCTGAGAAGTATAATAAATGTTGCTCAGAGGAATGCGCTGAAATTATTAAACTACCTTTGGAAGCCCGGCGTGAACTGCGTGTAACCAATCACCGCAAATATTCCGGCAGTAAAATTTACAAGAGCAAACTTTCAACCGCTTTGCTCAATACCAATTCAAAAACTGAACAGGCAGCTGCCACACATGGATAATTTCTGGCAAACCATTCATAAGCCTATTATTGCGCTGGCACCCATGGAAGATGTTACCGACACCGTTTTCCGTGAGGTTGTGCTTTCTGTTTCGGATCCGGATGCGCTCAATGTTGTATTTACTGAATTTACCTCCACCGATGGCTTGTGCCACGAGAAAGGCCGTCCGAAAGTGATAGAACGTCTGCTGGTAAACGCCAGCGAAATGCAGTTGCTGAAATCGCGGAATACAAAGCTCGTAGCCCAGATCTGGGGTGGTGATCCGGAAAAATTCCGTATGAGTGCTGAGATGATTTCCAAAATGAATCTTTTCGACGGCATCGACATCAATATGGGTTGCCCGGCGAAAAAGGTTGTGAAAAATAAAAGCTGCGCCAACCTCATCAATTACCCTGAACTGGCCAAAGAGATCATTTATGCCACAGCCGAATCCACTCATTTGCCGGTAAGTGTGAAAACGCGTATTGGCTTCAGTAAGATTGTTACTGAAGAGTGGATCAGCCATTTGCTCGAAACGGCACCTAAAGCTATTACTATTCATGGCCGTACGCGTAAAATGATGTCGAACGGACCTGCGCTCTGGGATGAAATTGGAAAAGCTGTTAATCTGCGAAACCAGCTTGGCAGCGAAACACTGATCCTTGGGAACGGCGAAGTTTTCAGTTACGCTGATGCGCTCAATCGCCTTGAGCAGTATGGTGTGGATGGAGTAATGGTTGGAACCGGTGTTTTTAAAAATCCATGGATGTTCAATTCTGAACCAGCTGAAATTACAGTTTCCCACCGGATTGAATTAATGCGAAAGCACATAACTCTGTACCGCGGTACCTGGGGAAGTGAAAAAGACTATAATGTATTAAAACGGTTTTTTAAAATATACCTGAATGGATTTAGTAATGCTGCACACTGGCGTGATGCTTTTATGCGGGCACATGGGTATGATGAAGCGCTTCAGCTTCTCGATGAAATGAAGAAGCAACTTCAGTAAATGATAGTATTATAGTTTCAAATTAAATACGTTGGAAGAAATTTAAATTTGTGTATTCTCAAAAAGAATTGGTTCAACAACGAACGCTGGCATTTTTACTTAAAATCAAAGTAATAAGACAGTTCAACACCCTCATATCTTGCAATTCCCTATGTATTGTTGTAACTTTGGGAGACAAACCTTAAAAACCTGTTTGTCATGAAAACCGGGATGTATCTGAAAATTTTAATTACCTTTTCCGTATTGGCATTTTTAAACAACATCTCTTGCCGGCCGGAGGATCCAGACGACGAATGTACACAAAACAGAAATGTTATTTCAAAAAGCGGAGAGTTGCTTGTTGATGGAAGCGCCTTTTGGCAAATAAGTGTGGCTAATCAAAACGGGGCCATCCTTGTTGCTGATAAAAATTGTCATGCACAAATGCAACTGGAATTCTGGTTTAAGAATAAAGAACTTGCCAAAACCAACGTGAAACCACCTATTTTGATAATATTTTTCGGAGGTGGCGGATTTTTTGACCCGGGATCGGTTTCCGTATATTCAAAGCAAATCAGCGACGGTTCCTATTTATGGACAGCATATTGCGATCAGGCAGCAAAAAATGCCACTGAAAATCCAACTGATTTTGGGATAAGCGTAGGCTGGGATCCCAACCAGTTGCTCAGTCTGGAAGATGTGAAATTAGATGGATTAATAAACTACAAAACCTATAAGAAACAATAACATCTTTCATATGAATGCCTGAAAAACAATATTAAGCCTGTTCTTTAAAAATAAGAAACTGAAGTCAGCCCCTTGACGGTTTCCCATTAAATGGATAATTGTTTAATGAATAAGGTCTAATCAAAGCCCTTTTACTATTATTACTAATCTCTTTCTCGAAGTTTAGTACCTTTGCGTCTGTTGTCATTCATCAGAAACAAAGTATTTAATACTACAAAATTATGTTCCCAACCGTAAATCCCACCACCATCCTGAGCGTTTCGCTAAATATTCCATAAAATTTGAAGATATACTGGTCGATTTTTCGAAAAATATTGTCGATGATCATACCTTTAAACTTCTCATGCTTTTAGCACGCGAATGCGGCCTGAAAGATGCCATTACCAGCCAGTTTACCGGCGAACGAATCAATAAAACTGAAAACAGGCCGGTACTTCATACAGCTTTGCGTAATCGTGGCAATAATCCCATATTTGTTGATGGTAAAGACGTAATGCCTGATGTACACGGCGTGCTGGAACAAATGAAAATGTTTTCCGAAAGCATTATTTCAGGTTCGTGGAAAGGCTATTCAGGGAAACCGATTTCCGATATTGTTAATATAGGCATTG
>JAIFMH010000005.1 GCA_020048595.1 Bacteroidota bacterium | reverse complement strand
TTGAACAGTTAAATTAAAAATCAGAACATTAGTGAATAATTGCTAACAATTAAATGCCACATCATGAAAACAGGAATTTTACCATTCTTATTACTAACAGTTCTTCAATTAGCCACTTCAGCACAGGAATCAGAAGCACCTTATATTGTTCCAAACGATCCACAGGTGGTTAAAAACCTGGAAGACTGGCAGGATTTGAAATTCGGTATTTTTATGCATTGGGGCACTTACAGCCAATGGGGTGTTGTTGAATCATGGAGTATTTGTCCTGAGGACGAGGGCTGGACTCAACGCAGGGGGCCATTTTCAGAGGACTATTTTACATATAAAAAAGCCTACGAAGACCTTCAGAAAACATTTAATCCTGTAAATTTCGATCCGGATAAATGGGCTGCAGCGGCAAAGGATGCCGGTTTTAAATATATGATCCTTACATTTAAGCATCACGACGGATTTTGCATGTACGACAGCAAATACACGGATTATAAGATTACTAGTACACAGACACCTTTTCATACCAATGCAAAAGCAAATATTGGCAAGGAAACCACAGAGGCGTTCCGGAAGGAAGGTTTTAAAATCGGAACGTATTTTTCAAAACCCGACTGGCATTGCGATTCGTATTGGTGGCCTTATTTTCCGCCTAAGGACCGAAATGTGAATTACGACCCGAAACGCTACCCTGAACGCTGGCAGCAATATAAAGATTTCACTTACAACCAGATAGAAGAAATTCTTTCAAATTATGGGAAAGTAGATATTCTGTGGCTTGATGGCGGATGGGTACGGCCAAAACAAAGTATAGATCCTGCTATCGACTGGCAAAAAACTATTCCTTATGATCAGGATATCGACATGGCAAAAATTGCTGCTATGGGGCGCAGGCATCAGCCGGGTCTGATTGTAGTGGACCGTTCGGTAACCGGCGAATTCGAGAATTACCGCACTCCTGAGCAGCAGATTCCGGCTGAACCACTTGATTATCCTTGGGAAACCTGCATGACGATGGCCTCGTCATGGTCCTATGTGCCGGGCGATATTTACAAACCAGCCGGAACAATTATTCACTACCTGGTTGATATTGTTGCCAAAGGCGGAAATTACCTGTTGAATGTTGGCCCCGGACCGCTTGGTGATTATGATACGGTTGCGTATTCGCGGATGAAAGAAATAGGCGAATGGATGAAGGTAAATGGTGAAGCAATTTATGGAACGAGGCCAATTGCACCGTATAAAGAAAAGAATATCTGCTTCACACAAAATAAGGATAAAAGCGTTAATGCTATCTACCTTGCGGGAAAAGAAGAAACCAACCTCCCTCCTGTTGTAAAAATCAAAGGTATGAAACCGGCTAAAAAAGCGACAATACGATTACTCGGCGCAAAAAATACCTTAAAATATAAAATGGTGAATGGTGAAACAGTGATCACAATTCCGGCATCACTACAAAAAATGCCACCATGTAAATATGCATGGACATTTACAATCAGCCAGGTAGAATAAACAAAAAAAACATCCTGTTAAAGCAGAAATCCCGGAGCCGTTCACTGAACAACTCCGGGACTTTATTTTGCAATCATCTGATACTTTATGCTATCAGCTAATGCAACTTTTTTCTTACTTCTTTTCGAATGACAACAGTTCCACGTCAAAAATAAGTGTTGAGCCTTCAGCTATAGGGCCGGTTTTTTTATCACCATAAGCAAGATCAGCAGGGATGTACAACATATACTGTGCACCTGGTTTCATAAGCTTTAAAGCTTCTGTCCATCCTGCAATAACTCCGTTAACAGGGAATTCGATAGGCTCGCCTCTTTCGCGGGATGAATCAAAAACGGTACCGTCAACTAATGTACCTGTATAATGAACTTTAACTACATCGTTATCATCAGGTGACTCACCTTCACCAGCCTTAATAACTTTATACTGCAAGCCACTGGGAAGTACAATAACACCTTCTTTAGCTTTGTTAGCTGCAAGATAATCTTCACCGATTTTTACATTCTTTGCCATTTCCTGTTCGGTTATAGCTGCTTTTTGTGCGCTCATTTCCTGTTGCCATGCCATCATAATTGCACCAATTTCTTCCTGCGAAAAAATGGTATCACTGTTGGCCTGTGCATCTGTAAATCCTTTAAACACCATATCCTTGTTCAGATCGAGGGAGTTTTTAGCAAAACTATGGGCTATATCAGCTCCTATAATATAACTAATCGTATCCTTATTGTCTGTAAATAATGGCTTAGCAGCAACAGGCGCAGCTGCTACCTCTTCTTTTGCTCCCTTTTTCTTTTTTTCCTTCTTTTGAGCATACGCTTGTGAGGAAACGGCTGTTATAAACATCACTATAACAGTAAGTAAAATGTATTTTTTCATATTGATTTTAATTGTTTGCACAAAAGTATGGAAATAAAACAATTGTAAAAACTAAAAGTTGTTAAATAGGGGTTGGGGATTGGGAATTAGAAGTATTTATGAGCCATTAAGATAAGTTGCTGAAGATTTGTGTGCAGTAGTTGGTAAGCACAGCCGAACCAAGCCGTCCTCATTAGCAAGCCAAAGTGCTGGTTTCCGATTTCAGACTAAATCATAAATCACAAATCGTAAATCTTAAATCACAAATCCCCCTTCTCCCCTTCTCCCCTTCTCCCCTTCTCCCTTCACCTCGTCCCCTCACACAATAACAACCGCACTTTCCTCAATTAACGGTTCCCCGCGATAACGGCGAAAAATCTGTGCAACAGTCAGTACGTCTTTGGTACAATAATGTACAATCCTTGGCAAGTCATTTTCTTTATAATAAACATCTGCGACCTGGCTGCCGTCGATGTCATCTTTCGGCGTTGGTATATTGAAAATAGCAGCAAGCAGATCAAGAGATGTATAATTTTTATAATCGCCAAACTTCCATAGTTCCATGGTATCAAGGTGATTCACTTCCCAGGGTTTCTTTCCCGACAAGTCGAGTATTGATGGAATCGGGATTCCGAGCACCAGCATCCTGCGGGCCATATAAGGAAAATCGAATTCTTTTCCGTTGTGCGCACAAAGCAGATGTTCCGGACGGTTGTACCGTTTATTAAGTAATTCAGCAAATTCGGTGAGCAACACCTTTTCATCGTGGCCGGCAAATGATTTGATCCTGAGTTCACCCTTTAAAAACGCACCCACCGAAATGCAGATGATCCGTCCAAACTCCGAATAAATCCCGGCCCGGGTATACAATGTATCGGGCGAAATTGCTTCAACAGCAGGATTACTGCTTGACGATAAGCGTTCGGATTTTTTATTCCAGAGTTTCTGCATACGCTCACTCAACTGGCTGTAATCAGGAAAAGCCGGAACCGTTTCAATATCCAGGAATAATACATTTTCAATATCTATTTTCTCAAGCATAATTTAGTTTTAATATGTTTAAAAATACATGTATAATTAAGCTGTAAAGGTTTTAAATCCGTTCAAAACAGGTAAAATGGCTACAAAGTTTAACCAGGTATCCTTTTTTTTGATAAATGTTTAGATGTTGAGATAAAATTACAAAGTTTTTAATTCGCTATCACAGCAATTCGTGTAATTTTATGGTTCAGATTAAAATCATTGATTCACTCATTCTGCTCATATAATATAACACAAAATTGCAAGAGATCATACTTCAGATTACAGCCGACGGATCGCACACTTTGTTTGTGCCAGGCTTGAATGAGCATTACCATTCAACACACGGAGCACTGCAGGAATCAGAATTAGTATTTATTGAGAACGGGTTGCATCACATTCCAGCATGCATCAAAGAAATTAACCTGCTCGAAGTGGGTTTTGGAACCGGGCTGAATGCGTTGCTTACAGTTCTGGAAGCTAAAAAACAGCGGCGAAAAATTAATTACGTAGCCATTGAACCAGAACCTGTTGCGGAGGAAATAATTGAAAAGCTGAATTATGCTGAAATTATAGGCAGCACTGAAGCTGCAGGCTATTTTAAAAAAATCCGTGAAGCTGGTTGGAGATACCCGGAATTTCTAAGTGATTATTTCATTATCAGCAAGATACAATCACAATTACAGGATGTAACTTTGCGTGATGAACAATTTCATCTTGTATTTTTCGATGCATTTGGTCCTGATGTGCAACCTGAACTCTGGACGGAACAAGTGTTTGCTCAACTTTACAAATGCTTGAAACCTGATGGAATACTTGTAACATACAGCTGCAAAGGAATAGTTAAGCGTGCCTTGAAAGCTGCTGGTTTTACAATCGAGAAACTGCCCGGTCCGGCTGGAAAGAGAGAAGTACTCAGGGCTATGAAAATAGGGGTTAGGATTTGAGGATTTGAACGTTTCCTTTTTACTAAACTGAACGGAAATACGATATCTCAGGATTTTATTCTAAACAAAGCATATTTGCCAAACTATAAATCACTTACAAATAAAATCAGTAAGAACAAACTTCAATAAAATCAAACATAAATCAGCATCTAAACGAAAATAACAAAATGATACAACACATTAAAACTCCGGCCATGATCATGGGAGCTGGAAATAAAGAGAAAAAAATAGAAGAATTTTTCGGACGTATAAATTCAAATACCTCAGAGGTAAGCATTGCCCGGATGACAAGCCCTGAAGGTTGGATTGAACCCGGTCAAACCCCTGAATTTAATGAGTATACACTGGTTTTAAAAGGTACACTGAAAATACAAACCCGTGAAGAGGAAATCCTTGTAACTGAAGGGCAGGCTATCCTGACCGGAAGTGGTGAATGGGTTCAATACAGCAGTCCATTTGCCGGCGGTGCTGAATATGTTGCTATCTGTTTACCTGCATTTGCAATGGACCTGGTTAGAAGGGATGAATAAAACAGGGTTTATGAATTTCAGGTTATATGATATACCAATAAAATAACAGAGGACAATTGTATTTTAAATTTTATATCATAAAAAAACCGGCAACAAAATGTCGCCGGTCGGGGGGAATTATGATGGAAGGAAAAATTTGCTACAGGTACTATAAAAGTTAACCAAAAAATTCAACTTTTATGTTAGCAGATTTACCCGGATTATTTACCAGATGGAAGCAGTACCTCGTCAACTACATGCACTACTCCGTTTGATCCTTGAATATCAGCCAGAGTAACGTTAGTTTTGCCGTTCAGTAGCACACCTTTTCCAACACTTACCGCTAAATTGGTACCATGTAGAGTAGGAATATTCCCGGTTGTTAAACCTGATGAAACATTATTTCCGTTTACAACATGATAAAGAAGGATTGGGGTGAGTTGCTCTTCTGTTAAGTCAGCTATCCCGGTTACTTTAAGTGAAGTGAATAACTTTTGAAACGCCTCATTGGTAGGAGCAAAAACAGTAAACGGTCCGCCTTCATTTAAAGTCCCGGCCAACCCTGCTTTTACAACTGCTGATACCAGAGTGGTAAAGCTGTTGTTGTTTAAAGCTATTCCAACAACAGTTGGAGGTATAAGCACATTATCAATAACATGTATCACACCATTGGTTCCAACTACATCTGCAAGAGCCACAGTTGCCGAATTGTTAATTTTAACACCCGAAGTGGTGTTAAGATATATATCCATGGGTTTAGACATAAAGGTGCTCAAAGTTTTTGCATAACCGGTTGTCACCTGATTTGAGTAAACCGTACTGCCTAATACATGATAAAGTAGTATAGGTTTTAAA
The DNA here is from genome assembly GCA_020048595.1 of Bacteroidota bacterium. GTDB lineage: Bacteria > Bacteroidota > Bacteroidia > Bacteroidales > UBA4417 > UBA4417. The sequence goes on along the minus strand of JAIFMH010000005.1, from coordinate 4,360 downwards.
TCTGATGGTACCGAGGTAAGCTTCGCAAATGCTGCATTTGTCGGAGCAAAAACTGTTAGAGTAGCTTTAGGGTCGCTGATGGCTGCAGCCAGTCCAGAGCTCGTAAGTGCCGAAACCAACGTTGTGAAACTACTGTTTGCAGTTGCCAGATCCGCAACAGTGGGGGGTAATAAAACCTGGTCAATTACATGAATAACTCCGTTTGAAGCCATAATATCAGCTTTTGAAACCGTAGCTGAACTGTTAAGCTTTACGTTATTCATTACATCAACTTTAAGCGAAACAAAGCGACCACCTACAGCAGGACTTAGAGTTGAAACATAACCAGAGGTTAAGCCTGTTGAAATTGCTTTAGCTCCTAATACATGGTAAAGCAAAATTGGTTTAAGTGCCTCTTTCGAAAGTTGATCGATGCCCGTAACTTTTAACTTTTTGAACAAATCATCAAAGGCTGTGTTAGTGGGCGCAAAAACGGTAAATGTACCTGACTGGTCAAGTGTAGATGCCAGTTCGGCTTTGGTGAGAGCCTGAACAAGAATTGAAAATTGTGGATCAGCTGAGGCTGTTGCGGTAATACTCTTTGGAGTATTGTTCATGTTGTCGTTGTCATCATCTTTATTACAAGAGGTTAACGTAAACATTCCTATGGCGATCACGGCCATCAGGGTAAAAATGGTCTTGAAGTTGGATTTTGATTTCATGATTTTTACTTTTATATATTTGTTAGGTAGTAAAACGCTATAAACAGATTATTGTTTAATCTTTTTAATTTTTTATTAAACATAAATTTTTAATAAAATTATCTATATTACTGTTTATCTGTATATTAAAATATTTAAAACGATATATTTGTTTAACTTTTTTATATTTTATTTAACATTTATTTTGAAATAAACAGTAAAATCCCCGATGCCGATTTCTCAAAAATGAGGATCTTAGCATCGGGGATTCTAAACAAATAATACACTTATTTACATATCGACAAACGAATTGCTAACGCTGTCATATTTCTTGTTAAATATACCTGAAGTCAATAAACTATTGATCGTATTTCGGACAGTAGTGATCCGCTGATTGTAATTCACCGCACCTATTGTGCAAAGATTAGCAAATGCACGATCATAGTTTCCGTTTGTGCTCAGGGCATTGGCAATACGATCGTTCATACCACGTCCCTGGTGCCTTATATCACAAATCATAAGACAAACTTTTGCAGGAACGCCTTGTAAATTGAAACGCTTGTTATACTCAACCATGTTGTTTTTGAAATGCTGGATAGCAGTTTCAACCTGAATTTTTCGATGTGCAGAATCGTAACTTGCCCAATGCACCATCCGCGCCGAACATATCAGTTCCTGATTTTCGACTTCTAGAAGCGTAGGATTGAAATAGTCCATTAAGGCTTGTGTAGATGTATCACTCTCCAATTGATTGAGAGTACCATTGCCAGACCTGTAATAGATACGGGAATCTTTTAATACAAGTTTCGGGAAATAATCGGTGCCATTTGGCAGGGCTAAAAGCTTACGAAAAAACTTAACAAAATCACCGTTAGGCACATGCGCCGCATATTGCATAAAACTGAAGGTGAATTTAGCCCTGTCGTACGTATTCAGGCACAAATACGAACCTTTGCTTTCGGCCATTGCAGTTGGGTGAATAAAATAGGCCCAGAATCCGTAATCGGAAACATAATCAGCCGGATTGTAAACCAGTCCCGGAGTTACTGCTGTGTTGTATAATCCAAAATTCCCGGCATAAACTGTCCGGCTGCCAATTAAAAATTTTGGCTGCGTACTTCCATTTAACTTAGCATAATGTACAGTTCTGCCGTTAGCCAGAACTCCGCTCGAAAGTGAAAAATCAACGAGGCAGAAAACAAAAGAACGAATGAAATCATTTAAATAACAATCAATAAATTATTTTGCTTTTTAAACGTGTATAATTTATAGTCAAATCAAACTTCTGCTATCTATAATATCTTGAGAAACAGGATAAATCTACCGCCTTTCAAATCCGTTAAAACTCTGCAACGGGCAGTATTGAACATCAACTTTTTCGACCCAGGCATGCGAAGGCCCCTGTTTACATGCGTTTATAAACAAAGCTAACTGTTCAGGCTCGCCTTCGGCTTCAACATATACATTTCCATTCAGCTGATTTTTAACAAAGCCGCTGATTTTAAAATTACCAGCTTTTTGCATAACAAAATATCTGAAACCAACCCCTTGTACGTGGCCATGGATAGTGAGAATTACAGATTGCTTCATATTGAAAATATTATGCATTCAGATGCAGGATATTGGATGTTAATATCAAGACTCAGAAATAACTATCCAAAAGCACAAATAAGTCTTATTTATTTGGTTAATCACTTTTCTCTTTTTTACTACTCCTAATTGTCGTTCCTCTTGCATTTTCTTTTCATCACATATTCAACCTGCGGGTGATCAACTGCTCAACAATAAAAAACAATTTCTGAGGTGAAGCCGTACGCCAGGGCAAATCATCAAAATTACCGCCCATCGCCATATAATAGTCGAGGTGGCCTGCTTCAAACTCCTGAATAACGTGCCCGCGGAAATTCACGCATACGATCCAGCCATCTTCCAACTCATCAAACCATTCCTGGTAATAATCGTCCTCCGAATAGTGAAAATTCAATACATTTTCGCCTATCAGAATGTATTTGTTTATTCCATTTTCGAGCAGAGTTTCAATAACATTTCGATACAAAAACATGATGTCGTTATACAGGCAATCGTTCCATTCGCCTATCAATTCAATGATACAGAAGCCTTTTTCATAATCAGCAAAAAGGATTTTCAGATACAGTGTCTCAGATCCAATATAGTCCCACTGCGGGTGAAGAAGGTAATTGTAAACCTTACCGGTGAATTCAAACTCACTGTATTCGCGCCCGTAAAAAGGCGAGCGTTCATCCTCAGACGCAAGGTACAAGCCATGCCAGTTGTAGAAAGGTTCAATATCGTGCATAAACTTTCCAGACTTATTATAAAGAGAAAGGCTGCAACATAAGTTTCTCTTTTTGAATGTACAAAGTATGTTTTATTTTGAATTATTCGGAGTATTTTGAGATGGTATTTTGAATTTCAGGCAAACAAAACAGGATCTCAGAAATTGCTGGCAATATTCCGTTTCTGTTTCCTAAACTGCGTTATTTCTTAAATTCAGGCGCAATGGCAAAGGACCTGGTTGCGGAATAGGCGCTAAAAAAGCCAATTGCTCCGTTGTTAATATTTCCTTTTACATTAGCAGGCGGACCACTGAACAACGGATTAGAACCCCGAAGTTCAGCCTGTGCTTCCAGCAGAAAGTTAAAATATTCCTTCCCAATACTATTTACTTCAACAGTAATGGTGTCACCCTCAATTAAGCCTTCCTGGGTTGAACTCTGTTGAAGATAAGCAACAGTAGCACCATTTGTATAACTCCCGTTAAAGAACTTATCATCAGTAATAAACCATTCATTTAGAGTATCTGAAAGCATAACCTGGTTTTTTAATATCAGGAAACGATAAAAATCAATTGTTGGAGGCTCCTGCACATAACATTTCACTTCCCAAATTCCATAATCGGACCAATCGGGATGGAACAGCAAATTTACCGAATCAAGCGGACTAATGGGATAGAGAGTGGAAGCTGCAGTATAATCAGTATATCCTCCAATTGGATCAGCTAGTTTTATATTTAATGTGTACGTTTGGCCACCAACACCAAATACCGTTGGATCAGTACGATAAACTCCCGCCGAATCTTCTTTGAGGTTGAAGGTTTGAGTTCCATCGGTAATGCTTACCAGCGCTCCTGTTACCCTTGGAGCAGGCTGATTGTAATAATAACTTGAACTTGTACTAAGCTTAACTGTATGGGCCATTGTATCAGTGGTAATGGCACCGTCAACCACCAACATTGTATAGCTATCATCAAGTTCAATCTCAATTCTTTCGGTACACGAAAAAAACACAACCGACAAAACTAAGACCGATACTATAGATTTAAAGTTTTTCATTTTTATCAGAACTTAAAGTTATAAGTCAAAGCAGGTATTATAGCAAAAAGGTAGGTCTTTTCGGCGTACGTAATATTGGGATCAATTGCATCCTGCGTAAAATTAATTGCCCAGGAATTATGCCTGTTGTAAGCGTTGTAAACGGATAAATTCCATTCGCCATGCCATTTTTTGCCAGGCTTTTCTTTTCCTTTTAACGAGACTGACAAATCGAGGCGGTGGTAATCCGGCATACGATAGGCATTGCGATTGGAGTAAACTGGTATAATTGCATTACCAACTACTGCTCTGCCGGTTGGGAAAGTTACAGGAAGTCCGGTTGCATAA
>JAIFMH010000191.1 GCA_020048595.1 Bacteroidota bacterium | reverse complement strand
CTCATAGAGATCAAAGTAAAATGAACGGGAATTCCCTTTTATCTTATCCAGAAGCGATTTTTTAAAAATGACAAAACTCAAACCGGCCATTCCCTGAATACATTTATTTGATGATGAAACAATGTATTCGGCTTCCCATTTCTGCAAATCAATTTCAAGCCCGGCATAAGAACTCATGCAATCTACAATTACCTCAATGTTGTTTTCATGCGCCAGGTCGCAAATAGCCTGAACCGGATTGCGCATACCGGTTGTAGTTTCATGATCGATAACGGCAAGATGAGTAATACTCTTGTCATTTTTAATCAATAATTCAATCGCTTTTACGTCGGGATAATCACCGTATACAATTGAATATGAAATATATGGAATGGAATACCGTTCAGCTATTTTACACATCCGGGTGCCATAGGAGCCATTTTCAACAATCAGTATTTTACCATCTTTTGGCAGTGCAGAAGTTATTGCCGATTCAACACCTCCCGTACCCGAAGAAGCAAAAAGTACGGCAACATAATCATCCTGTCCATTCACAACCTTTGGCAGATCAAGCTTTATGGAATTCATTATATCGCAAAACTCAGTCTCGCGCGGACAAATATCCGGAACCACCATTGCCTGTTTTACCGTGTCGGATGTGGTAGCCGGTCCGGGATTTAAAAGAATATTACGTTTGATGGTTTCCATTATTTTTCTGATAAGTTCGAGATAAAATCAATTTTATTCATCACGGGCGAAATAGTCGGTCGGCCAAGGTCCTTCCGCGATTTGGCATTAACCAAAACTTCAATTAAAACCGGGCCTTCACAATTCTGAGCTTGCTTTATCGCATCAATAAATTCATCCGCGTTTTCTGCTTTCCAATATGCTTTATACCTGCACCCTTTTGCGATTGCCGAAAAATCGAGCCCGAATGCGCAGGTTGCCTGCACGCCAACCGATTCGTGCATGCCGTTGTTAAAAACGATATGCCTGTAATTTGCCGGAGCTATGCTGCCGATTGTTGTTACGGCACCCATATGCATAATAATTGCCCCGTCGCCATCAAGGCACCAGATTGTACGCCAGGGTTTAGCAATGGCAATGCCTAGAGCGATGCTGCTGCTGTGGCCCATGGAGCCAACGGTAAGAAAATCGTTCGCATGCCCGGTTCCTATGAAGTCGCGGTATTCGAATAATTCCCTCGAAAGTTTTCCGGTTGTTGTTACCGCTATATCAGCAGGATTAACAGTATCGACAAAAAACTTTACCGCTTCTTCACGACTAAGTGGAAATTGATTCGATATTTTTTTCTGCTGCTCGTAGCTTCCAAATGTATCTTTACGGATAACAACCGCATGCGGAGTATTAGTTTGCTTAGCCTGGGATATCACCTGGACCAGTTGTCCGGCAGCTATTGCATCGTCCGAATCCAGAATGATAGCTGGTATCTGCATTGCTTCGAGCAAAGCCATGGTTACTTTTCCCTGCTTTTTATGTTGCGGTTCATCCTTCACGCCCGGTTCGCCACGCCAGCCAATAAACAGAATCAACGGAATGCTGTAAACTTCGTCATCAACCAGCGATAATAAAGGATTTACTGCATTCCCAAGGCCTGAGTTCTGCATATAAACCAACGGAATTTTGCCGGTTGCAAGGAAATTTCCCGCTGCCATTGCAACTGCTGCGCCTTCATTGGCTGCAACAATGTTATTTTCAGGAGTAACTGTATCGGTTATGCAGGCGCAGAAATCTTTAAGAAGTGAATCCGGTACTCCGGCAAAAAAATTCACTTCTTTTTCAAACAGCAAACCAACGATCTTTTTTACATCTAACATAAGCTTATTTGGTACCAGGAATTAATTCTAAAATTTGCTTTATCGGCATACAGATTTCACCCGCTTCGGTGGAGCGTTCGTTGTTCAGAATTGAAGTTGCCGCTTTTACCATGGCAGGATAGGCAGCGCGTAACATATGATTTGCGTAAATCACAATGTTTGCGCCCCAACTCTGCAGTTCCTGTTCATAAATTGAATTATACGTAGTAGGAACAACAACTATGGGAATTGCAGTGTTTTTCTCACGTAGCAAATGACAAAATTCCTTTATATCGCTGCCGCTTTTATCTTTGCTATGGATCATGATTCCATCTGCACCGGCATCAATATAAGCTAATGCGCGTTCAAGAGCATTACTGATTGTTCCGCCGCAGATCAGGCTTTCGATACGCGCGATAATCATAAAATCATCGGTTATCGCAGCTCTTTTGCCTGTTTGAATCTTCTCACAAAACTCTTCGATGGTAGCTTGTTGCTGGGCCACTTCGGTACCGAAAAGCGAGTTTTTCTTCAGTCCTACTTTATCTTCAATGATAACAGCCGAAATACCATTCCGCTCCAGCGTGCGCACCGTAAACGCGAAATGCTCAGGCTTGCCGCCTGTATCGCCATCATAAATTATGGGTTTGGTTGTACATTCCAGGATATTATTCAGATCCTGCATCCGGGTTGTAAGATCAACGGCTTCGATATCCGGCTTGCCCTTGCTTGTTGAATCAGTTAAACTACTCGACCAAATCCCGTCGAAGGATAAAAGCCTGTTTCCTTTCTGAATTTCAAGACTCTCAATGATTAAACCACATAAACCGTTGTGAGCTTCCAGTATCCTGACAAGTGGTTTGGCATGAAGCAATCTCCGTAAGGATTTCAAACGTACATCCGGAGTGGTGCCAATAACTTTGATATCCCGATCGAGTGAACTTGAGTTGATGCCTTTTGTATAAGGTATTTCAATGATGCTTCCGCCGATCTGCTCCATCGCTTTTATAACATCTTCCCTGATATCTTTCAGCGGTCCTTCCACCCAATCATCGCCATGGATGATATAATCAGGTTTGTATTTCAGAAGGTTTGGCACATAGCTCCACTCCTCCTGGGGAACCACTCTTGAAACATTTCTCACGTTTTCAACAATCATTTTCCTCTGTTCGTAGGTGAGGTAAGGCATCCGTTTATAATGAGCTATTGCAGAATCAGTGAGCAGTCCAACCAGGACTTCTCCGTGTTTTGAAGCTTCGTTAATAATGTTTATTAAACCCGGATGCATAATATCGGCAGTCATACCGAGATAAACAATTTTCATATAGTGCTTGTTAGTTAATTTGAAGCCTGACCTGATTAACAGAAGCCTCTTTTATTCAGGGATTGTTAAAATTAATGCAAAAGTATTGAACTAAGGATTAAAAAACCAGATTGTTAATTAAATGATCGTATTAGTTTTTTAAGCAATTTTGCACCCCCAAACTGAAAGTTATTTATGAAAGACAGGATTAAACTCTATTTTACCTATTTTCTTTTCTGGTATGCCTTTTTTGTAGTTGGCAGGATGGCCTTTCTGATGGTACATTACGAATTTACAAGGAACCTGACTTTTGGTGAAATTCTTGGCACTTTTACTCATGGTTTTCAGCTCGATACCTCCATGGCTGCCTATCTGATGGTTTTCCCAACCCTGCTGCTGGTAGTTTCTTCTTTCGGAATTATTAAAGTTTTAACCAGGGTATTAAATATTTATACGTACCTGGTTATCGGCGCCGTAACCTTGCTGACTGTAGTGGATATTCAATTATACAAATACTGGGGATTCAGGCTCGATACCACGCCTTTGCTTTATATGGATAATACCAAAGCTATGACGGCTTCGGTAAAAATATGGCAGATAATCCTGATAACACTTATAATTTCGGTACTCATATTTGCAGTTTGCAGGATATATTATTCACTGATCGGATCGAAAGTCAGGCTCCTTAAATCCAAACCCTTATCTGTTATTCTGACCCTGTTTTTATTCGCTTTACTGATAATTCCCATCAGGGGTGGAGTGAGTATAGTGCCGATCAATATTGGCTCAGCTTACTTTTCGCAGAAACAGTTTGCAAATCATGCCGCTATCAATCCATTGTGGAATTTAAGCTATTCCATTACTGAAGATGACGAAAAAAGAGCAAAGTATCGTTTACTGGACGAAAAGCTTACCGAAGAATTATTCACCGAAATGCATCGCCCGGGGCAAACCTCAAAGATCCTTAATACCGACAATCCAAATATTATAATACTCATTATTGAGAGTTATACCGCAACATGTATATCTGCGCTTGGAGGATTGGAAGGCCCGACACCAGAGTTTAATAAACTGGTAAAGGAGGGGATTTTGTTCGATAACTTTTATGCCAATGGCAACCGTAGCGATAAGGCTATGACCGCCGTTATCAGCGGCTATCCTTCGCTTCCCGGATCGAGTGTAATAAAATATGCTCAGAAAACTGAAAAACTTGACTTTATAACTCATGAACTTAAGAAAGAAGGATACAAAAGTTCTTACTTTTTCGGAGGTTCCATTGATTTTGCCAACTACCGTTCGTACCTGGTGGCTGCGGGATTTGATAAAATAATTTCGATGGATGATTTTGATCCCAAAACATACAATTCGAAATGGGGTGCCTGGGATCATATTGTTATGCAAAAACTCCTGGACGATACACCCGATACAGCTTCCCGTTTCTGTAAAATCCTGTTTACCTTAACCAGCCACGAACCTTTCGAGATTCCAACCAAGCCCTACCTGAAAGGCGATGGCGATGAAATCCTTTTTCTGAACTCCATTCACTACACAGACGAAAGTATCGGGAATTTCATCAAACAGGCAAAGCAAAAAAAATGGTGGGACAATACCCTTGTTGTGATTATTGCCGACCACGGCACAAGGTTTCCGGGCAATTTATCCGAATCGGAACCTGACCGTTTCCGGATACCAATGTTATGGCTTGGAGGTGCCTTGGCAAAACAGGATACAGTGATACACACGTTTGGCAGTCAGCTTGATATATCAAAAACGGTACTAAACCAGATGGGCCTTCAGGGAAACAAGTTCACTTTTGGCAACGACCTGCTTGCCTCCGGAGGTTCCGGTAATTTCGCTTATTATACCTACAGCAGCGGAATTGTGATGCTAAGGCCAGGCATGTCAATAGGTTATGATCCTATTGCAAATGATTTTTTCGAGAAACGCGGAACTATTACTTCAAAAGAGCAAAATGAAGCTAAGGCAATGTTGCAGAGTATTTTTAATGATTTTTCGAAGAAATAGCAAGTACTTCCTGTTCCAGTTCTGAATCACTTTCTAACGTGGATGGTTTCATTTCCGGATTTCGCCACACCCAGTATTGGCGTAATATGCTGATGGTTGTGAATGCAATCCAGATCACCCTGCCAGCCAAATAAAGCAAGACTACAGTTGTGATATTTTCAAAATAAAAATCCGCATAAAATGAGAGCGGCAATATTACAGGTACCACAAAATCAGGCCAATTTTCAGGAAGCCCGGTTAAGTGGCTGCGCTGATTATTCCCTATATAAACGATACTGAACAAAGAGATTATTGCAAAAGCAGTCAAGCTGTTTCCAACCGGTATTAAAACCGCTATTAGTACAATCATCGCAAGAAAGAAAGATATATACTTTGCATTTACAACTCTTATCCGCAGCAGCGTTTTGATCCAGGTAATAACAGCAATTGCGGCACTAACCAGCATAAAGAGTTCAAAATACGTTACCTGACTGAAAACCGGGAACAAAAGAAAACTATGAACCGGAACCAAGTATAAGGATGAGATTATAAAGAGTATAAGGATTACTGCTTCGAGGGCGCCGAATTTTTCGAAAACCAGCCAGCCGGTTTTAAGTTGTTCAAAAAATATTGCTGAATGAGCTACGTAACTGACTGTGAGGCAAACAATAGTGATCCAAGGGCTAACATTCATAAGGCTGCAGACTATCATAACCAGGATACCGTTATTGAAAATATCCAGAAAATGGTCGAAAAATTCGCCCAGGGCTGAGCTGGTACCGGTACGTTTTGCCTGCATCCCGTCAAGGTGGTCGCCAATTACATAGCCTAAAACCAGGATGGGTACAACTAAAAATACATACCGGTTTTCACCGGAAAACAATGACAGCAAAAGGGCGGCAAACATAAATAAGTTGGACCCAATCGTTATATGATTTGCTGGTATCCATCGTGGAATATACGCAATTAACGGCCGCACAATGGTGTCCCGAAACCATGGGGTAACAACTGAATAATCTTTAACCCTGTATTTGTATTCGGGAACAATAGTGGGTTTTTCAATCATTGTCTGCTTCTTCGTTTATATACTAATTGATAGTATGCAATCCATTTTCAATGGCTAAATTACAATTGTTTTTGTATTAATTATTTGCTTCCGGGATGTTTGCAGCAATATATCATATGATCATTAACCATACCGGCAGCCTGCATAAATGCGTAGCAAATAGTTGAGCCTACAAATTTAAAACCTCTTTTGATTAAATCCTTGCTCATGGCATCCGATTCGGCCGACTTTGCCGGAATTTGTTTCAGATCTGTCCAATTATTGTAAATGGTAGTCCCACCTGTAAACTGCCAGATGTATTTATCGAAAGTCCCAAATTCCTTCTGTATTTTAAGAAATGACTGGGCATTGGTTACGGTTGACCGTATTTTTAACTGGTTGCGGATAATGCGCGAATCCAGCATCAATTTCTGAATTCGGTTTTCATCGTATAAGGCAATTATTTCAGCATCGAAATTATCAAATGCCGCCCGGAATCCTTCACGGCGATGCAGAATGGTTTTCCAGCTTAACCCGGCCTGGAAAGCATCCAGAATCATAAATTCGAAAAGTTTTTGATCGTCGTGCAGGGGAACGCCCCATTCATTATCGTGGTATTCAATCATTAAAGGATCGTTTCCGGGCCAGTTGCATGATTTAAGAGTTTCCATAATAGGATTTTATTTGTCTGAAAAATTAGCCGTCTGATTTTATATTTTAATATATTTAAGTGAAACAACACCGCCGGGAAATGCCTTATTTTCAATCAGTCTGAGCATTGTTTCATTGGGCACCAAATCAAATAAGGGAATCCCTTCTCCAACAACAACAGGCATGACAAAAACCTGAAATTCATCAATAAGACCGGCGTTAAAAAGTGCAGTATTTAATTTCCCCCCACCAATTAACCATATATCTTTCCCTTCTTCGCTCTTCAGATTTTTGATGAATGAAATGATGTCGCCAGAAACAAAGTCAACATATTCAGTATTTTCGAGATCTGGCTTCGTAGTAAAAACATAATTTTTTTTATCAGGGTAAGGAAATGGAATGTCAAAATTCAGTATCGTCTGATACGTATTATATCCCTGCAGTGTAGTGTCGAAGGATTTGTAAAAATCAGAATATCCGTAATCCAGATTGTCTGGATTTGGAATCTTATCCAGCCAATCTATACTCCCATCAGATCTGGCAATCTTCCCGTCGAGGCTGACAGCGATATAAAGTACAATTTTCCTCATACCCGGTTTTCTCAGTGTGATTTATAATTTACAAGCATTTCAGTACTGATTATTCCTTTTTCTGTGATAAAGCCTTTTATAAACCTTGCCGGAGTAACATCAAAAGCAGGATTTAATGCATTTGATCCGGGCGAAGCCATTCGGATTGTACGCATAACTCCTTCTGAATCCGGTCCGGAGTAATAAAGCACTTCATCTTCGCTGCGTTCCTCGATCGGGATTTGAGAGCCATCAGATAAAGAAAAATCAATCGTCGAAAAAGGAACGGCAACATAAA
>JAIFMH010000120.1 GCA_020048595.1 Bacteroidota bacterium | reverse complement strand
AGTTCAATATAACAACTACCTGTTGAAGGAAACGACCAATTCAATACTCATCGAAAAAGAAATAGATTATTTTTATGAATTTGCAGATACAACCATCAAATCAATTTATAAGCCTGAAATAGATCTGCTGGATTCGACACTGCGAAAAACAACAGCCTACTTTACCGGCAGATTATTGACTCTTGTAAGGCTTGAAGATTCAATTAATAAAACGGGATTGGAATTGCAGGAATCAAACAGGTATGCTCAATCACTTATTCACGAAATAGAAACCAATCTCCGAAAGGCTACTTTACCGCCGGTTTGGAAATCAAGTACTTCTGATTATCCATACTCACTGGGAAAAACCATACGCGAAACCATTAATCAAACCTATGAGTCTATTTCATTCTTCCTAAAGCATAATATTACCCAGCTGATTCTGTACAGGATTCTATTATTTATAATCGCATTATTACCGGTACATTATTTCCGTAAAAACAAAAAATATAAGCTTACAGGAATTCATTCTCAGATATACCTGCAAAAATATCCTACCCTTGCTTCTGTAATTATGGGATTAGCATTGGCTCCAATGATTTTCACACATGCGCCTTATGCTTTTTTCGATCTCATTTTTATTTCACTCACCCTATGCGTCGGTATTCTTTACATCAAGGAACATGATTACATCTCGAAAGGTCCTTTCTACATCTTACTCGGAGCTTTTTTCCTGCTGATACTTATTAATTTCTTTACTTCTCCCACATTTGCCGGTAGAATCATATATACATTTTCCATTTTAATATTGATACCAATGTATATTATTTACCGCGAAATAATTTCGCATTCAAGCGAAAACATTAACTTAAAAAGACTGGTTTTTGCCCTGCTTATTCTGCAAATGAGTTTAGGATGGGTAATGAGTGTACTGGGATATTATCCGCAGGGAAGGCAATTATTCCTTGGTGCGCTGGATGCCTTTGTACTCGCACTCGTACTATCGGTTACTGTAATGACTTTTATCGATTACCTGCGTATACTTACTTTTATGATTAATAAGCATAGCAAGTCATTTAAGATTGCACATGAAATTATCGAGAAAAAGCTGAAGCGGATAATCATAATGCTGGCAGTACTGTTCTTTATTATTTCATACCTTAAAAATTTAAATCTGTTCGACGAAATTGTTAACTGGCTCAGCAACTGGATTTATGAATCAAGGCAATTGGGCGATTCGGTATTTACATACGAAAGCATACTTTTGTTCTTTGCCATTACCGGTGGTTCAATATATTTTGCAAACCTTATTAATACCGCCATTGAAACCGAAGATTATAAAAAACAATTCAAGAAACAGACAGCCTATGGGAGCGTCATGCTTATTGTGAGGTTTATTATTATAATGGTTGGTTTTATTATTGGAATCATAGCATCGGGAATACCTTTAACACAACTCACAGTTCTAATGGGAGCTTTAGGAGTAGGTATCGGTTTCGGACTACAGAATATCTTTAATAACCTTGTTTCGGGTTTGGTTATTGCGATTGAGAAACCTATTTCCGTGGGTGATATGGTTGAACTTGGATCGGATACTGGCTGGATAAAGGGAATAGGCATACGCGCCAGTAATATTCAAACTTTTGAGGGAGCTGAAATTATTGTTCCTAACGGGGATCTTATTTCCAACAAGGTTACCAACTGGACTTTATCGAACAAACGCCGCCGTTTAGAGATCATAATCGGTGTGGCATACAAATCGGACCCGCACCAGGTTAACACCCTGCTTTTAAGTGTTTTAGAAAATCATCCTGAAATCCTGAAACTTCCGGACCCGGATATTTTCTTTACTGCAATTGGCGACAATTCCCTGGATTTCATGCTCAATTTCTGGATTTCAGATTTTGTTGAAGGCAAACGAATTCGCAGCGAAGTTCTTTTTGCCATATTCGACATACTGAAGGAAAACGGTATTGAAATACCATTTCCACAAAGGGATTTGCACTTACGGTCGATAGATCAGGATATAACGATTCAGAGGAATAGTCCGAAACAAGAACAATAGTGAAGAACGTCTTTTTATTCATGGGGTGACTTGAAGTCACCCCATGAATAAAAAAAAGGCCACCTCTCGGCAGCCCTTTTTCAGTAGATTTAAAATTCCGTTTAGCTTATTCTTTCGCTTAACGGCAATCCGTATTCTTCTACCATCCGGATATCAAGTTTTTCGAGTTCGTCGAGGATCGGATTGTAAATTCCCGGCAATACAGGACGGAAAACACCTTTAACAGTGATTTGTCCGGCAAGGATCATTTCAACACCTATTGCAGCTGGCAAAGCAACGGTACGTGCAACGGAAGTATCGGTTGCTGGCGTTCCGAAATCGAGCATGCGCGAACGGATCACTTCCTGTTTTCCGTCAGGATAAGTAGCAAGGAATGTATGCTGCATGGCAACCATGTCGCGTTCGTTTTGTCCGAGTTCCATCTTAGCAATCATCAGGTCGCTGGTAACTTCGTAAGGCGAATCTTCGGTGCGGTTAAGCGGTTCGTTGCTGAAGAGTCCGAGCCATTCCATTGCATCAAGGGCATATGCACCTGCATCAATACCAAGATGTGCAGCTACTTTCTGACGAATATAACTGCTATCGGTTTCGCCGATTTGCTGAGCAATAAAATCCGCATACGTTTTGCCTGCCAGGTTAACTTTATCATACGAAATCAGGTTCAGCTGTTTCATCACGTGCAGGGTTTCGCACCAGCCTTTGTAACGGAAAGTTCCGCGCTGAATGGTCTTCACTTCCGGAATACCATAAATATCAATGTAAGCAATGGAGTCGCGGTTTGGATAAACCTCCAGTTCACCTACTTCGGGGAAATTAACTTTGAGCGGAGATTTGAACAGATTTTCAGTCGGAACATCTACATCAACATTGTCCTTCATGTATTTGGCATCATTGTTACCAGCCATTACAACGCCTTTGGGACTCCACGAAAATTTGTATTTAAACGGATTTGTTGCTGCTTCAGGAGCTGGCAAAGCACCGCAAATGGAATAGAATTCTTCAATTTTCCCGCCTCTATCATGTACGTTGTCGATAATGCGCATTGCCGACATATGGTCGATGCCCGGATCGAGGCCAAGTTCATTGAGAATAATAATACCTGCTTCTTTTGCCTGTGCATCAAGAGCCTGCATTTCGGGTTTTACATACGAAGTGGTAACCATGTTTTTTTTATGCAGGAGGCAATATTTAGCCACCAGCAAATGGTGAAGATAAGGCAGCAGACTAACCGAAAGGTCGTGTTCAGCAACCATACGGCTCAGGGTTTCTTCATCTTCAACTGTCCAGGCAACAGCAATACCATTGGGATGACCGGCGATCATTTCTTCAGCTTTGCTTTTGGTGCGGGTAGCAACCGTTACCTGGATTCCTTTGTTAAGCAAGTGTTTTACGATAGGGCGGACCACCAGGCCAGCACCCAGAATAAGGACTTTCTTCATTTTGGTTTTATTTAGATTTTATTGGGGATTGCAGGATTATTGGTTATTGGTTATTGGATAATCGTTATTGGATAATCGTTATTGGTTAATCGTTATTGGTTAATTTTCACTAATAAACCATTTTCTATTAACGATTAACTATTTTCTTTTCACTTTTCACTTTTCACTATTCACTTTTCACTTTTCACTCAACAAATGCTCTTCCAGGTACTTATAATGCGGTGTCAGTTCGCCACGATGGAGGATCAGCGCACTTTTTATTGCATTGGGCAGATCGAGTGTTAAAAAATCCTCGTTAAAATCGCAGTCGGCAATGGCTTTTACATAATTAACAAGCACATCGGCAAAACCGGCTGACGAATCACGGGGAAGTTCGCTGGGCAGAATATCTACAGCCATCACAAGCACACCATCGCCCTTATGGCCCATGGTATAAGTGCGGGTATCAGGATGGTAAACAAAAATCGGGTCTTCTATTTCGGTTCCCTTTTCGGTGCATTCAACGGAACCGTTCACATCGCACGAAATATCACCTATAACTTTTAGTTTGGGAGTTCCGGCAGCAAACAGTTTTTCGAGGTAATCTTTGGTAACCAATCGTGGGTAGCGAGCATCCCAGTAAACACAATTGATAAGCATATCGATGTAAGGAATGTATTTTTCAAATTTTCCTCTGAACTTCTCTGGGGACGCATAATATTCCTGAAGGTCAAATTCATCATTCTCATCTATGGGTTCAACCAGGTGTTCTTCCTTAAAAACAACTTTATAGATCAAATTATCAGGAAGTTTGCTGCGGCGTTTGAGGGTGAGCAATTTCTCGGGCGAAATTTCCTTTACCGGCAACAGGCCTATTATTTCCTGTGCTCCCTGCGAAACATTGCCATAGCCTGTAAATGCGATGGTAAATGGCCGCAGTTCTTCAGGCATGCCTTTTTCGGCTATCTCCTGCCCTACTGCCGAAATCACTTCGCGTACTTCGGCAAGCGAACTATATTTATGCGCCTGTTTTATCTGTGCAAACGGAGTTTTGTAACCGGCTTCTTTAAGCCTGAGACCCAGCGACCAAAGGGAATTAATCATTCCGGCTAAACCGGCATACCTACCGAAGAAAATCAGCCGTTTGCCTTGTTCATCCACAACCCGTTCGTAATCGATAAGGTTGCATTTGAGTTCCATCATTTTTTTCAGCATAGGCATATTGTATGCCTGCCCCTTGATGACATGCGAAAAGAAAATGTAGGTTTTATCTTCTTCGAAAAATGATTCCGGCATTTCCTTAACACCAAAAATAACACTGCATTTTTTCAGGTCTTTGGCAATTTTTGCTCCGG
This sequence comes from Bacteroidota bacterium, assembly GCA_020048595.1. Taxonomy (GTDB): domain Bacteria; phylum Bacteroidota; class Bacteroidia; order Bacteroidales; family UBA4417; genus UBA4417. Next base: position 2,869 of record JAIFMH010000120.1, on the reverse strand, counting down.
CTTTTATATATTCATCATCAGTGAACACCCTTTTTTCGGAAGTCTGAACTACGAAGTCAAGTTTTTTGCTTTTAATCAGCCGCTCCACATGTTTCGGGGTAAGCGGAGCCCTGCGTTCCATCACGTATTTGTCCTCGTGGCGTATTCCTATAAAGTTACTCATGTGATAATTTTACATTGTTACTTGCAATAAATTTATTATTCAATCCTGAATATCAATCACTTAACTTAACTAAGTGTTTCACCGATAGGCTTGGCAAACATATCAAAAAATTAATACATTTGCACCAAAGAAACAAAATTGTTTTTCAAAATACAATCTGCATAGGCTGCATGGGCAAATCAGCACGTTTTCAAACTGTTAAAAAAAATATTTACAGAATCACCAGGTTCTGCCTGATCTTGTTTTTCGGCAGCAGTATTGTATTTACGTTGCTTTACCGTTTTGTGCCTCCGCCTGCAACTCCCCTGATGCTGATCCGTGTAATTGAAAGCATAGGTGACAAAAAAACGCCTGCAATTAATAAAGACTGGGTTTCACTTGATAACATTTCGCCATACCTGGTGCTGGCAGTAATTACATCGGAGGATAATAATTTCGAAACTCATTTTGGTGTCGATCTCAAAGCCATTGAAAAAGCGCAGAAACTTAACGCACGCGGAAAGAAAATCCGGGGCGCAAGTACAATTACCCAGCAAACGGCAAAAAATGTCTTTCTATGGCAGGCCCGGAACTATGTGCGTAAAGGACTAGAGCTCTATTTTTCCGGTCTTATCGAACTGTTTTGGGGAAAGAAACGCATTATGGAAGTGTACCTCAATGTTATTGAAATGGGCGATGGCATTTATGGAGCCGAAGCCGCATCACAGAAATATTTTAAAAAATCAGCCAAAAACCTGACCCGTTCCGAGGCTGCAGCCATTGCTGCCGTACTTCCGAATCCACGGCGATGGAGGCCTGATAAACCAACAGCTTATATTGCTAAGAAAAAAGCATGGATTATCAGGAATATGAATAATGTAGCGAAACCGGAATGGTAGATGAGTGAATGGGAGAGAGTGAGTTGACAAGGTGATGGGGCGAGGGGCGATTTGGCGAGGGGCGATTGGGCGAGGGGTGATTGGGTGGAAATTAGAGAACTTTGATTTTTGATTTAAACAAAACAGCTCAAAAATATTTATCCGCAATTACCTGGCATGATTTATTAATGTTTACATTTACAACATCCTTACGCTTACCAATATTTAATACTGCATATTAACGGGTTTCATTATAAGAGGTTGTTTATAAAAATAAGAATAGTATAGCAACTTAATTAAGGTAGATTTCCCGAAAAACAAATTTCATTTACCTGTGCTCACGCATAAACACTAAAGGATATTGGTTTACCAATAGCTGATCAATTCAAAATTATTGCTTTTACATTACTGGCCTGGCTTACAATTTTAAGATCAATATTTTTTATACCATCCCGCTTAATACCTATTGTAAAATCATTTTTATACCAACTGAATAAACTCCTATGCATTTTGAAACAAAAATTCCGGTACTCAATAAAGCTTAGATAGGCCATAAGCAATTCATTTAGTTGTAGCCGAAGCTTACACTTATCTATATGTAATCCATTTAGTACTTATTGATGCTTATATGCGCCTATATGTAATCCATTTAATTCCCATCTATGCCTGTTTGTGCCTTTATGTAATCCGCTTAATACCCATCAAAGGATATATGCTTCCTTATATAATAAATTCCCAATAGTAAAAAGTGATATCTTATGTAAAAACAACATACTAAATAACTGCCTGCGCCCACGTTCAGGATTATAACCCAACGAATAATTTCATTTTAACGATAACGGTTACACTATCAAAAACAGATTGCCAATTCATCAATTCATAAATTTTTTAACCTATTAACTAAAAACAATGAGCACTGACGAATCCCCGGTTCCTGCCACCGAAACTAAAAAACGCAGATCAGCCAGCACACCTGCTGCCGACCTTAACCTGAGAGATCTTTCGCTGAACGTAAACACCAAATGGCTGATTACGCCAGCCATTACACTTATGTGGACTACTGCAGCTGATTTCGCAAATACTGCCAACCAGTTCGATACCAGTTTAAATGAGCGTAATGCTACCGGTGGCGGACGCGCCGCAGTAACCGGCAAACTAAAAGACCTGGATAACAATATCAACAAAATGCAGGAATACGTGAAAGTATACCTGAAAGACAAATTTGACAAAAATAGTTTTACTACCTACCTGCCACAGTTTGGCATTACCAAGCAGGGTAATACATGGGCTTTTCCAACCGACAGAAACAAACGCCAAGCCTCCTTGCAACTTACCGTGAAAGCCTTTGCCGAACATGGATTCCAGGATAAAAAGTATGGTCTGGCTTACTGGCAGGGTATTTTAACGGAATACGAAACCGCATTAAATCTGGCGGTAAACACCGATAGTGAAGTTGCCGGGTTGGTTAGTGTAAAAAACGAGCACCGCAAACAAATACAGAAAACACTGAATGCCCTGATACATATTATTAAAGGCAACTATCCTGATACCTATGCCAGCGTATTGCGTGAGTGGGGATTTCAGAAAGAGAAATACTAACTTACAAAGCGGCAAAGCCTCTGATACTGGTAATTTCGTACGCTTCGGAAACGGGGCGTGCGATTTTTCCCCGGTATTTAAATACTAACAGCATATATCGAAAAAAGAGATATATTTACAGTGTGAAAAGTAGGATAAAGATAATGCTATAACATAGTTGGGCACAAGTAATATGAAAAAAAATACGATACTAGGTTTTATCCTAACATTTTTATTATTCGGACTGTTTTTGACAGCTTGTTCTGTCAAG